>JAGLEV010000027.1 GCA_023144895.1 Thiotrichaceae bacterium
TTGCGTTTGCGGGCGCGGGCGCGACTGCGGTTATCGGTACGTTTGCGGTTGCTTCGATAGTATTCATCATTGCTAAACTTAGCCAGCAATGGGCAAAAAACAAACAAAAACTAGCAATATTTTGGCTTCTTTATACTCTCATTATTCTCTTATCTGTCCTTATGGCTCAGATCTTTATTAAAGAGGCAGGACTTTCTATTTTATTATTAATGTTTGTCTTATTACCTATTATTAATGCCTGTTTAGATTGGCTATCTCTTGGTTTTACACGGGGCTTATTAACCTCTATCTGTAAAGGTCATCACCGTATGAGTCAAGCCTTATTATGGGCTGCTTTGGACTTAATCCTAGCGATGGTTTTTTTACTACTGATTTCCCTTAGCTTGATCTCTGTGATTGGAGTGACAAATATTCTGACAGGAGAGATTATAATTGATTTGAATGTCATATTCACTAGCCTTGCTAACGAAAACTATAAAGAGAACTTTTGGATAATTTTTATGTTGTTATCTACCTTATTGCCCACTCTTATTCACTTCGCACTAGTAGGTGGAGTTGCCACCCTTTGGCTACCTAGAACATGGCGACGCTGGTTAGTACAAGATATTGAAACGGATAAACACAAAACAATACTGGCATGGCTTTACCTCAGTATTACCCCTGTAGTTGGCTTCTTTTTATTGCCTGCTTTCATGCTTTGGGGATTATGGTCATTATTAACACTTCCTATAATCAATGACACCATTGGCACATGGTTGCTGGAGGGAGCAAAAGCGTACTATGGTCTATTTGTTTAAATAAAGGATGTGAAGTATATGGTGGTATTAGTGTATGTAATAGATGACGACAATTAATGACCTAATATGATTACACGTACCCCAGAATTTGAATGCTGTAAAACCCTTGGGTATAAACACCACAAAGCTTTCAGGTTTTATTAAATGAATTTGCATTAGCAGTGAACAGAGCGATACAATAAACCATGCTTATCACTCTATCACCCTCAAAAGGGCAAGATTTCGACAGCCCTGCTCCTATTGCTGATTTCACTATTCCAGAACAACTGGACAACACTCTCATTCTTAATAAACAGGCACGACAGCTTACTATTGAAGCCATTCGAGAGCTAATGACCGTTAGTGAAAATATTGCTAAGCTTAATCACCAACGCTTTCAAACATTCAGCACACCTTTTACTCTAACCAATGCAAAGCAAGCACTCTTTGCCTTTAAGGGCGATGTGTATACTGGTATTTCAGCAGTGCAATTTAGTGAAGAGGATATTCACTATGCACAAGATCACTTGCGGATGTTATCTGGACTGTATGGTGCTTTACGCCCATTAGACCTTATGCAACCTTATCGTTTAGAGATGAAAACTAAACTAGCGAATCCTCGTGGTGATAACTTATATCAGTTTTGGGGTGAGATAATTACTGAGCAGTTAAATCAAGCGCTAGAAGGGCATAAAGAGAAAGTATTAATTAACCTTGCATCTAATGAATATTTTAAATCAGTTAAACCCAAAGCACTAAAAGCTAAATTATTAACCATTACTTTTAAAGAAGAAAAAGAAGGTAAAGTTCGGATTATTGCTATTTTTGCTAAACGTGCTCGTGGCATGATGACCGATTACATTATCCGTCACCGTATAGAAACGGTAGAGGGGATTAAAGGCTTTGAAATGGCAGGCTATCGCTATTCTGCTGAATATTCTGATGATAAACAAATGACGTTTGTACGCCCTCAACCCCAAAAAAAGAACTAACTCTCTATCCGCATCGATAAATCAACTGCCGTAATATTTTTAGTAATCTCACCAATAGAAATATAATCGACACCTGTTTCAGCAATGGCTTGAATAGTCTCTAGGTTAATACCACCCGAGGCTTCAAGCTTTATCTTGCCTTTATTTAAAGCATTCTCCGCCACAGCAATACGCATATTTTCCAAACTAAAGTTATCAAGCATAATAATATCGGCTCCCGCTGCTTGTGCCTGAGCGAATTCATCCATTGTTTCAGCTTCAACTTCAATCAATAGTGTTTTATGTAATTGCTTCGCTTGGCTAACGGCTTGTTCAATAGAACCCGCCGCCATAATATGATTTTCTTTAATTAAGACACGATCATATAAACCTATCCGATGATTCACTCCACCGCCACAGGTTACAGCATATTTCTGTGCTGTTCTTAGCCCTGGTATTGTTTTACGGGTATCGAGAATCTGACTTTTTGATTCTGCAATGGCTTTCACATAAACAGCGGTTAAAGTCGCGGTTGCCGACAAGAGCTGTAAGAAATTAAGCGCCACACGCTCACCACTCAGTAAGCCACGGGAATGACCTGATATATCACATAATATTGTATTTTCTTTAATATGATCACCGTCTTGGTAATACCAATTAATTTTAATACCCGCATCAACTTGGTGAAAAGTCTCATCAACCCATGCTACTCCACATAAAACCGCATCATCACGACACAATATTTTTGCATTCGATTGTGCATCAGCAGGAATCAAGTCAGCCGTCACATCACCACTGCCCCTATCTTCTTGCAATGCCCATTCAATAGATTGGACACGATCTGTTTTTATTTTCATCTTCATTGGATAATCATACCCCAAAAAAAAAGAGCGACAAGTGTTATCCTGTTGCTCTTTTATGACGTTCTAAGTTGGCTTATTTTAGACGAGTCACACCCATCATTTTAAGCATGCTTTTCTCGTAAAATGGCTCTGAATCACCTTTTTTCATCTTACGGATAAAGTATTTTTCAAAAGCAATCTTCGCAAGGTGAACCCACTTACCTTTCTTAAACCAAGCAATATTTCTTGGTGGTAACTGAGGTACTGCTAAAAATGCCGCTCCAGTATCCCCCATATCCGCGAGACATAAAGCAGACCAAGAACCCTCTGCGCTTGGTGTTTTGCCTTCTAATTCAGCATGAATATTATGCACCGCAGCGGTTACCATTGACTCAATCATATAACCTGTCTTTGGAGCGCCTGTTGGAACAGGCGTTGCTTCAACGGGTGGAATCGCAATACAAACACCCGCAGAGTAGATATTTCTATAGGTTGGATTACATTGATGATCATCAACCATAACAAAACCACGTGGGTTACATAAGCCTTTAACCGCAGCCACTACATCAACACCAAAGAAAGCAGGTAGCATCATCGCGACATCGAAATCAATTTCATGCTGCTTTTTCACCTCACCATTATCTTCTAGTTCATCAACAAACATCTTGCCTGCATCAATTTTAGTCGTCTTTGCATTGGTCACCCATTGGATATGATGATTACGCATTTCAGACTCAAGCATTCCTTTAGAGTCCCCCACACCTCCTAAACCAAGATGACCAATATATGGCTCAGAAGTAACAAATTTAATATGAACTTTGTCACGTAATTTGCGTTTTCGAAGATCGGTATCAACAATAAAGGCAAATTCATAGGCAGGACCAAAACAGCTAGCGAAAGGCGCGGCTCCAACAACGATGGTACCACTGCCTTTTGCTAAAATCTTTTTGTAGTCTTCATAAAAGGCTTCAGCATGAGTGACAGAACAAACAGAATGAGAGTTTGCATCAGGGCCCGAACCTTCAAGCTCTTCAAAGTATAATTTGGGACCGGTTGTAATTAATAAATAATCATATTCAACCGTTTCACCATTTGCTAGCTCAAGTTTATTGTTATCAGCATCAATTTTGTCACAACGTTGTGCAATAAAATGAATACCTTTTTTAGTCAAGTACTTCTCTATGGGGAAGGTAATATCGCTACGCTTTCTCCAACCAACACCGACCCAAGGATTTGATGGTACAAATTGAAAGTAATCACGTTCATTAATTACCGTAATTTTATGCTCTGAACCGAGTTCATCTTTAAGTTCATAAGCTGCGGGCATACCACCTGTTCCTGAGCCAAGTACTACGATATGAGCCATAATTTTTTCTCCTTTGTTTTGCGCTGTATAATATTAATTATCTCTATATTTATATTTATATTAAATTTTTGTCAATATCATCACACTTTTTCTATAGGGTCAATCCACATAAGTTACTGCTAATGTAAATTAAGCAGTGCCAATAAATAGTTAACAAATCCTTTAATAACAGCTATGCTCACCTGTATTTTTTATCTTTTAGATGACTCGTTAATATGCGTATTTTACTTGTAGGTGGTGCTGTTCGTGACCAATTATTGAATCGTCCCGTTAAGGATCATGATTGGGTTGTGGTGGGAGCAACAGAGAAGCAAATGCTTGCCAAAGGTTTTCGCCCTGTCGGTAAGGATTTCCCTGTCTTCTTACACCCTAAAACTAATGAAGAATATGCATTAGCTCGTATTGAGCGCAAACAAGCTAAGGGCTACCACGGTTTTTCTTTCGATAGTTGCCACACAGTCACGCTGGAAGAAGATTTAATGCGTCGTGATTTAACTATTAATGCGATGGCGCAAGACGATAATGGCAAGATTTATGATTACCATGGTGGTCAAGATGACATTAAGTATAAATTATTACGTCATGTCTCTGATTCTTTTACTGAAGACCCTGTGCGTATATTGCGGGTGGCTCGTTTTGCAGCACGTTATGCTGGCTTAGGTTTTACTGTTGCCAAACCTACGATTAAGCTAATGAAAAAGATGGTGACTAATGGTGAAGTGAATGCACTCGTTGCTGAACGTGTCTGGCAAGAAACAGAGAAAGCACTCACTGAGCCACATCCTGAAGTTTTCTTTGAAGTACTTCGTGAGTGTGGTGCATTAAAAGTATTGTTTCCTGATATTGACCGTCTTTTTGGTGTACCACAGCCCCCACAGTGGCACCCCGAAGTCGATACGGGTATTCATACCATGATGGTGCTTCAACAAGCCTGTCGATTAAGTGATAATCCTATTATTCGTTTTGCAGCACTGACTCACGATCTTGGTAAGGGAACAACAAAGAAAGAGATTCTGCCCAGTCATCATGGTCATGAGGAGCGTAGTTATTATTTACTCATACCATTATGTGAGCAATATCGTATTCCAAAGCAATATGCTCAGCTTGCTAAACTGACGGCACGCTATCACACACACATCCATAAAGCCTTTGAGCTACAGCCTAAGACTCTACTCAAGGTGTTAGAATCTTGTGATGCTTTTCGTCAACCTGACCGTTTTTCTGCACTTTTAACTGCTTGCAAGGCAGATACTCGTGGTCGTACAGGATTTGAAGAGCGCCAATATCCACAGCAAAAATATTATCAAAAATTAGCTGATGCTTGTGCCAAAGTTGATACTAAAGCGATTATTTCCGCTGGTTTTAAAGGGATACAGATTAAGGAACAGCTACATCAGAAACGTATTAAAGTCATCAAGCAAATTGCCCACGAACAAAGAGAAAGTGGGCAAACACAACGTGACTTATAAGTTTCTCAAGCAAACACTTGATTAACAACCTAACAACTGGCATAACCTACATACTCATAAAAATGTCATATTGAAAGATCACATGAATAATATTATCCTCACAGGGTTAATGGGCGCAGGAAAGTCCACTATTGGTAAAGCACTAGCACGTCAACGACACTGTCCTTTTTATGATAGTGATCGTGAGATTGAAGAAAAAACAGGCGTTAATATATCGACTATTTTTGAAATAGAAGGTGAGGAAGGTTTTCGTGATAGAGAAGAGTCAATTATTGCTGAGCTTTGTGAAATGGAGGGATGTATTATTGCTACGGGTGGCGGGAGCTTATTACGTGAGGCTAATCGTCAAGCAATTATGGGGTCTGGCTGTGTTGTCTATCTTAAAGCTTCTCCCGCTCAGCTTTATTCACGAATCAAACACGATAAAGCACGTCCATTAATGCAAACTGAGGACCCTCTCAAAACATTAACGGATATTTTCATCCAGCGTGAGCCTTATTATATCGAAACGGCTAATATTATTATTCCAACAGGAAGACAGCATGTTAGTACGACTCTGTCACAAATAAAACGTTACCTAAAACAAATAGAAGGATTGTGTTAATGAGTAAGCAAACATTAGTCGTCGATTTAGGCGAGCGTCGCTACCCTATTCATATTGGTTCTGGGCTGTTAGATAATCCCAATTTATTACTTCCTCATATTCATGGTAAGCAAGTGGTCATTGTCAGCAATACGACGGTTGCACCTTTATATAGTCAGCGTGTTAAAGCGCATTTAAGTGATTATGATGTGGTCGATGTTGTGCTACCTGATGGTGAGCAATATAAAAATATGGAGGTTATGCAGGATATTCTCACGACGATGCTTGAACACCGTTGTGATCGTACCGCCACGGTAATTGCTTTGGGGGGAGGTGTAGTCGGTGATATTACGGGCTTTGCTTCTTCTTGTTATCAACGGGGTGTTAATTTTATTCAAATACCCACGACCTTATTATCACAAGTTGATTCTTCTGTTGGTGGTAAAACAGGTGTTAATCACCCTTTAGGCAAGAATATGATTGGGGCTTTTTATCAGCCTCAAGTGGTTATTATCGATATTGATAGCTTGGATACTTTGGATAATCGCCAGTTTTCAGCAGGTATGGCAGAAGTGATTAAATATGGTCTACTTTGGGATCGACCTTTTTTAGACTGGCTTAATGACAATATGAAAGCATTGATGCAACGTGATAAAACCTTGCTCCGCCAAGCTATTCATCGCTCTTGTGAGATTAAAGCTGAAGTGGTTGCTGATGATGAGAAGGAAGCAGGGGTTCGTGCCTTGCTTAATCTAGGGCATACTTTTGGTCATGCTATTGAAAATGCAATGGGTTATGGTGAGTGGCTACATGGTGAGGCGGTGGGTGCAGGAATGCAAATGGCAGCACAATTATCCATGGAACTTGGCTGGCTAAGTGCTGATGATATAGCGTATTGTGAGCATATTATTCAAGCCGCAGGTTTACCAATACAACCCCCTAAAACAATGACGATTGAAGACTTTAATACGATTATGGCGATTGATAAGAAAGTCATTAATGGTGTATTGCGTTTGGTATTAATGAAGTCTTTAGGGGAAGCGGTGCTGGTTAGTGATTTTGATCCAGAGGTATTGCAGAGGACTTTAAGTCATTCTCTTGGTCAATGATCAAGACAAAAAAAAGCCCATCATAATAGATAGAGGTCTATATGATGAGCTTTGGACTATAGCAGGGTGTCAAAATATTACTACCTTAGCCTCCATCCACCTAGCGTTGGGGATTGTCTTGTTCTAAGTGTTTAGAAAAAACTACACACTTATGCAATGATAATCCCGTAACCTTTGATCAATGTCAACAAACTGAAATATTTTATTATATTATAAAATATTAATATAAGCTTACTTAGAGTCACATAAAACCTGAAATCCAGTAGCATAAGACCTACGTGGGAAATGTAATAGGGTGTCTGGTTTCTCTTGCTGATATGGTGTCGGGATCAGATTTCATAGACTTTTCCAAGGCAGGATTGTTGTCGCTATGAAAGTTAAGAATTGAATATTGATGGTTATTTTCTGCATTATTTATAATTTTAGGACATTTGTGGTCAGCAATGCCGAGCATTCCAACCGATGAATATCCAGAGCCTAAACAGCCTCCATTACATTTTGATTTGTAGCGACAACTATTGCATGTTTTATTATTAATAGTATCTGTTATAATTGATTTATGAACTTTAGATTTAAGTATTTCTTCTAAGCTTGACTCATTTAAATTACCAGAAGGTAAATGTTCATAACAAGTACATGCTAAAACATCTAAGTTTGGGTATATGTATATTTTCTGAGTCCCTGATCCACAATTTTTTACTGTATTTATTTCATTTAGTTGCTTATCTGAAATTAAATCCAATACTTTAAAATCAAATTGTTTTTGTATAAAAATGTTTTTTTGAAGTTTGTGTTCTTGGATGTACTCAACTAAATTATTCCAGTCTTCTGTGCTAAGGTAGTGACTGCTATCTTTAGCTCTTCCAGCATAAGATACTCTTTTTATATTCCATCTCTTAAAGCCAGCTTTAATTAATTTACTCTGAAGAGAAAGAAACTCATTTTTAAATTTAACTGAGGTTACAGTAGTTGAAATAATAACCTCACATTTTTTAAGTTGTGATAATTTTTCTATTGTTAATATTGATTTATTAAAAGAGCTTTCTCCTCTTATTAAGTCATGAAAAACATCATCCCCATCAATAGAAATTTGAACACTTATTTTTGGTATATTCTCTATTAATTCAGAAAAAGAGCTCGTCAAAAAATAATTAGTTGTACCGTTTGAATTAATAATAATATTTTCAAAATATTGAGAAGCCAATGATAAAACTTCATGAAAGTTTTTCAATATTGTTGGCTCACCACCAGAAAGTATTAACTGAACTGCTGAGGGGAAATTTTTCAAAATTTCCTTAAAAACATGATCAAAATTCTCTAAAGAAACTTTATTATTATTTTTTACTGAATAATCTCGAATACAATAAAAGCACTTTAAATTGCATCCTTTCGTTAATAAAACATATACTTGGTTCATCAAAGCTTTACTCTAGTTCTATTTTGTATTTAGTCTTAATAGCTTTTCTTTCAATACAGCTAAGAAGGTCATTATCAATCTTAGTTTCCTTTATTAATTTACAAAGGTGATCTATATTTTTTTGGAGAGATTTCTTTGTAAAATTATAAAGAGGCTTTTCCCCAATCTCTGGGAAATTGTTGTCAATAATTTCAGCTATTACTTCTTTTAATTTAATGGGATTTAAACTTAAAGAGAGATGGATCGAACTATTTTGTTCTGTAAAGGCATAATGCCAAACTCCTTTTGGAATAAAAAGTAAATCACCTGCTGTAGTAGTTATATCTATAAAGTCTTTTTTATTATCAATATCAGGTTTTTTCTGTTTATCAATTGTTTCATTAGTATAAGCTTTCTCCTTATTGTATATTTTCCAATGTTTTGTACCATGTGTTTGAATAGCTAGGACATCCTTATAATCAAAATGAAGATTTATACCTGTAGTTTTATTATGAGCATAATATAAATTCACGTTCGTATCAGCCAAAAATAGTTCTGATAAGTTATCAGCCAAATCTCTAATTTCTTGATCAAATATTTGTAGTTTATTTACTACTAAGGTATCACCTTTGGCAATTCTAAATAAAATATTTTTTAAAGATAATTCATTTTCTAAAGCATTTGAATATTTATTTGTTGTTCTTTCTATTAAGTCTCTTTTACTAGTCGTGCTATTAAAATTATTTACTGATACATAGGGATCTATTAGTAATGAATTATTTAAATAATTATTTAACTTTTCTATAGAAAACAGGAAAGAAACAGTCTCTTTATTTAAAGTAATTTTTTTTACTTGCCTATTTTCTATGCTTTCTTTTAATTCTTTACACTGGTTATCTGTAAAAAAATTGTTTAACATATAACTCGAATTCCATTTTTTATAAGTGTTGTACATATTTCTTCATTAGTAAGGTTGCTAGTTAGCCCTCTAATATCAATATATTTTAATTTAGGCATAGAAAAAATCCGTTCATCAAGTTGATCTATATTTAGATAGCTTAAGCAGAGAAATTCTAATTTTTTTAGCGAATAGATGTATTCAGGTAAAGCTTTAATTTTTTTTATTCTCCCTATATTCAGATACTTTAGACTTGGGAATGATTTAGCATCTAAATAAAAAGAATCAAAGTTATTATTAAATAAAACTAATTTTTCTAACTCTGGAAATATATCTTCTATAATAAGTGTTTGTGCCCTATTTTTAGATATGTTTAAAACTTTCAATTTTTTTGGAAGGTTTGAGCCAGCTATGACATTCATAATATTGTTAGCAGTTAAATTTAAAACCTCAAGATTTATTAGTTTAGAAAAATTAGGGACTTTTTGTAAACTATTAGATATTAAATGTAACCTTTTTAATTTATAGTTTTGTTTCTTTATTCTTATATCAGAGTTTTTTATTTTTGCCCTATTGATAATTAAAGAATATGATGTACACTCTTCTAAAAAAGAAGAAACATATTTATGGTTTTTTTCAGACCGTAATATAGAATAAAAACCATTTTTTATTGATGTTGTGTCAGTTATCTCGATATTTATAGGGGTAACGCTATCTTTTGAATCAAAAACAGCATTGTCAATTAAACATTTATAGCTTGATTTATTAACAACTTGCTGTTTAGTATAAAATGAAAACAACTCAAATTCTGAAAAACTTGAACCTTCATATAACTTGAAAGGAAAAATGTAATATTTTAATGATAGGTATTTGCAGTAATATTTAATCTGTTTAAATATAGGAAGGTCTAGCTGAATAGGTTCATTAGTGCCTAATATATAAATAAACAGTTTAAAACCTATAAAATTTTTGCTTGAACCAAGAGTTTCAAAAAAAACAACCCAATCATTATTTAATTCTTCTTCTCCAAAAACAGGAATAAAACAAATAAGTTCACCATTTACTGAAGGTTTAGATGAGTTGATTTTATATTTTTCAATAGAGTAAATATCTTTATTTGTGAAGCAATTAAATAATTTAATTTTTTCATAGATCCAAGTTATTTTGTTAGAATAAAAAATCATTTTTGATTCCAATATTTATAAGTAGCTTCTCTATATACAATATACTGCAAGCTATTATTTTTAATTGTTAGCTGTAGTATAATTAGAAATAACCAAAACCCATAGAGTCTTTATATATTTTGTCGTATATAGAGAAGTAGTTATTTATACTCTAGTAGTTAATCTGCTTCTCTCCAGCTTCCAAACATTTGTTCAAAATCTTTTTCTGATTTCACAGGTTTTTTCTCATCATTTGATAAGCTTTTTTTAATACAATTCATATTTGCATCTACTAATATAGTCTTTACTTCTTTTACATTTAGCGTAACTTCATTCTTCATGAACTATCTCCATTATTTAATACATTTTAAAAAATTAGAAATCAAAAACTATTTCTTTGCAACTAAGTAGCTACTTAAAAATACTAATTTTTTCCGACACACAGTTTATTATCATTATTATGGTAAGCGTATGGAATACCTAACAGTTTATTAGGCAGCTTCTGCATAACAGTTAGTATAGCCAAAACTATATTCTTTTGAATTTATTGAAAATTAATTTAATCTTGGTAGCCCTAACAGAATTAGATAGCTTTCACTTATTTCAGTTAGAGCCACTAATCACTTAAATGCAGTTTACTACATTTTGCCTAAAATTCAAGCACTATATAAGTGTCTAGATTCAATTCATATGACCATCATGGAAGGAGGCGGAAGAAATGGCGCTGGAATAACCCTACGCCAAAGAATTTCATGCTATGTGAGAAGAATGTTATCTTTTTCTAAAAAAGTGGTTTGACATTATGGGGCAACCAAGCTATTTATAACTACCAAGTTATGCACTTCACTGTTGAATCTGCCTTATTATTTAACAGTTATCATCAGTATGAGCTGAATTAAAATCATTCATACCACTTATGCATTGTTCTCTTCTTTCCTGCACGCTGAGTTATAATACCTTCAATTTGTTCAAGTTTAATTTCAAAAGATTCATAACCCTCTTTTAATGCCGTTAAACGATACTTTCCATCGCTCACACGAACTTGGCGAAAAATAAATTCATCTTTATTGTCTTTGGCGAAAACATAACTTTTATCACGGACTGTACCCGTTGGATCAATAATAATAATACAGTCTGTAGGAAATTCAGGCTCCATGCTGTCATCAATCACTTGTAAGGCAAAAGGTTCTGACTCTGAACAGCTTCCACCATCACTTAGATTTTGCTTGAAGGCATCTTGAATATTTATTTTTACTTCTTGCATTGGAATTCCTATTAAATGCTAGGTTGGACTTTAGTCCATCATTTGACAGACTAAAGACTGCCCTATCCTGTTGTATTGATTTCTTAAATACTCATTAAGCTGTCGCTTAGACTTCAATCCGTCATTTGACAAGCTGAAATCTGATCGATGAGGGCTTAATCATTAATCATTTTTACTAAATTCAGTTGCCGCAACATGACGCTTTGGCTCATACCAGTTTAGGGTTTCATGTAATTTAACAACATTACCAATAATGGTTAATGTCGGCGCTCGTACACCAGAGGTTTTCACCAATTCTGGTAAGTTAGCCACCGTACCAATATGAACACGCTGATTCGATGTTGTGCCTTGTTCAATCAAAGCAGCAGGCATATCTCCAGCCATACCATGAGCTTGAAGTTGTTTGCTAATAACTTTAATACCCGTTAAGCCCATATAGAAAACGATAGTGTGATTAGGCTGAACTAGCTGTTGCCAATTGAGGTTAATACTACCGTCTTTAAGGTGCCCTGTAGCAAAGCTAACGGACTGAGCATAATCTCGATGTGTCAGTGGAATACCAGCATAAGAAGCACAGCCTGCGGCAGCAGTAACAGCAGGAACGACTTGAAAGGGAATTTTTTTCTCAGCCAAGGTCTCAATTTCTTCACCACCACGACCAAAAATAAAGGGATCACCACCTTTTAGGCGTAAAACACGTTTACCCTGTAGTGCTAAATCAACGAGAAGGTCATTAATTTTGTTTTGTGGCACGGCATGGTTATCTTTTTCTTTGCCGACATAAATGCGTTCGGCATTACGGTTCGCCATATCGAGAATAGTTTTTGAAACAAGACGATCAAATACCATCACATCGGCTTGTTGCATTAAGCGTAACGCTCTAAAGGTTAATAAATCAGGATCACCAGGGCCTGCACCCACAAGATAAACTTCACCGACTTCAGATCGCGCATTACCTTGCTGAATAAGCTGTTCTAATAAGGTACGTGCATCATTTAATCGCCCAGCATAAACCAGCTCAGCAAAGCTTCCTCGTAATGCACTTTCCCAGAATAGTTTACGCTCTTCAACTGTCGCAAAACGCTGTTTCACTTGTTCACGATATTCTTCAGTAATCCCTGCTAGATAACCACAACTCGATGGAATCAATGTTTCTAATTTCATCCGTAGTTGGCGGGCTAATACAGGAGAGGCTCCACCTGTAGAAACAGCAATAGTTACAGGAGAACGATCAACAATGGAGGGCATGATATAACTACACAAAGCAGGATTATCAACGACATTGACTAAGGTGTTTTGCTCATCTGCTTGTTTTGCAATTTCAGCATTTAACACCGTATCAGAGGTTGCAACAATCACGACGAGAACATGATCAATATCACCTTGCTCATAATGACGCAAGTGTAGGGTAATAAGGCCCTCATTTGCCCATTGTTGAATAGAGGCTGTCACTTCAGGAGCAACAATAAGTACTTTACTACCAGCATCCAGTAAGGTTTGTGCTTTGCGCTCGGCAATAACACCACCGCCAATCACGACGGAATGTCGTTGGCGAAGATTTATAAAGGCGGGGTATTGATCCATTGCTTAAGTTTTCCGTTTAGGTCGGCTTTTATAGGTAACAATACCGCGAACAATTTCACTATACGGAATTGTTTCGATACTGCCATAGTATTTGATCGCGAGAGTCAGTATAGCGAAAATATTATTATCTGCTGTCGCCAATAAACCCTGTTTCACCAGCAAAGATTCCAGTTGCAAACAACCACCTGCTTGCACTTGTAATTCTTTATTATGTGGCAAAGGACCTTCAATGGTCACAACTTTTAGTGAAAAACGTGAGTTATGACGCATCATATTAAGAAACCGACGACATTGTGCTAATTCTTGGTCACCTAAACAACCTACTGCTTCACGGGTAGCGATGAGTTTGCGTTCTTTTCTCTCACAATCACAACGACGATTATTTAATGCTTTTTCAAACACACAGCGTCGATGATTAACTTGCTTATAGACCGCACGGTAAGCATCTTCATCCATAACTCAATAAGCCCATCGCACTGACATTATTTTTCCCATTCCATGACAACGCTGTCTTCACGCTTTTCCATTAAAATTTCTTCTGCGGCCAATTGATTAGCAGCATGAATCATCTTAACGGTAATACCACTATCTAGCGGTAGGTTTTTACGAATATCACGAGCAATCACTCTAGCTTCACGATAATTTTCTTCTGTCCCTTGAAAATCAAGGTTTTTAATTAGAGGGGTTGTTTGCTTCACTTTAAATACATAATAAGGCATTGTTTTATTCCTATCTAGTAACGATACAATAGATTATGCCATTAGATCACTAATCAATGCTAATAAAGGTACAGTTACTGGCTTTAATCGACGGCGCATGACGGATCCAACAGAATCATTCCCTGCAAATATGGGGATTAAAGTGTCTTCTCCAAGCTGTCCAAGCATTAAAATGCTTTTTAGTAATGCTATATCTCTCGCTTCCAGCACGGATAATAAGCGGACTAAGTCTTTAGGGCACTCTGTATTCTCTTTATCACAATACTGCTCTACACGCTCTGCCGCCCGCTCAATTTCACGAACTCCACGAGTCTCTGCAAAGGTTATATCAACTTGTTCCGATAGCGCAATAAATAAGGCAATCACTACCTCTTGATCAACAGGTTTAGCTAAGGCTTTCTGCACGGTATACAGCCAGTTTTGCCCTGATTCTGTTAATAGTTCACATAAAGTATTGGCATAGATATTACCCTTTTTTCTAAGGGCTTGACTGGCACTTGCAATCCTATTAAGACAAGGATGCTCAGACTGCTTTGCAGGTAAATCATTTTTCGAGAAACAAAAACCAACAAAATAGGGATTTTTACGTTGAGCAGTACGCCATAACTTTTCTTTTTGTGCTGAGGTAATCAGCTTACCCTGCAAACAAAGCTTAATGGTTATTACAACATTGCTTGGATGCTCTTCAAAAGGCAGAAACTCTAGTAAGTACTCAGCCAGCTCCTTACCTAAGTCACCAGCCACCACATCGGGATAATGCAATAAGCGTCGTCCAACTTCTTCCGTTGGATGCGCCCACCATGCTCGTTTTGCTAGCTGATGGGTTAATGCAGGACTATGAACCATGGCAACAATGGCTTCTGGCTCACCCAGTAGCAACATCTGCTCTACATTATTATTTGTATGTCCCATTCGCGTCCAGCGCTTAATGAAAATAGGGTAACCCGCAGGTGATCCTGTCACCTTACTCGCAATCATTTCACGCACCCAACGCAAGTATTGATCATCATTACTGGTTGGGTTGAGTTGCACCTTCGCCTCACCTTGCTCTGTTAAGGCGTATACCACCATCGTTGCTTCATTAATCCGTATCGCATAAAGGTCTTGCGCTAGCAAAACATTCATTCTTAAATTGTCTTCATTGGAAAGTTGCATAGTCAAGAGGCTAATAAATGTGGAAAAGATTTCTAGTCCTAGGCTTATTGTTGACTAGTGCCTAAGGAAACACAATACCCTTATCGAGAGGTTTATCATTTTTTATTCACATCTTACCAACAGCCTGTGGATAACTTTGTTGATAAGTGTTGATAAAACCTATAATTACTCTAGTATTTGTTTTATTTACAGAAAATAAACGACCCTATCAAAAATCATGTTATTAACAAATATATCAATAAGTTATAACAGATAATTAACCCTTAATATTAATTAATTGTGCTAATATAGCATAATTAATAGTTGACAAGTGAAGCCGTTAATAAATATGGTTTGCTACATAAATAACCACCTACTATATATAGTGTCTAGTGATCAAATTAAGCACTAACAGAATGATCGAATAGTCAACTTAGCCTTATAAGAGCCACGAAATTTAAAGTTGAATTTGAAATATATTCGCTGTCTTAATGGTTAATCAAGCTAAAATCAAGGGCTAATGCAATAGATATAGATTATTATCATATCAAAATATTATTTATTACTTTATTTTTGTTATAAAAAATGGAAAAATAGACACCAACGAGATGGTTTCCAATTGTAGCGTTTTACAGTGGCTGTCACGGAAGTTTATTATTAAGGTGAAACATGAGTGGACCAGCAAAAACTAGACCTAAAGTACCTGAAGGCACTACAGCTCTTTTAAAGACTCGTCAAAAAGAAGCAACTGAAACAGGTTACGTTGGATATGATCTTATCTGGGAATCATTCCAGACAGAGGTAAAGTACACTACCCCTAAAGCTCCATAAGATATTAATATCCATCTACGTGACCCTCAGGTCGCGTAGATTAGCTAGCCAAAGACTATCTATTGTATTTCTGCTTATCAGGTATCACGCCACGTACTCCACCTCTTGGATCTTCAACATCACCCTCATAGCGTGGAATCATATGTATATGTATATGCGGAACTGATTGTCCTGCAATTTTACCAACATTGACACCCACATTATAAGCATCTGGCTTATGTTTTTGATCGATAGCCTGCTTCATCTCATCCACTAATTCCATCATTGCTATCTTTTCTTCATAACTCGCTTCGAAGTAATTCGCAATATGTCTATTAGGCATTATTAAAGCATGACCAAGGCTCGCTGGATTTGTATCATAAATAGCAAAGGCTAAATCATTTTTTACAATTCTCTCATCATCCCCATCACAGAAAGGGCAAAAAGTTTTTTCTGACATGTTTTTAGTTAACCTATTTTGGTTGTGACAATCACCTTAATAAAATATCGTTTCAATAACTTGACTCAATTATTTAGCTAAGCTTTCAAGTAACTCCTGTGACATTTCTTGCTCTTTTTTAGCTAAATCTAGGTATTCAGTCTTACTATCCGCTAAAAATGCAACAATGCGTTCTGCATTGGCAACGGACTCTTTTGCTTTATCACTATTCTTTGTCTGTTCTGCAATAATCCTTTGCGTAACAGAAAGATTACTCATGACCGTCACCCAGCCTAAAGGGTTTTGCTCTGGATTGATCTTTTGAATCGCAGTTTCAGAGGCTTTAAGTGATTCTTCCAACATATTATTGTCTTGCTTAATGACTGCCATTAATTGCAGTGAGACACCCACATTGTTTAGGGTAGTTGCCCATTCCAATGGCGTATCATCTTCGGTTCTTAGCGTTAGAGCATTATTAAAAGCGGAGATAGATTTCATCAAAGTGTGTACACCATTTGAGTGCTCACCTTGCCGTTGAAATATCATCGCAATATTGTTCAGTATCCCAGCCCAAACCAATGGATTCTCTTGACGCTTGCAAATCATTAAGGCATTTTTATAGACTTCCATTGATTCATTAAGTATCGCCGTTGTATCGGTGATTTCTTGTTGCCCCAAAGCATGTAATGCATCCGCTAACTTATTTTGAAGAGCACCCCAGTCTTGTGGGGCTTCTTCTTTCTTAATACCTTCAAGAGCCTCTTCAAATTCTTTGATTGATTTTTTTAGATTGTCTTTATTCGATGATTGCAGGTCTAAAAGAGCAGCACCAAGGTTAGCTTTTGGTGAAGACCATACTAAAGGAACGGGCTTTTGTTTTACTTCAGAAAGCTCTGTTTCAAAACGGGTAACTGCATTATCTGTCATTCTATAGACCTGTCAAAAAGTATTAATTATTAAGAATTGCTTCTAAGCTTGGGTTAGCATCGACCTTGCCACCCAGTGCTATTTCTTCTTCTGTTGCATCTCGTACAGAAAGCACTTCAAGCCTAAAGATGACTTCTCGACCACAGAGAGGGTTATTACCATCAACGGTTAAGGTCTTATCATCCATTCTAGTCACAATAAAGTTTTTAGGGTCTCCCTTCTCACTCTCCATGGTAATAGTCATGCCAATTTCTCGGTATTCCTCTGGAACATTTTCAATGGCATCAGTAAAAACCAAAGACTCGTCTCTAGGTCCATATAATTGATCACAATCGATAGGCACCTCAATAACATCACCGACGGATCGTCCTTCTAATTCGGCAGTCACATCAGAGGATAAAACGGAACTTTCATCACCCTGTACATAAGCAATGGGATAATCAACAAAGGTCAGAACTTCTTCTGTCTTTTTGTCTATTGTTTTATAAGAAAGCTCGACTAACTTATTTTTTTGTATCATTTCTGTCATGGTAATAAAAAATCTAGTTAATTAAAAAAGAGTGGCACCAAAGATTTTTATTTCATCTTCTTCAAAACCTAACACTAAACGACCTAGCCATTCACCTTTCTTTTTCATATTGGTTTGCTTGAAAAGGACAGTGACATAATCGCCACGACGAATCATACCAAGGTAGTCTCTTTCTTTAGTCAGGTTTTTTGTTAATTCACTTTTTGCGAATTGCTTACCAATTTCTACTTCATTAGCGGCAAGCTTCATTGCATGTGCAAAATGACGGGTAAATCCACCATAGTTCTTGTTGTTGGAGTATTTAACAAGATCATCCCAATAAGGGCTGGCAACTTTTAATATATCTTCATCAGATAGATCAATAATATTCATAATAATTCCGAGGTTAAACTGCTTTAAGGAGATTCTAATGAAGTAATCAGAATTTAGCGTAAAAACAATTGTATTGACCTTGATGGTAATACTCGTTGCTTTGTAGCTGAGTCATTGGACTTAATCAAATACTCTTTAAGGGGGTAGGGTATATCTTAAAAACAAGGTAAAAAAAAGACCAGCACATTCTGCTGGTCTTTTTATAAACTAGGTACAAACTAGTTTTTTACTTCCCTTCTTCACCAATTAGGTGATAAAGAGGCGCTTTTTCCATTGTGTACTTTCCTGTCTTAGGATCACGATGAGAAACAGTTAATACATGCCAGTTAGCATCATCAAGCTTCATATGATCGCCACGGTAGTAATAACCAGGCCAGCGAGTTTCATCACGGAAGAGTGTATGTTGCATTACAGACTCAGACGATAAGATACGGTGCTTAAGCTCCCATGCACGAAGTAATTCGTGAATATCTTCTGCTGCAATACTGTTTGTCCAATCTTCTGCCAATGTACCCAGCTTCTTAAGACCAATGTGTAACAATTTTGAGTTGGTCATATAACTTACTGTAACACCACCACAATACTCATCCATCATCTTCTGTAGACGATCTAGACCCTGTCTAGGGTTGATGTAGTAAGGGTTAACCGAACCAGCTGTAATATGGTTGCGGAATAACTTGTAAGTTTCCATCGGCTTGTAGATTTCTTCACGACGCTTATCAATTTGAGCATCAGTGATAGAAATACCGTCTGCTTTGCCGTCATTGATATACTTAATAGCCGCTTTAGCTGCTAAACGACCTTCAGTGAATGAACCTGATGAGAATGCATGTGGCGTTCCACCAACAGCATCACCACAACCGAATAGACCATGGACTGTCGTCATACGGTTATAACCCCAGAAGTACTCTTCAGGAGAAAGGTCTTCAGGACCTGAACACCATGCGCCACAACCTGTAGCGTGTGATCCCATAACATAAGGCTCAGAGGTTGTTAACTCAGGGTTTTCGTGCTTTGGATCAACATCATTTGATGCCCAAAGTACCGCTTGACCAACCGTCATGCCTAGGAAGTTATGCCAGCCAATCTCTTCAAGATGCGGATCTTGGAAGGCTTCCATCGTTACCATGTGGATAGGACCTTTACCAGAGTTAACCTCATTGATAAATGCATGGTTACGTAGACATGTTGGAATCGGCATATGTGAGAAATGCTGATTTTCAGTATCTAAATATTCTTTACCTACCATCTCTGCAAGAGCAGGGAACCACTTTGACTCATACTCTTCACCATCACAGTTTTGAGTATACGTCTTAAGATGTAGGAAGTAAGCGCCAACTGGACCATAACCGTCTTTAAATCGAGCAAGAACGATCTTGTTTTCCATCTGTGTCATCTTCGCGCCAGCTTCGATCATAAGACCATAAGCAGAACCTGATGACCATGGTGCGTACCAAACACGACCTGCACCTTCACCCACTGAACGTGGCTTATAGATGTTTGATGCTCCACCAGCACCAACGATTACTGTCTTAGATTTGAATACGTGATAGTTACCTGTACGTACATTAAAACCAACAGCACCACCAACACGGTTTTCTTGCGACTCATCCATAAGAAGATGAGTAACACAGATACGGTTAAAGACTTTATCCGCAGATTTCTTAGCCGCTTCAGCAACCATTGGCTTATAAGATTCACCATGAATCATAATCTGCCAACGACCTTCACGAAGATAAGCACCTGTTTCTTGGTTCTTCATAATAGGCATTCCCCATTCTTCGAACTGGTGAACAGCCGAATCAACGTGGCGAGCCATATCAAATAATAAATCTTCACGAACCATACCCATAAGATCCATACGCGCATAACGTACATGATCTTCAGGATTGTTCTCACCAAAACGCGTACCCATGTAACAGTTAATCGCGTAAAGACCCTGTGCTACTGCACCAGAACGATCGATATTTGCTTTTTCAGCAATGATAATCTTCTTATCCTTGCCCCAGTATCTTGCTTCAAAAGCAGCACCTGTGCCGCCTAAGCCAGCACCAGCAACAAGTACATCAATATTGTCTTCAATAATTGTCTGATAAGCCATTAGTGATACACTCCTTCTTTCATGACTAATTTATTAGATTTCAGTGTATGTAAGCCAATGCCGCCATCGTCTTCCATACGAATGTACTTAGGCTCATTGTAAAGTAGATGACTATTACGCATCTCATCACTTGGCTCATCAACTGTATTCAAATCAGGAATTCCTTCTCCCCATGGCTTCGTTGTGATAGGTGCAAGTAGCTCCATATCTTTTTTGCCATTACGGAAGATAATTCTCCAAGCGATAACACCTTTTTCTTCATCACGGTGTACACGAACAGAACTTCCTAATGGTGTAAAGTCGGCATAACCACGAACATCAATTGCATGATGTGGACAAGCTTTTACACATGAATAACATTCCCAACACATGTTAGGTTCGATGTTATAAGCACGACGGATAGTTTTGTCGATGTGCATGATATCTGATGGACAGATATCAACACACTCGCCACAACCATCACAACGGGTCATTTTTACAAACGTAGGCATAATAAATCCTCTTAAATAATTCTTAAATAATTCTTAATAGTGACGAGCTGCTTCACGTCTGATACCAGGACCCATATCCGCAGGCTTCTCACCCATATAAGTAGGAATATCAGGGAATTTTTCTTGAAGCTCTTTACTTGTTAAATCAAAATCACCAGGAAGACCTTCATTACTGCCGTCAGCTTGTATAACTCTCTTTTCAAATGCTGCTGCTGGCTTGAAGAACATATGTGCAAACTTAGACCAGATTACTGTAGTAAATAAGAATGTAGCCGATGCAACAAATAGGGCAAAGAATAGACCAGCACTAGCGCCTGTTACAGACCAAAGTAGAGCAAAAGTACATGTTGCAAGTAAAGAAAGAATAAACATATCTGCACGAGGTGCAATTCTATACCAAGGATTACCTTCAGCAGCTACGTCTACACGAATAGCAAACCAGAACCAATATCCACCCACACAGAGCATGATAGCGCCTACGTGCCATAGAAGAGGTAATAATGTTGGAGTACCAGCAGCATCGCCTGCATAACCAAAGATCATGATTGCAGTTGTCGCAACAAAGACAATAAAGCCATACATTGTTAATAAATGTGAAAGGCGACGCTTTGGGTTAGAGAACTCAGATGAAGTCAGTACTTCATTAGTAACAGTCTTAACCAACATGCCACTTCTTTCACCACTACTTACTTCACGTTTTGCGTTTTTCTTGCCTCGCTTAGTATTTTCAGCGAAGTATTTAGCACTCTTCTTATGCCATACATCAAATAATGTACCAGCGACGACAGATAGAATCATCAAAACTATATAAGTTTTCATTACTCCTGGGGTAAATACTTCAGATGCCGCACTCAACAGTGCGAACGGGTTCTCTACAATAAACATTTGCTAGGGCTCCTAAAAATGACAGCTAGTTAACTTGTGAATATAATTATCAATACTTCGGGCACTTTCTTAAAATGGTTTGAAGTGACTTTTATTCCTTTTATGGAAGATATGATCCCCTTCGAATTTCAATAGCTTATAGCTTTATGAAGCTTGATTTTCAAAAAGTGTCCGGAGTATTAATGACCATTAATCAGTTTTGCAATGCGTTTTTATCACTTCTGTAGCAATAGTTCAACTATACTTTATATTTTGTTTTCGTTAGAACTCATGAATATTAGTGCTCAGTACGTAGAATAAAACGACACCTTACTAGTATGAAATAAAATTCAGGGGTAGATTAAGTGGCTAACTTACTCGTTATAAACTCAGTTTATAACCATGGACAAAAAGAAGTCAAATAAAGAACAAATAACTGATAAGTAAAATAAAAGCAATCGATGATCACTCTCTTACAGGGGTAAGAAAGGCTTTAGTTTGCTATGTACTTAGAGCAACATTCTTAATAATAGATAGGATTCACATCGATATTGTATGGCTAATAATAATGGCTCACGATGACCATAATAAATCAGCACCCTTTGATATAAAACAGAATTAAAGATAAGCGAAAACTTCAAATGACAAACAAACAGCACTGGGAATCTATCTATAAAAACAACGCCCCCAAAAATTTAAGCTGGTATCAAACAAAACCTACCCTATCACTCCAACTTATTGAGCATTGCTCACTATCAAAGAACCAAGCCATTATTGATATTGGTGGTGGCGCTTCATGTTTGGTTGATCATTTATTACAGCAGGGTTATCAACAGCTTTCAGTGCTTGATATATCCGATCATGCACTTCAATATAGTCAGAAACGCTTGGGTGATAAAGCCAAAATGGTTCACTGGCATGAGGAAAATATTACTCGATTTATACCCCCTTTCGATTATAATCTTTGGCATGACCGTGCTGTGTTCCATTTTCTTAGAGAAAAAGCGGATCGGCAACACTATATTGAGACCCTTCATTCTGTGATCAAAAAGCAGAGTTTTGTTATTATTGCAGCCTTCCCCATTGGCGGTGTAGAAAAGTGCAGTGGGTTAGATATTGTTCAATATAATGCTAAAACACTGTCTGCTGAGTTAGGTGATGACTTTATTCTTGTTGAACAGTTAACAGAACAACACCTAACACCGAGTAATAATACACAAGATTTTCAGTACTTTCGTTTTAAGAGAGTCTAATTGACGAGAATAACCTGACAGCTCCAGTAAAATTCAATAAACTATCCTTATGTTCCATATTGCCTTGTTTGAACCAGAAATCCCGCCAAATACGGGAAACATTATGCGCCTCTGTGTTAATACACATAGTCACTTACACCTCATACATCCTATTAGCTTTTCTCTGGATGAGAAGCGCCTGCGTCGAGCGGGAATGGATTATCGAGATATTGCTGTGATTAATGAGCACAAAAACTATGATGCTTTTATTGAGCACCTAGATAGTGAGCAACGCATTTTTGCATTAACCACCAAAGGCTCGTGTCATCATACACAAGCAGAATATCGGAAAGGTGATGTTTTCTTATTTGGTCCAGAATCACGAGGGTTGCCCGATAATGTTCTCGAAAGCTTAGCGGATAAGCAAAAAGTTCGATTGCCAATTGCACCCAATTCTCGAAGTTTAAACCTATCAAATACGGTAGCAATTATGGTTTATGAGGCACTGCGGCAACAGCAGTTTCCTAACTTATCTTAAAGGTGGTTTATGAGGCTTTTGCGAACACCTGACTTTTCAAGTCATGGGGATTATTCTGGTTGTGTTGCTACGATTGGCAATTTTGATGGTGTTCATACAGGGCATCGCGATATTATTAGCCGTGTTATTCAACAGGCGAAAGAAAAAAACCTAAAGGCAACGATCATCTCTTTTGAGCCATTACCGACTGAATTTTTTTGTGGTCAATTTGACCGTCGTCTGCCTCGTCGAATTTATCCTTTTCGTGACAAGCTTCGTTTGATTTCTGAATTAGCCATTGATCATTATGTGAGTTTAAAGTTCTCACAGCGTCTCTGTTATGTTGAGGCGGCAGATTTTATACATGATATTTTGCTAAAAAAACTCAAGGTAAAACATTTAATTGTTGGTGATGATTTTCGTTTTGGCAAAGGACGTACAGGGGATTATACCCTATTGCAATCCATCGGTGCCGAACATGGTATGACGGTAGAAGATAGTACAACAACTCGTATTGCCAATGGTAGAGTCAGCAGTACACGAATACGTGAATATTTATTCAAAGGCGATATAAAGGGAGCTAATAAACTATTATCCCATCCCTATCAACTTTCAGGTCGTATTGTGAATGGTGATAAACGTGGGAGAACTATTGGTTTTCCTACATTAAATCAACGTTTGCCTGAGAATATTGCTGTTGCTAAAGGTGTTTATGCAGTAAAAATTTATGGTTTAGATAATGCCGTACATTATGGTGTAGCCAATGTGGGAACACGTCCAACAGTCGCAGGAATAGAAATGCGCTTAGAAAGCCATGTCTTTGACTTTGAGGCTGATGTTTATGGGCGCTGTGTCAATGTTGAGTTAGTGAATTATATAAGACCAGAAAAGAAGTTTGATGACTTTGGTTTATTGATGGAGCAGATTCAGAAAGATGCTAAACAAGCGAGAGATTATTTTTCTCTTTAGATTGAGTGAGATGTTTATCGCTGTGTTGTGATTTTATAGCTTTTGTAGGGCTGGGTTTCTCAATAAAAATATGCGATAAAGGTCAGCTCTATATTTAAACAATAATCCTTGCTATTGAGTGTAAACTTTTATTAGTCAAAACCTTCGACATCATGTTTGCACACTGCCGAAGGCTCAATAAGCTTTTTAGCTACAGCCTTTAGGACGAGGTAGTCCGCCAATTTTATTAGCAGATTTAATCAAGCCACCTTTAGGGAATAGGCTAAATATGTATTTATTGGTGCTACGATCTTTACCAAATTTAGCTTTCATTAGTTTCATAAATTTACGAGGCTCTGATACTTGGTTATTCTCATAAAAAGCTTCACGAGATAGGTTAATCAGATCCCAGTGCTCTTCTGTTAACTCATCAATGCCTTCAATATCTGCTGCAATCTTAACCGCAACATCTTCAGTCCATTCATCAAGGTTCATGATCCAACCTGCTTCAGAAAGCTCGATAGTTGCGCCGTTTACTTCAATATCCATTATATTTTTCCTACAGTATGTATGTCTAGTTAACTCTCTCTATAGTGGGAGCATATCATCAAATTTCAAGAGCCAAAAATAACCAGAATAAACAATGGTTGTTGTTTCCATTTTAATCGCTTCACTTTAGTTAAATTTCACCGCGTCATAATAACCACTTTTAAACAACGTTTTACCTTTATTACCAATGACTTGAAATTGATGCGCCTCATTTAGCATAGGGAATTGATAAGACTCTAATTGCTTATGTAATACACTCTCTGGCACATCAAATTCACGTTGTTTATTCTGACGAAAAAGCTGCTCCTCAGGCAATAGAAAGACAATTAAACTCACCAAGGCATGATAGTCACGTCCTAGTCCACAAATAATCGAACGGAAGTCACTCCGCAAATTCGTTGCATCCCATATGACACCCTGTTTACTTCGCAAAGCGACTTTTAATTGCTCTTTAGCTGCTTGAATAATCTGTCCTTTATTTTTCTGAATATTACGCTTACCATTTATTTTAGTACGTAATTCATCGAGAGAAATCAAGATATAATCAGGGTAATTCACTTCGATCCAACTGGATTTACCTGAACCACTAGGGCCACTCATAACAACAAGATGGGGGTGGTTTTTACGGTGTTGATAAGTCATCGCAATCACTTCTTCAGCCATAGAAAGCCGACCACTCTCCATCCCTGTAATCGCTTGAGCATAAACATAATTCTGTTCTATTGCACTCAAACCATCAATATGAGGCGCTAATATCGTATGAATATCTAGTGGCTGTTTCCACACCTGATATTCCTCTGAAAATAAACGATATTCATCTAAGTATAACAATTGTTGCTGGAGATCAGGGCAAATTCTACCCGACATATCGGCGACTTCTAACCAATAAAGCAACTCCATATCTGCTTGGCGTGCAAGCTTCCAGAAGTGGTGTTGAAGCTGATTTTTTATCATCAGCAACTTGGGCTTATTATGCTCACCCACAAGGTTTAATACCGTCCAGATCACAGGAAATGACAAGTCGAGTCCCATTAATTTAAAGGCTAAATAAGAGCGCCCAATTGCTTCATGTTGAGGTGAAATAACTCGCTCAACACCTTTTATTTCAGCAGTTTTAGTTCGCACAGGTTTGGCTATATCATGTAAAATAACCGCAAGTATCAATGCCTGTCTGCGCCATCCCGTAAGATGAGAGGCTCTATCTTTGAATAATTTATAAAGCTCAGCCAGCACCATATTAGTATGAATATGTACATTGCCTTCACCATGCCATTCAGGATCTTGTGGAGTATCCTTCAGCAGATTAAGCCAGCTAATCTGTTGTCCTAATTGCTCTATACATTCATCTAAATCAGGTGTTGCTGACTCTGCAAGACTTGCCAACCAATTACTCTGATTCATTATCAACCTCCTGTTGCTGTAAGCCATTGGGCTTAATATCAGCAAACATCCAATGTTGATCCGTTTGCACATGATGTGGTCGCACCCATTTAGCAACGCTTCTAGCAAAATCAGCATAAGTAAATTGCGTTGCTAAGCGCACAACATAACCTTCACTTGTTTGCTCATCAATGACTAATGATTTTATTTTATCCTCATCCCAGACCCCACGATATAATATGGGAGGTGTGTGGATACCTAGCAAATCAAACCATTCCTCAGTTTCTGTCCAGCTCAAGCAATGATTCTTTGCATCCCACAGGGAAAAGCCATAAAAGTAGCTATTAAGGTGGGTATAAATCACTGAGTGCTGGGCATACATATTTTCACCACAAACCCGCCAGTTTTCAGGTATTTCATGCGCCATACTACAATGCCAACGCTTCACCCAATCACGAGATGCATGATGGCGGCTATCTAAGGAGCGCGCATGACTATGGTCACGATAGAGTGAAGTGTTTTCGCCATCCATTTTTTCAGTAACAACAACGGATTTACCAATAAAATGATCGGTATTAATCATCCGCACATCATCGCTTGTCGCTCCAGGCGACCATGGTAAATGTACTGTACGGGGGTATTTTTTATATTGAGACATATCTAATCCTTCTCACATTTTTTTGAGACGCACAGAGTTAAACCTGTTGGTATGGTCTGTGCAATGAATGTGTTTTTGATTAGATAATTACATTGTGATTGTTTTGTATTTTATTGGCTAATGCCTGTTTAGTATTTAAATAGTATAGCTACTTTATAGCTGACAATGTAGTAATAATTTATAAGTTGGTTATTGCAACCACTTACTGAAGCCTGAGCAATTAAAAATAGGCACAAAAAAGGTCAGCAGATACAATGTCATGCTGACCTTTTTATGTCTTACAGAAAAGCTTACTTAATAAAAAGCATTTCTTGATACTTAGGTAATGGCCAAATACTATCTGAAACATTCATTTCTAAGGTATCAGCATGGCTACGAACTTCATCCATTAATGAACGAATATCGTTAGCACAATATTGAAGATGCTCTTCATCACTTCCAAAGTCTTCTTTCTCTATTACGGTACTGAGTTTAGCAACAGCTGCCATCATTGAATTTGTTTCACTTGCAACTAGCTCAAGTATTGACTTATCAAAATCAACACCCAAATCTGTCATGCTTGCGCCAGTTAGTGCAAGGTCTGAAAGATACTGAGTGGCTGCTGGATAGATTTTAGTCGTTGCAATATCTGTCACCATCTTAGCTTCAAGTATGATTGTTTCAATATATTGCTCAGCATAAACTTCAAAGCGACTCGCTAACTCAAGAGGTGATAATACGCCAGTACTTTCAAATAGTTCAACGACACTACTTTCTTTATACGCAGGTAATGCATCAGCTGTTGTTGGAATATTTTTAAGTCCACGATCGTCAACGGCTGTTGTATGCCATTCTTCTGAGTATCCATCACCACCAAAGACCGCATTGCCATGCTCAGTCATTAGTTTCTTCAGTACAGCAATAACGGCTGTAGTTTGGTCGGCTCCATCATTCAGTACGGCTTCTAGCTCATCAGCAATCCAACCTAATGAATCGGCTAACATGGTGTTCATCGCAACAAGAGGGCCATTAACCGACTGCTCAGAACCTACTGCACGGAATTCAAAGCGGTTACCTGTAAAGGCAAAAGGAGAGGTACGATTTCTATCACCAGGGTCTTTAGCAAACGGTATAATCTGGCTAAGACCAAGATCCATAATGCCGCCGTCTGTAGAACCATCAAGCTTACCGTTTTTGATTTGCTCAAAGACATCTTCAATCTGGCTACCAAGGTAAACCGAAAGAATCGCAGGAGGGGCTTCATTCGCTCCAAGACGGTGATCATTACCCGCAGAAGCGATAACGGCACGAAGTAATGGCCCATGAAGATGAACACCACGAATAACCGCACCACAAAATAGTAAGAAGTTAAGGTTGTCATGTGGATTATTACCAGGGTCAAGTAAGTTACCCTGTGTTGAGTTACCAACAGACCAGTTAACGTGCTTACCTGAACCATTGATACCCGCAAAAGGCTTCTCATGCATCAAGCAAACAAAGCCATGTTCTTTTGCTGTATCTTTAAGGATCGTCATTGTTAGTTGCTGATGATCTGCCGCAACATTGGCTGCTTCATAATAAGGTGCTAATTCAAACTGACCTGGAGCAACCTCGTTATGACGTGTTTTTGCAGGAATACCGACACGATAAAGTTTATCTTCAATCGCTTGCATATAAACTTGTACACGCTTTGGAATAGCACCAAAATAATGATCATCAAACTGCTGACCTTTAGCAGACTCTGCACCAAAGAGTGTACGACCTGTAATCATGAGGTCAGGACGTAAGCTTGCTAAGTTTGCATCAACAAGGAAGTATTCTTGCTCAGCACCACAACTAGAGTTTAATGTGGCTACGTTTTCTTCCCCCATTAATTTCAATACTCTTTCACCCGCTTTCGCCATGGCAGAGTTTGAACGCATCAGTGGTACTTTCTTATCAAGCGCTTCGCCTGTCCAAGAAATAAAGACACAAGGAATACACAATGTAGAACCATTGTCTCTGTGCATGATGTAAGCAGGGCTTGTTGGGTCCCAAACAGTGTAACCACGCGCAGAGTTAGTCATACGGATGCTACCATTAGGGAATGAAGACCCATCTGGCTCGCCTTTGATTAGTAGGCTTCCTGTAAATTCTGTAATCGCTTTACCACTGGCATCAGAAATGATGAAGCCATCATGCTTTTCAGCGGTAGCACCTGTCATTGGATAGAAGATATGAGAAAAGAAGTTTGCACCTTTAGAAATAGCCCAATCTTTCATTGCTGCTGCAACAACATCCGCAGTGGCAGCATCTAAAGCAACACCTGTTTCAACCGTTTTCTTAACTGCTTTGTAAGCTTTTTTAGAAAGTGCTTCTTCCATTTTTACTAGAGTAAAGGCATCTGTTGCCCAAATCTTATCAAATGCTTTAGGTTTCTTTACCGATGTAGACTCACGGTTAATTATCTGGTGTATTGCTTGTGCACGAGATTCACTTCCAGTCATTTCCATTTCCTCTGAATTAAAATTCTTAAGTATTGAGAGATTTTCTCAATTTTTCTAGACGTTATTAGATATAAGCAATAATCATGCCAAGATAAGCGTTGACTTATCACTGAGCCTGTAGCTATCCCATCTCTAGCTAAAATGAAATGCTAAAGTGACGTAGATTTCTGACAAACTCGCTGAAATAACGCACCAAAACTATACATGAAGCACTCCTAAAGTGCACGTTATGGTTCTATTTATAGACTTATCTCTTATGATTCATGTTTAACTTCGATACAGACAATATAAAGACCTTCCTTTTCATAACTATCAATCAGACGATGACCATGCACTCGTGCCCATGCAGGGATATCATGCAAAACACCAGGGTCACTACAAGTGGCTTCAACGAGTGTTCCTGTCGCTAGTTCTGCCACTTTATCTTGCACGCGAATAACGGGCATAGGACAAAGTAGATTTCTAGCATCTATTATTATTTTTTCTGTGGTCATAGTATTTTCTAATTACCAGCTAAAGAGTGTCCATGTTGGGATGCTCAAGCTATCACCATCGGTGTGTTGATTGAAATCATCAGTACCATCATCACCAATAGGAATAATGTCATAAGGAGCCATTACATTAGGTGTAAACGATATTTTTGACTGTACACTTTTAATACGTTTTTCTTTAAGAACTCCACCTTTACCTTCAACAATAATTGTTTCTGCTTTATTACCTGATGGTGGTGCTGCATTGGTAACAGAGGCAATAAGAAGAAGGCTGGTTGCTAAACTAACGGCTAATAGCTTATACATGATGATATCCTTTGAAAAAGAGATGAATGAGCCTTAAAGAAAGAGAGAACTATGGAGACTCACTGATAGTATAAGCTTTTATCGTTAGAGCGTGAAGCTCCCCCGATACAATGACTTGATCTAGTATTTTATACACTCGTTGATGACGCTTGAGTGTGGAAAGACCTTCAAATTGATCATCAACAATTGAAACGCTATATTTATAGCCATCTCCATCGACTTCAATCTTAGCCTCTGGAAGTTCTTTTATTAATAATTGATGGATATTTTCGTTAGAAATACTCATAAGAAATATGCCTTGATAGTAACCTTGTTATTGATAAGGATTAGTAAGAATAACCTTGAATAGACCGAAGTATAAAGTAGGTAGGCACAATTAATCTAATATTGTCTCGTTTATTTTCTGATCTTATTCATTATTGCTAGCTCTCAAGATGAAATGTAGCAGGGCCATCATTGATCAGTTCTACTTTCATATCAGCACCAAAAACACCTGTTTGCAATGGATGGGCTATTTGTGTTTTAGCGACAGAACAAAAAGCTTGAAAGAGTTTTTCAGCTAAAACAGGAGGCGCAGAGGAAGAGAAACTAGGGCGCTTGCCTTTTTTAGTATTGGCTGCCAAGGTGAACTGAGGTACAACGAGTAGCTCGCCCTGTTGATCTAAGAGTGACTGATTCATTTTTCCATCACAATCTTCAAAGATTCGATAATTCACTATACGTTCAGCCAATCGCTGGGCATTATTTATATCGTCATCCTTTTGTACACCTAATAGCAATAGTATTCCTTTATTAATTTTCCCGACTATTTCACCATTCACACGTACTGAAGCAGAATCAACCCGCTGAATTAATCCAATCACTTCACTAACTCCACTAAGGTATCGGTTGCACTAATCAGTGCACTAATAATATCGGTCTCACTAGCAGCATGTCCTGCTGTCTCTACAATATTTAATTCTGAATTAGTCCATACATCGTGAAGTTTATAAGCATTTTCTGCGGGACAGATCACGTCATAACGACCTTGTATAATAAAGCCAGAAATATGAGCAAAGGCATTGGCTTCCTTGATAATCTCTAGGTCTTCCATAAAACCATCATTAACAAAATAATGTGCCTCAAGACATGCAAGACTTAGCGCAGTATGGGGGTTAGTAAAGTGGTCAATTAAAGACCGCTTGGGGAGTAGAGTCGCTGTACGCGCTTCCCATGTTGCCCACGCCTTGGCACAGCGAATTTGTGCTAATTCATCATCCCCTGTGAGACGCTGATAATAGGCGTGAAGTAAATTATTCTGTTCCAGAATAGGAATAGGTTCAAGAAAATGTTGCCAATGATCTGGGAAGAAACGATTCGCTCCACGTTGGTAAAACCATTGAATTTCAGCCTTCGAGCAAAAGTAAATACCACGTACGATAATACCTGATACCTTTTGTGGAAAACGTACAGAGTAAATCAATGCTAAGGTTGAACCCCAAGAACCACCAAAGACAACCCAGCGATCAATATCCAAGGTGACACGGATTTTCTCCATATCTTTGATTAAAAAGTCGGTCGTATTATCACGTAATTCAGCATGAGGTCGTGAACGTCCACAGCCTCGTTGATCAAAGAGAATGATCCGATAATGTTCAGGGTTGAAAAAACGACGATGATAAGACTCACACCCCGCACCAGGACCACCATGTAAAAACACCACAGGGATACCATTAGGGTTACCACATTCTTCAATATACAGCGTGTGTCTATCATCAACCTTAAGCATTTGTGTTCGATAGGGAAGAATTGCAGGGTAGAGATTTGCCATATTTTATTGTCCGGTTTTAATGATTAGTATTATTTCGGCTCAGTCTAAGGATATCATCTATGGGCAATAATATTTCTTAGTGTAATCACTCAAAATAGAGTATAGACCTAAGCTAAGGCATCAACCAGCCTGAGTGTATAGATTTCTATCGTATTTTAGCGATACTCATTGGTTTTTTCTCGTATAGCTGACAGTGCATAACGAGAAGGATCGATAAATGACTGTTTATTATTAATAATATCGGTTAGTAAACGTGCTGAACCTAAGCCCATCACCACGCCATAACGATAGTGCCCAGTATTCACATAGAGATTTTCGATTTGCCCTTGCTTGCCAATATAAGGGACTCCATTAGGAGAACCGGGTCTTAAACCACTCCATTGTTTAATAATATTGTAGTCTTTCAATGCTGGAATGATTGTTTCGGCAGCGCTCTTTAGTGATTGCCGAGTCTCTTTTGTTGTAATTTTTTTATAGCCATTCCATTCTATCGTTGAACCACAAAGGATATGACCATCTTCACGAGGGATAACATACTTGCCCCGCTCCATAACAATCCGTTTTAGCCAATGTGGTTCGGTCTTGTAAAGAATCATTTGCCCCATGACTGGCTTCACATCAATAGTAGAAAGCTCAGGAAATAGACTGCTCCATGCACCACTGGCTATCACAACTTTATTTGCTTTGATATTTCCTTGTACAGTACGAACACCCGTCGCTTTGCCATTCTGCTGGTTAATCCCAGTAACAGGGGTATTTTCTCTAAATTCTACACCTTTTTGCTGTAGGTACTGACGCAAGGATTGTACTAACCATGGATTTCTTAATTGCGCTACATTATGTTGTATATAACCTTGTTGATAACTTTTATTAAGCTGTGGTTCGTACTGGTGTAATTCTGATGATTGATAGTCGTGTAATTGTACTTGATATTGTTGCTGCCAAGCCTGTGATGCTTGACTTTGTGACTTATTTAAGCCCAACATAATAAGCCCTGATTGCAACCATTGTGGATCGATTGTCGACTCTGTGAATAACTCTTGGGATAATGCTTCATAGTGCTCTTGTCCATAAGCACTTAAATCATTAATCGCATCATCATAAAGCCAAGGATAAAGTGGTGTTAAAATCCCTCCTCCTGCCCATGATGATTCTGTTCCAACAGCGGACTGATCAATGATACAAACTTTTTTTTGCTCTGCCTGTAAATAGTAGGCTGTTAATAAGCCAACAACACCACCACCAACAATTGCAACATCCATTTGACTGCTCATTTGCTAGCCCTCGACTCTCTATTGAAAGAATAGTCTAACAGATTGAGATTCATTATTTATAGTGCAAATAATTACCTCTTAGTGACCTGCATCACTGCCAAGCCTTTTAATAAGATGAGTGCTGCCTGAAGCTGAGAGTCCTGATCCACACACTCATTAAGAGCAATCATTAACTTAGCTCTTTCTTTTGTTCGCTTCTTATCTTTTGCCTCATTCCTAGTATGTCCCTGTAATTTCAGTCCACGAAAGCAAGTATTGATTTTTTCAGCTTCTACTTTATTTTGTACAATATCAATATCAGGTACAATTCCCCTAGCCTGTATTGACCGACCTTTAGGCGTAAAGTAACGTGAGGTTGTAATCTTTAGTGCTGTTTTCTTATCTTCTAGCTCAATAACACTTTGTACTGAACCTTTACCAAAGGTTTTTTCCCCAACAATAACCGCTCGCTGATAATCTTGTAATGCACCTGTTACTATTTCTGCCGCTGAGGCAGATGAGCCATTGACTAAAACAACTATCGACGCACCGTCAAGGACATCAAAATCATGGGCTATTTCTTCTTCTCTCTTGGCTTTACCACGAACATCAGTACTAACAATAACACCTTTTTTAATGAACAGATCAGTCACACCAACAGCCGCTTTTAGCAAGCCTCCAGGATTATCCCGTAAATCAATAATGATACCTTGTAGTTTACCAAACCGACTTTGCTTAGCCATATTATCTATTGCAAGACTAACAGCATGCTTAGTGTCGCCTTGAAAAGAATTTATTTTTAAAAAACCAAGTTTTGAGGTAATAAGATTATATTTAACACTTTCTGTTTTAATAATTTCCCGTTTAAGCTTTAGTATTAATGGCTCCTTTTTATCCCCTCGTAAAATGGCTAATTCTACAACCTCACCAACGAGACCTAATAACATCGCTTCAGCTTTATCTTTTGTTTTGCCCTCAATGTGTTCACCATTGACACTGATTATTTTATCATTTTTCTTAATGCCTATTCGACCAGCAGGGGAGTTAGCAATCACATTAAGAATCAAAATATCACTTGGCTTAATACTGATATCTATCTCTACACCAATACCATCAAACTCTCCAGAAAGTGATCCTTTTATCTCTTTATATTCAGCTTCATTGAGATAGCTAGAATAAGAATCTAAACTAGAAACCATGCCTTTAATCGCATTGACTATGAGTTCTTCATCTTTAACAGGCTCCACATATTCTTCTTTAATGAGTGCCATAATTTCTGCAAATTTATGCAGCTCTAGAATGGGTGGATTATCCTGTTTATCTTGTGCAGAGCACAATGTTGTTATGCTAACAGACAGAATTATTGCTAATAATATATTTTGATAGTTTTTGATTTTCAATCCCCTATTAAGCCCTATTTAGGATGCCCTAAACATTAAATTCGCAATAGAGCTAACTTTTTAAAGCTCATATTGTATAACAATGAAGATTTAAGAGCCGTCTTAAGTCTTCGTTATTTATTATTAATCACTACTTATTTCTTCAACCATCGTAAAGGATTAACGGGTCGCTTACCTTTCTGTAGTTTAAAAAATAATGCATTTTGAGCATGCCCACCAGTATTCCCCACAGAGGCAATCACATGCCCTGCATTAACCCGCTGTCCTTTACGTACAAAAACAGCCTGATTATGACCATAGATACTGTTATAGCCATTATTGTGACGAACAATCACTAAGTAACCATAGCCTTTAAAATATCCTGCAAAGCTAATTTTACCTGATGCAACAACCTTTACTCGTGTACCGCTGGGGGCTTTTATTAATAGCCCATGCCAACGTCTCTTTTCATTTTTCTTTGCACCGTATTTATTGAGTAAGTGCCCTCGTACTGGCCATGGTAATTTTCCACGTTGACGCGAGAATTTAGCACTACTAAACGTCTGGTTCTTACCCACGACCTTAGCTTTGTTCTTAGCTGTCTTAGCTTTATTTTTAGCTATCTTTGCTTTGTTACTAGCCTCTACCTTCGCTAGTGCTGTTTTCCTTTTAGATGTTTTTTTAGCTTCCTTGACTCTCTTTCGCTCCCTGACTACTTCTGCTCTTCTTCTAAAGGCATTGGCTTCTTTTTTCTGTGTTGCTAATTCTCTCCTTTCATCTCTTCGCTCTTTGTCTCTCTTTGCTTCCTTACGTGCTTCACGTGCCTTTTCTTTCCGAGCCACTCGTTCTAATCGTTTACGCTCAATATGGGCAATTTGCTCTTCTAATCGTGACTCACGTGTCTTCAATGTTTTTAATTTTTTCTTTCTATAAGCCGTATTATGATTCGCTTTTTTCAAGGCTCTATTTCTACTTTCCAACGTTCTTGCATTCGCTAATTTTTCAATCTTGAGTGATTGATACAAAGATTCTAATCGAATAATGTCCTCTTGTATTTTGTCAGATAAACCTACTATTTTTCCCTGTGTCTTCTTTATTGATTGTATTTTATTGACACGATTGGCATTCAGCAGTTCAAAATACTTAATCGTTCGACCAATATCTGAAGGGTCTTCTTGCTTCAATAATAGTTTTAAATGTGACTGCTGACCTGCACTATAAAGTGCTTGCAACTGTTCTCTTAAGGCAATTTGTTGTACCTTCATATCATCGACTAGTTGCAATCTATTTTGGTCTGCACGCTTTTTACGTATTGTTGTTTGTGCTAGCTCTTTCTCAATTTTATAAATCTTCTTTGCATGCTCAGCGACATTATCCTCAAGCTCTCGCACCTGTTGAGAAAGATGTTGAGCAACCTTTTCATCATTGCTCAAGGTTTTACTCACCTGATTAATATTATTTTGAAGTGTTTTAATCTCGCTATTTTCAGCATGTACCACAGTATTTATACATAGCAATGCAATCAATAGAACTAAGTATCTTTTGAAAATCATGTTTGTGTCACTTTATCATTATGTAGTAGAGACATAGGTTTTAGGGCAAAAGAAAGGCTTATTTCTGCAAATAAGCCTTTCCTCCTATCATGACAGTTGTAATGGTTTACTTCAAGATTACATTAACTTAGTCCTTAAGATAGGAGATTAAATAACATTCAAAACCACTGCTAAATTTTTAGCTCACATCAATGATAGGTCAAAAAATAGCGACTGTCATTCTATCGACTCGTACAAGCGAGCTGAACTTGATTTAAGCAAGCTAAAAAAATCGTCATAGACTAGGACGTTATTTATTTTCGTTCATTAGAATCAGCTAATACCCGAATCCTTCAATAATGCAATAATACTTGGCTCTCTACCTCTAAAAGCAATAAAATTTTCTTTAGTAGAACGTGAGCCACCACGACTAAGGATTTCTTTAAGGAAAGCTTTAGCCGTGTCATTACTAAAGCCTGTTTCTTCAAAATAACTGAAGGCATCGGCTGATAATACTTCTGCCCATTTATAGCTATAATAACCTGCTGCATATCCACCCGCAAAGATATGTCCAAAGGCATGTAGGCTTCGATTGTATTCAGGTACAGGAATTAAGCTAGTTCTAGCTCTCACTTTCTTTACCTGCTGCTGGATAGCAACATAGTCATTAAAAGTCTCACCGGTATGTAGCATCATATCGATTAGTGAAAATTCCAACTGACGCAACATTCCCATCGCACTATTATAATTTTTTGTCATTAATAACTTAGTAAATAAATGGGTCGGTATTTTTTCACCCGTCTCATAGTGTCGAGCAAAGACTTCTAATGATTCATGATTCCAACACCAATTTTCCATCAATTGACTCGGCAATTCAACGGCATCCCATTCCACACCACTAATACCTGAAACGGTTAAATAATCAACTTGAGTCAGCATATGATGTAAGCCATGACCAAACTCATGAAACAAAGTCACCACTTCATTATGATCAAGTAGAGCAGGAGTATTATCACTAGGAGGTGCTGCATTACAAGTAAGGTAAGCGATGGGTCGTTGTAAATTCTCACCATCAGCCATACGGCTACTATAACTATTCATCCATGCACCACCACGCTTGTTCTCACGTGCATACATGTCCAAATAGAAGCCCGCTATCACCGCACCATGGTCATCTTCTATTTGATAGAATTTCACATCTTCATGCCAAACATCCACCTTCTCAACTTCAACCACATGGAAATTATAGAGATCAGTCACCAACAAGAATAAACCCTTTAAGACAGCATCTAAGGAGAACCATGGTTTAAGCTCTTCACTATCAAAAGCCAGTTTTTGCTGTTTATATTTCTCAGTAACATAAGCAAGATCCCAGCCTTTGACCTCATCAAATCCTAAGCTCCCTTTAGCAAAATTTTCGATAACAGCAAATTCTGCCTTAGCTTGTTGGGATGATTTTTCTAATAAATCCTCAAGGAAGCTAATGACTTCCGTTGCAGATTCTGCCATCTTTTTATCTAAAGAGTATTCTGCATAGTGAGCAAAATCCAACATCTCAGCCATTTCTTTTCTACAAGCTAATATTGCTAATATCGTCTCAGTATTATCATGACGAGTATCTTCAGCTTGCTCAGAAGCACGGGTGACAAAAGCTTTATGACACCGCTCTCTTAACTGACGATCATCAGCATAGGTAAGAATAGCATTCACAGCAGGATAGTCTAATGTCACTAAGTAGTTATCTTTATCTCGTTGTTTTGCTAATGTTGCGAGTAGCTCTAACTGACTCTCAGGCAAGCCTGCTAATGCAGATTTGTCATTAACTGATTCAGACCATGCTTTATTCGCATCTAATACATGATTAGAAAAAGTATCACTAAGTTTTGATAGCTTAAGACTCAATGCTTTATATTTTTGTTTACTCTTCGCATCAAGATGAACACCTGATCGCTTTTGACTATCGATAATATGCGTGGCAGCAGCAATTAATGGTTGGTTGTTACCATGATAGCTTTCTAACTTTTCTGTCAGTGCTTTATAGAGAGATTCATTTTGACCATACTCAGTAGAGTAGTCACTAAATAGTGCAATACCTTCACTATAAACTTCACGCAATGCCTCAGAATTTTTTACCGCATTGAGATGTTCAAAGGGTGACCAAAATAACGCCAATTTATTATCAACAGCTTCTAATCCTCGTATGAGTTGCTCTAAGTCCATGCTTGAATCATTGACTAGTGTTGCTATCGATTGCTGACTATCACTGATCAACTGTTTTATTGTGTCAATACTCGTGCCTAAATCCAATCCATTGAACTGTGGTAGCTCGGTCGTAATATTTAAGGTATTTTGTTTATTCATAAGGTCGCTTCGCTATTTTTATTAGTGCTATTTTTCTGTTGTATCTTTATTGAATGAAAGAATATGCCTATAGTAAAAAATAAAAAAGCCTAGCGCAATGGCGGCTAGGCTTTTAATCTATCGATTGTTTAAGTGAGTGAAAAGTAGCGAATCAACTAAACATCAAGATTCTCAACGAATAGGGCGTTAGTCTCAATAAACTCACGACGAGGCTCAACATCATCACCCATCAAAGTAGTAAACACTTCATCCGTACCCACATCATCTAAGTTCGTTACTTGCATCATACGACGTGTTTCAGGGTTCATGGTTGTATCCCATAACTGTTCTGGATTCATCTCTCCTAGACCCTTGTAGCGCTGTATATACATGCCTCGCTGTGCTTCTTTCATCAACCATTTAACGGCTTGGTCAAAGTTCTCAATACTAAAGACCTTCTCACCACGATTAATCGTACTCGTTGAATCAATCAAGCCATCAAGCTTCTGGTTCATTGCGATGATTAAACCAATATCTTTACTATTAAAGAAAATACGATTAAACACATGATCATTATCCACACCATGCATTCGCTTAGTCACATGTATTGCCCAATCATCATCACTTTGGTTAATCTTTGCTGTAAACGTTCGAGTACCATTAAACTTATCATCCAAGGACAGACAGACAGCATCCATCCAATCCTTAGCCGCTTCAGCAGACATCGGCTTATCAACGTGACCCACAGGAATATCTAACAAACCTGTCAGTACATCCTCATCATATAAACGTGAAAGCTTTTTAATAATGTTATTAGCCGCAAGATATTGTTTGATTAAAGCATTCAAATCATCGCCATCAAGAGGATCATCAGAGTTTGCCATTTTAAAACTCGCTTTCTGTAAAGCGAGTTCTAAAATATAATTTTCCAACTCCATATCATCTTTAACATAACGCTCCTGTTTTCCACGTTTGACTTTGTATAAAGGAGGTTGGGCAATATAGATGTGTCCACGATCAACCAATTCAGGCATTTGACGATAGAAGAAAGTCAGTAATAATGCACGAATATGAGCACCATCGACATCAGCATCGGTCATGATGATAATACGGTGATAACGCAACTTATCAGGATTATATTCTTCTTGACCTATTCCACAGCCTAGTGCAGTAATTAAAGTACCCACCTCAGCAGAGGAAATCATTTTATCAAAGCGAGCTTTCTCAACATTAAGGATTTTACCCTTCAATGGCAGTATTGCCTGTGTACGACGATCACGCCCTTGTTTCGCAGAGCCTCCAGCAGAGTCACCCTCTACTAGGTAAATTTCAGATAAAGCGGGATCCTTCTCTTGACAGTCCGCCAACTTCCCTGGTAACCCTGCAATATCGAGTACACCTTTACGCCGAGTCATCTCGCGTGCTTTACGTGCTGCCTCACGAGCATGTGCCGCTTCGATCATCTTATTAACAATGATCTTTGCTTCCTTTGGATTCTCTAATAAGAATTCATTCAGCTTCTCTGACATAGAGGAATCGACCACTGATTTCACTTCAGAGGAAACGAGTTTATCTTTCGTCTGTGATGAGAATTTTGGATCAGGGACTTTAACGGAAAGTACTGCGGTCAATCCCTCACGAGCATCATCACCTGTTGCTGAGACTTTATTCTTTTTCTGGATACCTTCTTTTTCAATATAGCGATTTAAGGTACGTGTTAATGCGGATCGAAAGCCAGCAAGATGACTACCCCCATCACGCTGTGGAATGTTATTAGTAAAGCAGAAAACATTTTCCTTATAGGAGTCATTCCACTGTAGTGCCACTTCAACACCAACACCATCTTTCTCACCTTGTAAGTGAAGCACTGTTGGCTGGATCGCTGTTTTTTTACGGTTCAAGTGTTCAACGAAAGCTTTGATACCCCCTTCATACTCAAAAACGACTTTCTCACCATCGCCACGTTCATCACTTAACTCAATACGAACACCAGAGTTCAAAAAAGAAAGCTCACGTAAACGCTTGGCTAAAATATCATACTTATATTCAGTAATTGCGAATATTTCGGCACTAGGGAAGAAGCGAACCTTCGTCCCCGTCTTTTCTGTTTTTCCAATCACCTTAATATCAGTCAGAGGGTCACCAAGATGGTATTCCTGATAATTAATATTACCCCCTCGATAAATAGTTAATTCTAATTTATCTGACAGGGCATTAACAACAGAAATACCGACACCATGTAAACCACCTGAGACCTTATAAGAGTTATCATCAAATTTTCCCCCAGCATGTAACACGGTCATAATGACTTCAGCCGCTGACTTTCCTTCTTCATGTAATCCCACAGGGATACCACGACCATCATCTTCAACAGTCACTGAATTATCATCATGAATGATCACTTCTATTTTTGAACAATGTCCTGCTAAGGCTTCATCAATAGAGTTATCCACAACTTCAAAGACCATGTGATGTAAGCCAGTACCATCATCAGTATCACCGATATACATCCCTGGCCTTTTACGAACTGCTTCCAGTCCTTTAAGTACTTTTATATTCGACGAATCGTAATTTTCAGCCATAGTGATCTCTTGGTCAAAGGTTGCTTTCTAAAATTTAGAACCCCATTATACACCTTATAGCTTGATGAGTTCTAGTTAAACCATATCGGGTTGATAGCCCTCTACAGTGCTGTATGACCTTATATCCAATAGAAATTAAGGTCAGGTGGAATCGCTCGCTAATACATACAATGTTTCACGTGAAACATTGTGCTGTTCTATTATATTTTGACATGGAATTTTACCTTAACGGTAGAAATATGTTTTAAGAGAATGATCATTGTTTCACGTGAAACATAATAATTGATCGATTGGCTTGCTTAAATTATGAGAGAAAAATAATGAGTTCAAACGACAATTATTCACATTCTTTTACACAGCCTTGTTTCACGTGAAACATTCTATGCTGTTTTTTAGTATTAGCTCGTTTGGGTTTAGCGATAGAAGTGACAAAAACTTGACGATTACTAGACTCAATAAACAACATAATATCGTTATAATGTTTGGAGTCCAACTCCGAATGAAGGTCATCAAATGCTAATACACCCGATTCTTTTATCGTTAGGCTTTGTGCAACAAGCAAGAGTATTGCAATCATTTTTGTTTGTCCACGTGAGGCGCTACTTGCAACAGGCTCACCATTTCTAGTCAATAAAATATCAGCAAGATGAGAACCTTTGAGTGTACGTTTCATCCGTAACTCGTTATGACGCTGACTTTGGTAATAGTTAATTAATGACTCTGTGTCTAATGATACATCCATAGGGAATCCTGATTGCAAACGAATATCAGGAATATAGATCGCTAAATTATCAGGTGTGATTCTATTGAGAGTCTGTTGTAGTAATTCAATCGCATCTGTTCGTGCTTGATGAATCAATGGCTGTAAAGAACATAGCTCAACCGTTAAATGATCCAATGCATAATGAGAATTACTCTGTCGCAATGCAGCATTACGTTGCTTAAGAATTTTCTGATATTTAAGCCATATAGGATGAAAATCATCATTAAGATAAAAAGCCATCCAGTCGATATAATGTCGACGCAAACGAGCACTACCAGTAATTAATTCATAAGAAAGAGGGTGGATAACAGTCAAAGGTAAATGACGAGAAAGCTTTGCCTGAGTATAAACAAACTGTTTATTAATTTTTATTGTCGTCGTATCAGTATTTTTAGTAATCCCTATCGGATAGGACTCATGGCCTGCTTCATCACGACAAAGCCTTCCTGTTGTCGTTAGCTTTTTAGCACGATGATTAATCACCTGTTTAATCTTGACCGTTCGAAACGAACGCCCTATTGAAATCATTGACAGCGCTTCAAGTAAGGAGGTTTTTCCTGAACCATTATCCCCATAAATATAATTAATGGTTGGACATAATTTTAAATCCGCTTTAGTGATATTACGGCAATTTTCAATCGATAACGAGCTTAGCCACATTAGAGTTTGATAGGCATAACAATATTCAGGCTATTGGGTTCATCAAGGCTAGTTAATGATGAGCTAGAATGTTCATCATTTAAACAAAAGGTAATGGTCTCACTATCAATATGATTAATAGCATCAAGTAAATAAGTCACATTAAAACCGACTTCAAACTTGTCATCATTATAGTTAATTGCCAAAGTATCAAATGCACTTTCACGCTCTGGATTTGTTGACTGTACTAATAACTTATTGTTTTCTAAGGTTAAAGAAACTGCTTTGAATTTATCAGCGGTTAATATTCCCACACGAGTTAAACAATTTTTAAGCTGAGTGTAGTCAAAAGTAATCGTATGTTTACAGTGTTTTGGTAGAGCAGACTGATAGTTAGGATAGTTGCCTTCTAATAGTTTAGTCGTAAATTGCAAATTATCTTTATTTATGCGTAGATGAGTTTTATTAATAAGCAGAGACATTGAAACTTGACTGTCGTTGTTAATCAATCGACCTATTTCATTAATGGCTTGTCTAGGAATAATAATACTGGATTGAATAACCGTTGTACTTTCAAGGAGGGGGAGCTGACTCGTTGCTAAACGATGTCCATCAGTTGCCACTATGTCGATCGTATTTTCATCTATTTTAAAATAAATGCCATTTAGGTAGAAACGAACATCATTTTGAGCCATAGCATAGGAAGTCTTATCTAAACCCTTCTTAAAACTGCTCTCAGTGACCGTCAGAGCCTGATCGAAGCTTAGGTCACCTAGTAGGGGGTACTCTTGGCTAGGAATCACTGACAGGCGAAATAGGCTGCTTTGGCTCTTGATATGAAGTTCATTGCCCTTCAACTCGATAAGCAACAAACTATCTTGATCCATTGCCTTGGTTATATCGAGTATTTTTTTAGCATTAACGGTGGTTGATCCGTATTTCTCGATCCCTGTATTTCCTAGTGTACCTATTATTTCTATATTGAGGTTTGTTCCAGCAATTAACAAACCTTCAACACTGGCTGAAAAATAGATATTAGTCAGAATCGGTTTTGTTGATTTGTATTCAACAGGACTACAGCATTTTTCTAGTATTGGTAAAAATGATTTTCTGGAGATTGTTAACTTCATATTATTATATATTTAAAATATAGTAGTAGTAATAGGCACAGTGAAAAACTGTGGATAAGTCGTTATTTCTGTTAGTTATCATTATTTTACAGCAATGATAACTTCTGTATAACTCCTGTATAACTTGTGGATAACTTGTGGATAACTCGAAAGTGCGTTTTTATCCACAGGTTATCCACAGGTTATCCACAGGGTTATACATAAGTTATCCACAGGCTGTTATTTCCTTGTTATAAACACTATTAATATAGCTATATCAATTAGTTAGGCTGCGTTTAATGATTCTGTAGGCTTCTTCCATATTTTTCTCTTCTTTGATCAATTTGGTCATTTTTTTGTTGCCATGAATCACAGTTGCATGATCTCGATTACCTAGATTACGTCCTATTTCTGGTAAGCTAGATTGTGTTAATTCTTTACATAATACCATAGCTAATTGCCTTGGTCTGACTAAAGCACGTTTCCTACTTTTAGAATCCAAATCAGCGATACGAATATTAAAAAAATCGGCGACTGCTTTCTTTATTAAGTCTATACTGATCTTGCTATTTAGGCTAATTAATTGGTCTTGTAACGCATGTTTAACGACATCCATCGTAATATTGGATGTTTTGGTTAGCTTCACAGTAGCGATCAATTTAACGAGTGCACCTTCTAATTCACGAATATTGGTATTGAAGCGCTGACCTATAAAGAAGGCAACGTCATTACTAAGGTGTAAACCCGCCTCCTCGCTCTTTTTTCGTAATATAGCGACACGAGTCTCCAAATCGGGCGGCTGTAGCTCTACACTCAAACCCTTGCTGATACGTGAACGTAAACGATCAGTAAGTCCTTTAACATCTCTTGGTAAGGTATCACTTGTCAGTACTATATGTTTATTTAGTTCTAGTAGGATATTAAAGGTATGAAAAAATTCTTCTTGTGAGCGTTCTTTATTGACAAAAAATTGAATATCATCAATCAGCAAAGCATCAACTGAGCGATAATGTTCTTTAAATTTATCCATACTATTTGTACGAAGTGCAGAGATCATATCATTAACAAAAGCTTCTGAGTGGAGATAGATAACTGAGGCCTCTGGATCTTGTAGTCGTAGCTGATTACCAATAGCGTGCATTAAATGTGTCTTACCCAGCCCAACACCACCATAGATATACAGTGGGTTATAATCATTATCTATATTATCGGCAACATGCCATGAAGCGGCTAAGGCGAGTTGATTTGATTTGCCTTCAACATAGTTACCAAACGACATTTTTTTATTCAGATAGTTAATAAAAGTACGTTTTTTCATACTATTACTATCAATATTCGGCTGATAGATTGTTTCAGAAATCTTTTTTGTACCCGCCTTCTGTAAAGAAGAGGCTTTTTGTTCCACTTGAGTACCCACTAGGATAGTGACTTTATGTTCTAAGTCTCCCGTGATGTCATGGATATGTTTTTGGATGATCTTATGGTAATTTTCATTCACTATTCCACAGACAATTTCGTTAGGGGCAAGTAGATACAATGTTCCTTCTTCTTCTTTAGCGTGTAAAGGTAAGAGCCAAGAAGCAACATTAGATTCTTTTATATCTAATTTAAGACGGTTTAAGCAGTCGGGCCAGAGCATAGGGAATACCAACGGGGAGTGAAGAACTGGGTAATAGTATAGCCTAAAATAGCAGGTAGATTACAGCTAGAGTTAATGTTTTTTGAATAGATAAAGTGATTCTAAGCGCTTGATTGCTAGTGAATTTTATTGAAATAATAGTTGTAATCTATTGTTATTTAATAGAATTTATGATTTGTATAATGATTGAATGTAGAGCAATAATGTTAGTATTTTATACTGATCAGTCTTATTTAACTGCCTTATAAGTTTTTAGCGAAACGTTGGTTGATATCATCAAGTGATGGTGATGGTATTCAGTTATTTTTATGTTAGGCAAAGTTTGTTTGCTTAGCTTATAAGGAGTCTGTAGTTTATTCTATGGCTCTTATAGTGATAAATTAAATTGATGAGAAAGTGCTTAGACTAGAGGTTTTATAATGAATAGAATAATAATCATACTGCTTATTTTAGTAGTGCTCATCTTCAGTGCTTTTGTTGGCTATAATCGTTATTATGAACAAACACAAATAGTTGCTGATACCCTTGTTCCTGATAATGAATGGAATAGCTTTGCGGCAGAAAAAAGTAGTCATCGACGCAATTTATTACTCAGCCATCATCCCAAGATACAAGGAGCCACAGGACAAATTATATGGAATGAGCGATTACAGCAAGGCATGTTACGCTTTCTTGCTTTACCTACTTTACGCAATAACCAAGTTTATGCTTTATGGCAGTTTAATTTAAAATCCAAGTTGAATAAGCCTATTTTACTGGCTAAGTTTAATCATATTGGTAATAAAAGAGCACCCTTTGATATTAGGTTTAGTGCAAAACAGCTAGACAAAGTACTGTATAAGTTTCTCATCACTATCGAAGATAATAATGAAAAGCTAAGCCTACCTAACCAGAAAAAAAGTGTTTTTATTTCTCACCCTTAGCTCGGTATTTTTTTTCGTAATTTATCTTTGTCATACCACCAATTATCATCAACAATGGCATCAAGTATCTGAGACATGCGAGGTAAAAATGCAGCCGAGTCATTGAGTTCTAAACGTAACATCCAACCATTCATTTCGGATTGGCTAGAAACTTGACTATGGCGCTCAGCAATTTTGGCTAATAAGCTAGAAGTAAGGAACATCGTACTATCACGCTTCTCACCTTCATACCGTAAATCAGCAATATAATGCGCTACTGCGGCGGCGACTGCTGCACCATCAGAGCTAGCAGGCGTATCCTCAATAAAGTTATTTAGCATTACAATGGATAGCTCGGGGTCAATAGGATAAGCCACTGCTAGCCACAAACCATTGCCTAGTGCAGTCACTGCAGCGGGTAACTCTGTACGGTAAAGTATATCCGCAGCATGAACTGCCTTTTCCCACTGCTCATTCTCGATATAGATCAAGAATGACTCTTTTGCATAACCCCAAGCCGCCTCAACCATACCAGCATCACTAACTTCTAACATGATTTCAGCCGTTTCTGCTTGTAAATCAGCGCGCTCTAAATCAGGGGTATTTGGAGTGAGTTGCATTAACAACTGTTGCTTTTCTTTTAGCTGACCACCTAAAAACTGGCGACTTTCATCCGCCGCAGTAAACTCTAAATTGGACTCTGTCTTTTCATTACTCATGGCTATCCCCTAATTCGATTATAATTCGACCATTAATTAATTGTGTTGGATACGTTTGCAAAGGTAACTCTGCTGGTTCAACACTTGCTTCACCCGTGATGACATTAAAACGTCCACCATGTAATGAGCATTCAACATCATGACCTTTTAAACAACCTAAATACAAAGAAGCATCTTCATGAGTACACATATCATCAACAGTATAAAATTGATTATTGACATTGCAGACCAGTAGGTTTTTATCTGCTACGGTGAAGCGTTTCATCTTTCCCGATTTTATTTGATCACTGCTACCAGCATCAAAGAGCTTAGTTTTATCCATGAATAGTCCGCAAATTAAATCCGTTACAATAATAGGTTGTGGCCGTGTTGGTCAACGTTTAGCAAAGTTATACCAGAAGCAAGGCATTCAAACCAGTGCTACGGTTTCCAGTATGGAATCTTATCATCAGATTAAAAGGCTTTGCACTGCAGCTTTTCTAATGAATATTGATCAGCCTTTATCAGCATCTTTGCCATCAACAGACTTAAATCGATTATTTTACTTCGTCCCTCCACCATCGAAAGGCAGAAAAGATCCTAGAATTGCTCGCTTTCTGAAAAAATATGGGACACAAATAAAACAGATTGTCTTAATTAGTACCAGTGGTGTTTATGGTGATTGCCAAGGACAGTGGATTGATGAACAACAAGTATTAAATCCCACAGCAGATAGGGCGTATCGCCGCTTAGATGCTGAACATGAAGTAAAGCAATGGGCAAAACAAACGATGGGTAAGTATAGTATTTTACGTGTTGCTGGAATTTACTCTAAAGAGCAACTACCAATAGAGCGTATTCGACAAGGAATGCAGGTCGTTAATAATGCCGAGTCTCCTTGGGTGAATCGAATTCAAGCGGATGACCTTGCCATGATTTGCTACCAAGCAATGAAAGCCACAGGGTTAAGTGGTGAAGTCTTTAATGTCAGTGATGGTCACCCTAGTACAATGACAGAATATTTTCATCATATTGCCGATTATGCAAGCTTAGAACGACCCACTGAAATAAGCCTTGCTGAAGCAGAGAAATGCTTATCAAAAGGCATGTTGAGCTATTTACATGAATCGCGGCGAATGAAAAATGATAAATTGGTAGAAAAATTAAAGATTGAGTTGAAATATCCGAGTTTGGTGGAGGGTTTGAAAATTTAAGGAAGTCGATTAACTCCCCCCTAATGCTTTCCATTTTGGTGAAGATATTCTTATGTGTTTTTTGTTAAATATTTCTTAATGTAGGCAAGGTTGGAGGCTTTTCTCTGTACCTTTGTTTCCTATTACCTCGCTAATATGACAACCTATCTTGAAAAACTCATTAGTACCCCTATTATTTCTTCACACATTTTATCAGTCATCACTGTATTTGTTGAACTGAAGTCCAACCTACAGGCTTGTTTATCGCTACTTATCCTTTTATAGCAAGATAATAGCCATAACATGTAGGTTCAATTTTAGGCGCACGGCACAGAACGACTCTATTATTATCAATAATATCTATCAATAAGGATTATTTGCATCATGAGTGAAGTTAAAAGCAAAGAAAAAGTACAGTTTCAAGCTGAGGTTGATCAACTACTGCATTTGATGATTCATTCTCTCTATTCTAATAAAGAAATATTTTTACGTGAATTAATTTCAAATGCTGCTGATGCCTGTGATAAACAGCGTTTTGAAGCACTATCAAATAGTGCGCTTAATGAAGATAATCCTGATTTACGCATTGAGATTGAAACGGATGCAGAAGCTGGAACCATCACTATTAGAGATAGTGGTATTGGTATGTCTCATGATGAGTTAATCAAGAATATAGGTACGATTGCAAAATCAGGCACAAAAGAATTTATTAGCAAGCTAAATGATGAGCAAAGCAAAGATTCTAATATGATTGGTCAATTTGGTGTGGGCTTCTACTCTGCCTTTATTGTGGCAGATAAAGTCACATTAACAACGCGCCGAGCAGGTGAGGATATTAGTACAGGTAGTGTTTGGGAGTCTGATGGAAAATCAGGTTATACCATTGAAGCAACAGATAAAGCACAGCGTGGCACAGAAGTTGTTTTACATTTAAAAGATGATGAAAAAGAATTTGCTAATGATTGGACTATTCGTAGCAATATTTCTAAATATTCTGATCATATTGCTGTCCCCATCAAAATGCTTAAGAAAGATGATGAAGGAAAGATAACGGATGAGTGGGAAGTGGTTAATAAAGCCACTGCTTTATGGAAGCGTACTAAAAGTGAGATTAAAGATGAAGAATATAACGAATTCTACAAGCATGTTTCTCATGACTGGGAAGAGCCACTAAGCTGGGTACACAATAGGGTTGAAGGTAATTTAGAATATACCTCTTTATTGTATATTCCTTCAAAAGCACCGAATGACTTATGGGATGCTCAGGCTAAAATTAGTGGTCTTAAGTTATATGTACAACGTGTTTTTATTATGGAAGACTCAGAACACTTAATGCCACGTTATTTGCGGTTCGTTAAGGGTGTTTTGGATTCTAATGATCTACCGTTGAATGTTTCTAGAGAGCTTTTACAAAGTAATCGTGTGATTGATACCATGCGTAAAGCTTCTACTAAGAAAGTACTGGGTTTATTGAAGAAGCTAGCTAATAAAGATATAGAAAAATATCAGCAGTTTTGGAATGAGTTTGGTAATGCATTAAAAGAAGGTCCTGGCGAAGATATGGGTAATAAGGATGCGATTGCAGACCTATTACGCTTTAATACAACCGCTAATGACTCTAAAGTTCAAAATGTCTCATTACAAGATTATGTTTCACGAATGCGTGAAGATCAGGAAAAAATCTATTTTATTACGGCTGATAGTTATGCAGCAGCAAAAAATAGCCCTCATCTTGAAGTCTTCAAGAAGAAAGATATTGAAGTTATCTTATTGCATGATCGTGTTGATGAGTGGCTAGTAAGCCATTTGAATGAATATGATGGTAAATCTTTACAATCTGTTGCTAAGGGCGAGCTTGATTTAGGTCGGTTTGATAGTGATGAAGAGAAAAAGGATCAAGAGGCTGCTGAGAAGGCTGCTGAAAGTGTATTAAAGCGTATGCAGGAGGCTTTAGGTGATAAGGTTGAAGCAGTACGTGTTTCTCATCGCTTAACAGATTCTCCTTCTTGTTTGGTTTTGAGTGAGCAGGATATGGCGTTATATATGCAACAATTGATGAAGCAAGCAGGTCAAGAGATGCCATCAAGCAAGCCAACACTGGAGATCAATCCAGCACATCATATTATTACTCGTATGGATGGAGAGAAAGATGAGCAGGTCTTTGCTGATTGGGCAGATATTGTGTTTGATCAGGCAATACTTGCAGAAGGTGGGCAGTTAGAAGATCCTGCCGCCTTTGTTAGTAAGCTCAATAAAATGATGAATGATATTGCTAGTTAGTTATTGAACCTTAGTCTATCTCATTAGAGTAAGACACTAAAAAGCCTGATCTCAATTGAGATCGGGCTTTTTTAGTACCTGTGATTAATCTGCCGTTTCTATTACCTCTATGAGTTAATTTGTAGAGGATGAAAGTATTCTATTTTTAGCTTAAATTGAAATTGGGTGTTGAAAATCACTAAGCACTATTTTTTACAAAGTGATTCTATTGTCTGAATTACCAAAACCATCCAGAGCGACGAGTAGAAGGCTTGTTTCTGCTCGCTTTTTTTTCTGATGTGTTGTTAGCAATGCGTTGACCACCACGTGTTTTAGGTAAGAGGTAATTAATAACACCTGAATGCCCCATATGTTGGGCGAGATCAAGCGGTGTTTTCCCTCCAGCAGTACGGTTATTGACTCCTTTTCCATAATTAGCCGTTAAGGTACGTACAACCCCAGTGTGACCAAAACGAGCCGCATGATGGATAGGTTGCCATTTTTTTGCTGTTTGTGCTTTTGAGTCACCGCTTCTAGCAAGTAGTTGACGAACAATCTGATCTCTACCTAAAGCTGCTGCTTCATGGAGTGGAGTTGCTCCTTCCTTATTTCTAGCATTAGGGTTTGCACCAGCATTTAAGAGCGCCTGAGTAATTTGAGCTAAGCCTTTGCGTGTTGCAACATGTAATAAAGTTTTATTATTATCATAAACCTGCTCTGTATTAATGCCTCTTTCAATTAATTGAAGTGCTATTTGATTATAACCACGACTGACCGCATGATGAACCATGCTCTCTCCACTAGGCAGAGGAGTGATACCTGCACCACGCTCTAATAAATACTGAACAATCTTTGCTTGCCCTGTTGTTACCGCAATTGATAATGCTGTACTACCATCTTGATTGACTTGGCGAACATTGGCACGGCGTTGTAGAAGATACTCAATACCCGCCAGATGATGTCTTCGAATGGCATCTGATAACATAGACTGACCTTGGTAGTCTTTGGCATTAACATTACCACCTGCATCGTACCAACGATCGACTTCCTTCATATAGTTACTTTGCAATGAAACACGAAGATTTTTATCAATGGTTGGATTGTTGGCTGCAGGACGTAGTTTTACTGTTTTATCAAGAGGTAATGCCATTGGCTTGGGTGGTGGTGGCTTAGGTTTGCTAATAGTGGTTGAAGCAATGCGGGGAGCCGAGGGTCTATGGCTACTAATAGTCCGGGCTGCTACTGGGGCTCTACGTACAGCGACAGGTGCTCTGCGAACAGGTTTTGGTGCAACTCTCGGTGCAGCTCTTGGTGTTGGCACGAAAGCAGTGGAGGAGTTATCTTCTTGATCATCCCAAAAGTCAGCAGATGCTGGCAGGGTGACTACAAAAGAGAGTAAGAAAAGAGTTGTCGTTCTTATCATGAATAGTGTCCTAGTAAATAATTCTTAATCTATTCGTCAGGTAAATAATAAAAGGTTGGGAGTAAATATTTTATTAGCTAGCAATTTATATTAAGATACTCTTTTAACCTGACTCTAGCATGAGACCTAAAAACAGGCTTATTTTTACTAGAAAGCTTCCAGTATATTTCGCGTGTAAATTAAGTGTGGGCTTATCAATACTTAATCTAATATATAGCGAGTAAGCCCCTAACTAACTATAGGTATCTTCTGCATAAGATGCATAGATGAATTTATTAATCAACCTAAGTTCATTAGCCAGTTTGATAATATAAAGATAGTCAACCTAACTGGAATCAGTCGCTTTAATGGGGATGATAGGGTGTATATATTGGTTTATCGGAAGGTTTTAAAAAACTTATCACTACTCCTATAGGGTAGTTTCTTTAAAATTCCATTTTAATCAATAAGCTATGTTACTTTATTGTAGTGAAAATTACGGTTTTAATTTAACAATAATTTTGTTATAACGCTATACTTTAGATAAAACTATCGATAAATACCAATACAATGCAGTGACTTAAAGAATCATATTACCGACTTATAGTAAGCTGTCAAGCATCTAGCTCAAGTCTTGATGATTTACTTATGTTCAATTCCATGCTCACGAGTGGCTAAGAATTCGATATCGGGCCATTTTTCTTGAGCTATCTGTAAATTTACTCGTGTTGGCGCAATATAGGTTAATTCTCCAGAATGATCTCTAGCAAGATTAGTCGCAGACTTGGTGGTGAATTTTTCCAACATAATCTCATCTTTACAATGTAACCAGCGTGCTGTTTGTACATTGACATGCTCAAATTGACAATCGACATTGTACTCATGTTTTAGGCGATGTTCGACCACATCAAATTGCAGGATACCGACAGCTCCTAAAATAAGATCATTATTGGTTAAAGGGCGGAAAAGTTGTGTCGCACCCTCCTCACATAGTTGCATTAAACCTTTTAAAAGCTGTTTATTCTTTAATGGGTCTTTCAATTGCGCCCGACGAAATAACTCAGGTGCAAAGTTAGGAATTCCTGTAAAAGATAGTTTTTCACCTTGAGTAAAAGTATCTCCAATTCGAATCGTTCCATGATTATGAATACCAATAATATCACCAGCATAAGCATCTTGAATATGTGCACGTTCCGCTGCTAGGAAAGTAAGAGCATCAGGTATTTTAATATTTTTATCAGTACGTGTCTGTTTTAATGACATGCCTTTCTTAAATACGCCTGAACAAAGGCGCATAAAGGCAATACGGTCACGATGCTTCGGATCCATATTGGCTTGAATTTTGAAAATAAAGCCCGTCAGTTTTTCTTCATGAGCTTCTACTACGCGCTGAATTGCTTGGCGCGGTTGTGGTGGTGGTGCGTAATCAGCAAAATCATCCAGTAGTTCTGAGATACCAAAGTTGTTAATAGCAGAGCCAAAGAATACGGGCGTTAGTTGCCCACTAAGATACTTTTCGATGTCAAATTTATTACTTGCACCTTTGACTAATTCAATTTCTTCACGTAATTCTTCAGCAAGGTCACCGACTAATTCATCAAGTCGTGGGTTATCTATGCCTTCAATCACTTCACCTTCTTTAATCAAGCCACCATGTTGAGGGTCAAAAAGGTGAATACGATCATGATAAAGGTGATAAACCCCTTTAAGGCGCTTCCCCATACCAATAGGCCAAGTAATAGGAGCACAAGCAATATTAAGTACCTCTTCAACTTCATCCATTAACTCAATAGGATCACGACCTTCTCTATCGAGTTTGTTAATGAAAGTCATAATCGGTGTATCACGTAAACGACAGACTTCCATTAGTTTAATGGTACGATCCTCAACACCTTTGGCAACATCAATAACCATTAATGCTGAATCAACCGCCGTTAATGTTCGATAAGTATCTTCTGAGAAATCTTCATGCCCAGGTGTATCTAAGAGATTGATAATGCATTTCTTATAAGGAAATTGCATCACTGAAGAAGTCACTGAGATACCACGATCTTTTTCCATTTCCATCCAGTCAGAAGTGGCATGGCGTGAGGCTTTACGACCTTTTACTGTTCCCGCCTGCTGGATGGCACGACCAAAAAGTAATAGCTTTTCAGTAATGGTTGTTTTACCTGCATCAGGGTGAGAGATGATAGCAAAGGTTCGACGGCGATTTATTTCTTCAGTAGCTTGATTCATGATGTGATAGGTCGTCGATAAGCTCAAAGAGGTGCTTTTTTGAGTGTAAGCTTTGAGTATAGTTATATTTTGAGGGTCTAAGCTTGCTTTAAGGGCATAAAAAAAGCCGGTAAAAACCGGCCTTTTATAAGCAAATACTAATTAAATAAGTATTAGTTAGAGTGCTTTAATATGTCCATTTAAACGTTGCTTTTTACGAGCAGCATTATTTTTATGGAGGATACCTTTGTTGACCATGCTGTCAATAACAGGGCAGGCATCTTTAAAGGCTGCATTAGCCGCATCTTTATTGTTTTCTTCGATAGCAGCTTGCACTTTTTTAATAGAAGTACGCATTTTTGAACGGTGATGTTTGTTAAGCTGTCGACTTCCTTCAGCTTGACGCGCACGCTTTTTTGCTTGTTTAATGTTTGGCACGTAAATCTCCTACGAACTTCATAAATAAAAAATAGGCGCGAACTATGCGCCATTAACAGTATTTTTACAAGTTTTTTTTGTAAAAATAGATAAAAAGATGATTAGGCTATCTTTTTATCTCATCAGTATTAGCCAGCAAATAGCTTAGTCCAAGGGATTGATGTCAAGAAAGATACCCATGATAGAAGAACAAGAATAACGACCATAGCCATTGGCAATTTAAAATCAAACATAATACGACCTCTATTGCTAAATATTAATATGCTCATATTATTGCAAAGCAAACGACAGTGCAACTGATATAGACTGATACATATCAAATGGCATGATGAAAACTTGCATTTTGTGCTAGGAAAGATCAAGATTCACCGTCATTCTTGTGCTTGATTTAATGAGTAATACATTATGAATAAAGATAAAGCGCCTCAACTTAGCTTTGAAAAAGCAATGCAGGAGCTAGAACAATTAGTTGAAACAATGGAGAAGGACTCATTGAGTTTAGAAGATGCTTTGCAAAAATTTCAACAGGGTGTTGAGTTGACTCGCTACTGTCAACAATCACTCGCTAAGGTAGAGCAAGAGATAAAAATATTAACAGCCCATGGTGATTGATGCTTAATAGTGAAGAAGCAACATCATGGCTTATTAATTATCAGCAACGAATTGAAAGTGTTTTAGATAATATACTGCCCAAAGCCGATGTTCATCCTACCCACCTACACCAAGCAATGCGCTATAGCACCTTAGGGGCAGGAAAACGTATTCGTCCTTCTTTAGTTTATGCGACAGGTAAGGCATTGGGTGTGGATCTTGATGTATTAGATAGACCTGCTGCAGCACTAGAGCTGATTCATGTTTATTCCTTGGTGCATGATGATTTACCTGCGATGGATGATGATGATTTACGTCGTGGCAAGCCAACCTGTCATATTGCCTTTGATGAGGCAACCGCTATTTTAGTTGGGGATGCTTTGCCTGTGTTGGCGCTACAGTTATTATCTGAACCTAATCAAGAGAATCTTAGTGCAAAGCAACGTTTAGCAATCATTAATGTACTCAGTATTGCCGCAGGATCTTACGGCATGGTGGGAGGTCAGGCATTAGATTTAAGTTCAACAGGTAAGGTATTAACAGAGCCAGAGCTAGAGAATATGCATCGTTATAAAACGGGAGCATTAATCAGTGCTGGTATACAGATAGCGATTATTTGTGCTCAACAAATAAATACAGAAAAGTCTAAAAATCTAGAGTATTATGCTCAATGTATTGGCTTAGCTTTTCAACTTAGAGATGATATTTTGGATGTTGAAGGTGATACAGTGACACTGGGTAAAAGACAAGGCGCTGATCAGGCATTAAATAAAGCGACCTATCCTGCCATTCTTGGTTTATCTGCCACACGAGAGAAAACACAATATCTTTATCAGCAAGCCATTGAGGCATTGGCTGATTTTGGTGAGTCAGCAGCACATTTACGTTATATCGCTGACTTTATTGTGGTTCGATTAAAATAACACTAGTATTTGGGTACTATGGTCAATAGGGGAATAATAATCAGTGATACAGCAAAAGAATCTTCCTAGAGATATTAAAGCGCTTGATTCGTCTGCATTAGTTGATCTCTGTGCGGAGTTGCGTAATAGCTTGCTGACCTGTGTGTCTCAATCTGGTGGTCATCTTTCATCAAATCTTGGCACCGTTGAGTTGACGGTTGCTTTGCATCACACACTGAATCTACCGAGTGATAAAATCGTTTGGGATGTAGGGCATCAAGCTTATATTCATAAAATGCTGACAGGACGAGAAGAACAGCTAGGTACTATTCGGAAAAAAGAAGGTTTAGCAGGTTTTCCTAAGCGTGATGAGAGTGAATACGATAGCTTTGGTACTGGGCATTCTAGCACCTCTATCAGTGCGGCTCTGGGTATGGCATTGGCAGCGGATAGCCAAGGTCGTAAACAAGAAACGGTTGCTGTTATTGGCGATGGTGCAATGACCGCAGGAATGGCGTATGAAGCCCTAAATCATGCGGGAGATTTAGAGGCAAATATCTTAGTTATTTTGAATGACAATGATATGTCCATCTCTGCTAATGTGGGGGCTTTGAGTAAGTATTTAACTCGGCTTATCTCTGGAAAAATGTATGCAAAGCTACGTGAAAGTAGTAAGAGAATGCTGGCTTGCACTCCCAACATGAAGCGCTTTACCCAAAAAAGCGAAGAGCATATGAAAGGCATGGTGATGCCAGGAACATTATTTGAGGAAATGGGCTTTACTTACTATGGTCCTGTTGATGGGCACGATGTTAATGAGTTAGTTGTTATTCTTAAAAATCTAATGAGTCAAACGGGCCCCCGCTTGCTACATGTGCGGACGACTAAAGGTAAGGGCTATACGCAAGCAGAACAAGACCCTTGTGCTTATCATGGTGTAGGGAGCTTTAATCTAGATAAAGGTATTAATAAGGATAAACTCAGTCTTCCCATTCCTAATCCCACCTATACTCAAGTGTTTAGCCAATGGCTTTGTGACATGGCAGCAGATAATGATGCTTTAGTCGGTATCACCCCAGCAATGAGTGAGGGTTCTGGTTTAGTTGAATTCTCTGAACGTTATCCTAAACGTTATTATGATGTGGCGATTGCTGAACAACATGCGGTTACCTTAGCAGGAGGCTTGGCTTGTGAAGGCAGTAAGCCTGTTGTCGCAATATATTCGACCTTTTTGCAACGTGCTTATGATCAATTGTTACATGATATTGCTTTGCAAGATCTTGATGTGACCTTTGCCGTTGATCGAGCGGGCTTAGTAGGGGCTGATGGTCCAACTCACTCAGGTAACTATGATCTTTCTTTTCTACGTTGTATTCCCAATATTGTCATTATGGCACCTTCTGATGAAAATGAGTGTCGCCTTATGTTGTCAACGGGATTTAATTACAAGGGTACTGCGATTATTCGTTACCCACGAGGTAAGGGTTCAGGTGAGGTCGTTGATTCATCATTGGCAACGATTGCAATCGGTCAATCAAGAACATTACATGAAGGTCAAGAGATTTTACTGTTAATGTTTGGTTCCTTACGTGAGGAATGTGAAAGGGTAGCAAAGCACTTAGGAGCAACGCTCATTGATATGCGCTTCGTCAAGCCATTAGATGGTGCGGTTATTTTGAAGCAAAGCAAGAGACACAATCTTATTGTTACTATTGAAGATAATGCGATTATGGGCGGGGCAGGTTCAGCAGTCAATGAGTACCTACATGCCAATAGGCAACACAAGCCAGTATTAAACTTGGGTATTCCTGATCGATACATTGCTCATGCTGAGCGAGAGCAACAATTGACTGAATGTGGTCTTGATAGTCACGGTATTATATCCGCAATTAAGTCTTATGATTATAGTGATACTTGCACAAGTTCTTCGAGGTCGTTACCATCCACTCCAATTTAAACTATTTTGTTGATAAGCATCATGCCAGCCCGTTATACCCTAAAAGTTATTTCTGATTTTGCTTCAGCACATACACTAGTGAATTATCCTGGTGCATGTAGTCGTATGCATGGACATAATTGGAAAATTGAAGCCGAAGCAACCGCCAGTTCCCTAGATAAGATAGGGATGGTGATTGACTTTAAAGTCATTAAGAAAGCCGTTAAAGTAGTGACTGATCGCCTTGATCATTATTACCTCAATGAAATACCACCTTTCACTGAAATTAACCCAACAGCCGAAAATATTGCCCGTTATATCTATCAAGAAGTCTCTCTTTTACTCAATAACGATAGAATTAGACTATCCTCTTTAACAGTATGGGAAACCGAACGGGCTTGTGTGCGTTATGAAGAAACAGAGTAATAACTTTCATTTATTATGTGCATAACGATTGCTTTTCATTGCAACTAAGAGGAAAATTGGGGTTGCATTCCTGTTTGGAAGTCACCACAATAGGTTAACCATTGTATACCCAATTATAAAGCAAACCCACTCAAGGAGAACTCAATGACTAAATTTTTACATGGCTTTTTTAGCTTCGGATGGTTAAGAGGCCTAGACTTTCTACCCCCATTACTCTTTCGTTTCTTTTTAGCACCTATTTTTTGGGTTGAAGGTAGTCGTCGTTTAGGTTTGTTTGCAGGTGACAATGTTGTTATGTGGAATCCTATGACATGGTTTGATAGTGCGACTTATCAAAAAGGCGTGGAAACACTTTCAAATGCACAAGGCTTACTACCCATCCCTGTTCCAGAAATAATGAATGGTGTTGTTGGTGGTGTTGAAGTGGTTGCTGCCTTCTTATTGATTATTGGTTTTGCAGTACGTTGGGTTTCATTGCCTCTTATGGGTGTGCTCATTTTAATGGGACTTGCCGCCGCTGACTTCAGTGCGGGCTTCGTTGAAACAGCACAAAGCTTGCTGATGACTCATGGTTATTTAACGCCTCTTAATAGTGGAATAGAGTCAACAATCACATTATTCCTAATGGTGTTAGCCTTATTCTTTATCGGTGCTGGACGATTCTTTAGTATCGATTGGTTAATTCATCATCGTTACTACAAAAAGCTTAAAGCACAAGAAGAAGATAATGTTTATAAGCCAAGTGAAGATGAGTTTAATGTAAATCTTAGTAATTAATTTTTTCTAGAGATTTAATAAACAACACAGCTCGCTATTCGTAAGAATAGTGAGCTGTGTTGTTTTTGCTATTTAGGAATTGAGTGGATGAAAAAGAATAAACCTTTACTACGGTCAGTGGGTCAAGCTTTGGCTGATTTTAATATGATTAATGATGGTGATCGTATTTTGCTAGGTTTGTCTGGAGGTAAAGATTCACTCTCCTTATTACATCTGCTGATTCACTTTCAACAACATGCACCTATAACGTTTGATATTGGTGCTGTTACTGTTGATCCACAGGAGGATAGTTTTGATCCATCACCACTAATACCTTATATGGAGTCACTGGGTATAGAGTATTTTTATCAGCAAGAGCCTATAGTAGACCTTGCTAAAAAGCATATGGACAATGATTCTTTTTGTTCTTTTTGTTCACGTATGAAACGAGGCATTATGTATAGCACAGCAAGAGAGAATAAATATAATGTATTAGCTCTTGCCCAGCACTTAGATGACTTGGCTGAAAGCTTTTTGATGTCGGTTTTCCATGGTGGACAATTAAAAACGATGAAGGCAAATTATAGGATAAAGGCAGGTGGTCTACGGGTTATTCGACCTTTGGTTTATACACGAGAGCATCAAACAACAGCATTTGCTCAGCAACAGAAGCTCCCCGTTATTTTTGAGAATTGTCCTGCTTGTTTTGCAGTACCAACTCAACGTGAGCATATGAAGCAGCTATTATTAGCCGAAGAAAAGACAAATTCACACCTTTATAAAAGTATTCAACGCGCTATTTTACCCTTAATGCATATTGATCAAGCATAAATTCAAGCGAGCAATTGAACCTTCCTACCACTATATTAAATATTATTGGCATATTTTATTGGTGTAGTAGTGATTATTTTAAGGGCTAAATAATCACTACTAAGTTTCAAACCTCTCATTTCTGAGTATAGGTTTAGTCTATTTCCCCTACCTTATAGCATAGGTTTCAACCGTTTATCGTTAATAGTTTTTATTATTATATTTCTTTTGAACCAATTAAAAAAGACTGTGTCGAATGTTGTACAAGTATGGCAGGAAACCCCCATAGAAAGCCATTCTAGCTATTGAGTGTTAATGTATAATTGTAAATTAGTTTTATCGTTTATCGTAGATAAATCGACTTATAGGAAGATCTCATGGTAAATAGATAATAATAAATACTAGTATGAATGTTCTATCCTTAAAGGAAGAGCATTCTCCGACCTTAATGGAGAAATAGATGAAAATAATGACAAGCACAATGCTAACAGCAGTTATGGGGATAGCAATAGGTCTTTCGGGATGCTCTTCATCAGGTGGTGCTTATACCGCTGCTGATACAGCACGCGTAAGAACCATTGCTGGAACAGTTATTGGAGGTGTAGTCGGACATCAATTTGGTAAAGGAAGAGGAAAAAAAGTAGCGACAATAGCAGGCGCAGTGCTAGGTGGATATCTCGCTGGAACGATGACTCCTTACAGTCGTCAACAAACCAATACTGCTTTGGAGAGTAACACTTCATCGTCGTGGACAGAACCAGGTACTAATAATAACTATACTGTAACACCAACGAATACCTATACATCAACAGTTAATGGACATCAGTCAACTTGTCGTAATTATACAATGGATGCGTATATCGATGGAAGAATGCAGCAAGTAAAAGGCAGAGCCTGTAAAGATGCTAACGGACAATGGGTATCCCAAAGTTAGCAAAGAGACTCATTTTTCATTATCAAATAGTCTCAATATGTGAAAAGTAAGGCACAAATGATCGATTTTTTAGACATTTGTGCAAATATGGTATATTAACAATAATAATAAAGGGGGCTTTATGCCCCCTACTTTTAATGTAGTAGGTTACGAAATATCAATAATAATGTAATAGCTATTATGTATTTAGTGTAGGAAGAGACTAAAAAATACGCTTTAACAATATCGATTGTTTCTAGACGGTTAGCTGGTTCTTCAGCACGATAGCATAGTGACTATTTGCAAAGGAGATTTACAAATGAAAAATATAGACAACAAAGCAAGTTTTATAAAAGAAGAAGAAGATTCTGGTAAATTATCGAGCTATTTATTTGCTCGTGCTAAAAATCCATTAACACAAGATCCACTGAATAGTCCCATTACTCCACGTGAGAAACATTGCCTTAGCTGTGCATCAATGGGTAATACATCTAAAGAAATTGGTCTAGAGTTAAATATCTCTGAACATACAGTTAACTTTCATGTGAAAAATTCAATCCGCAAATTACATGCGAAGAATAAAACACATGCTGTTGCAATCGCTGTACGTTTTGGTTATATCAATGTGGATCACTTTGAGAAAAATTGGACATAATTACTGGAGCAGTCATGGCGGTATAGTGAGCCTATAAATTTCAGAAAGTTTAAATATTCAGTGAAGTAAAAGTTATCAGATGCTAGTGAATTAAATCTAATAGGTTTCATTGTCTGAGCTTAAATTATTAAATTTTATTCTAATGCTTTTTGAAAAATAAAAAAGTCTTGTATTATCAATAAAATGGATGATTGATCAAATATAAGACTATAAAACCACTAAAAAAGGCAGGTTCACAGTTTCGTAAAAACTGATATGTTATAAACAGATTCCCTAGTCAAGTACGTTAGAAGTTTACTCCTAATAAACGTCACTCCGCTCACATAGTTGCGTTTTTATTGTATTGACTAGGGTTTCCCTTTCCTACTCCAAATCTTAAATTTGTATACTCTTAATATAATCACGCGTCATCTTTGGTGCAGAATTCAGTAGTTGCTGTGTATAAGCATGTTGAGGGTTGAGTACGACTTTATTTAAACTCCCTTGTTCTACAATTTTACCCTCTTTCATTACGGCAACTTGATGTGCAATCGTTGGTATAATGGAGAGATCATGGGTAATAAATAAATAAGACAGTCCTTCTTCCTTTTGTAGGTGTCTTAATAGTCGCAATACTTTTGCACGCACAGAAACATCTAAGGCACTTGTTGGCTCATCACAAATAATCAGCTTAGGCTTAACTGCTAGGGCACGAGCAATACCAATACGTTGACGCTGACCACCTGAAAACTCATGAGGGTAGCGCTCTGCAAACTCTGCTTTTAACTCCACTTTTTCTAACAATTCAGCAATCTGTTTATCTTGTTGTGCAGTGGTTTGCTTTTCTGTTGATAAACTGATGATTCCTTCACGAATAATATTACCAATAGTCATTCGTGGATTGAGAGCAGAATAAGGATCTTGGAAAATAACCTGAATATGACGGCGTAGTGGTTTGAGTTGTTTTTCTGTTAAGGGTAATAAATTAATCCCATCAAAAATCATCTCTCCTGATTGAGAATCTTCTAATCGAAGGACTGCTTTACCTATCGTACTCTTACCACTACCTGATTCACCGACTAAGGCCAATGTTTCACCTTTGCGAATGGTTAAGCTCACACCATCAACGGCTTTAACGTGACCTGTTGTTCGTTTAAAAAAACCTGTTTTAATCGGATAATAAACTTTAAGGTTATTCACTTCTAATAAGGCTTGATGCATCTCTGTTTGATCTAAGGGGGTATGTTGTGGCAGAGCATCAGCTAATAGCTTCTTAGTATAAGGATGTTCAGGAGCAGTAAAAAAATGCTCTTTATTGGCTTGTTCAATAATTTTACCCTCCTTCATGACAGCAATACGATCAGCAATTTCCGCGACTACTCCCATATCATGAGTAATAAATAAAATAGACAAGCCGCGTGTCTGACGTAATTCATTAAGTAATTGAAGTACTCGTGCTTGTACTGTGACATCTAGTGCTGTAGTCGGCTCATCAGCGACTAATAGCTCAGGTTCACAGGCGAGTGCCATCGCAATCATAATGCGTTGCTTTTGCCCACCTGAAAGCTGATGGGGATACCAGTGGTAGCGTTGCACTGAATCTTTTAAACCCACTTCCTCCATTAACTCAATCACTTTGGTATATTGTGCTTTACCCTCTAGCTTGAGATGGGTTTGTAATGCTTCTGCCACTTGCTTGCCCACGGTCATGACAGGATTTAATGCCGACAATGGTTCTTGAAAGATCATGGCAATAGATTTACCTCTGACCCGCTGCATACTAGTTTCAGTGATTGAAAAGAGAGATTTTCCATAAAGTGTCACATCACCTGAGCTGACTTTAATGACATCAGGTAAGAGCCGCATAATTGCCAGAGAGGTGAGTGATTTACCACTGCCTGATTCACCGACTAAGGAAAAGACTTCACCCTTTTTAATAGTAAAACTAACATTGTCCAGTAGAGTCTCATCGCCAACACGTAGTGATAAGTCTTTGACTTCAAGAATAGTATCAGTCATCGTTTAAGCCTCATTACGTGGGTCAAGTACTACTTGAATACGATCAGAAAATAAATTGGCAGCCAATACCAAAACAAACATAAAGAGAAAGGCTGAAAGCAAAGACCACCAAACCATTGGTTCGCGTGCCATTTCTAAACGTGCCTGATTAATCATATTACCCCAGCTGTGCATACTAGGGTCAACACCGACACCCACATAGGACAAAACTGCTTCGGATAAGACTAAAAAGCTAAAGTCTAATACCACAGAAATCAAGATAATATGCATGAGATTAGGCAAGATATGACGACGCAGTATAGTAAACTTCCCCACACCAAAGGCACGAGCGGCGGTAACAAATTCTACTTGTGAAAGCTTGAAAGTTTCAGCACGTAGTAGGCGACAAAGACCCGTCCAGCTGGTGATGGATAAAATGATAATCAAAAAGAATAGACGTAAATCTGAACGTTCAGTCGCAGTTTCAAACCATTGCGGATTATTATCAATGGTCACTTGCACTACTAAAATGGAGGCGGCAATGAGTAAGACACTTGGAATAGAGCTAAGCGTGGTGTAAATATATTGAATGACATCATCAACCCAGCCACCAATATAGCCTGCACTAATACCAAGAATAATTGAGATCGGCAAAGTAGCTACTGTCGTTAATACTCCAATCAAAACACCTGTACGGATACTTTTTAATGTATTGTAAAGTACATCACCACCTACCTTATCTGTGCCTAAGACATGATAAGAGAGATTAAGATAATAAAGCCAAACACTCATCACCAAGATGAATAAAAACGTGGCATAAGCCCAACGCCAAGGTAATTGTGTCTTCCCTTGTTTTACTGTTTGCAGGTAATGACCGAAGCTATCTTGCGTGCCACGCTTTAGCCAAAGCATATGCAGAGTAACAAAAATGAGTCCAATCATTAGCCCCATAATAATAGCAATAATAGACTTAATAAAAATATCCAAGCCAGAGCCTTCATTGATACCAAGATAAGTCGCCACATGCTTTAGTGGTAGATAGGCTTTCTCAGTAATGCCTTGCTCATTAACAATTATCGATGAAACAAATTCGTTTCGAGCAAAGGGTGCAGAGTAGGTGCGTTCACTATGATCAATATTGTGAGCAAAAAGCAAATCGAGCGGGCTCTTCATATTAATATCATAATTGACTTGTTTGCTATCAGCTTGAGTCGGCAAGGCAAGGCGGAAATGAATAGAGTCGAGTAGTGCAACACTGAGATAGGTTAATAAAATGAGACTGCATGCCATTGCAAGCGGTGATTCATAAATACGTCGCCATTGTTGGCGAGTTTGTGGAGAGCGCATTATCATTCTTGCCCAAAATATCAGCGCAACAACTAATAGCCAAATCATCATGTCTGTCCATAAGAAACTCATTTTCATGATAATTTTACTCTCGGGTCAAATAGGGTGTAGGAAATATCCGTCAGTAATAAACCGATGATATATAACACTGCGCCTAAGAAAACCATCGATTTTACGATAGAGAAATCCTGTGCATTAATCGCATCAATGGTATAGCTTCCCAAGCCTGGAATGCCAAAGAATGACTCCATAATTAAGCTACCCATAAATAAGCTGGGTAAGACCACCACAACCCCCGTTAAAATAGGCAACATACCATTAGGCAGTACATGACCAAATAAGACTCTAAGCTCAGTTAAACCTTTAGCTCGGGCGGTACGCACATAGTCTTGATTAATTTGTTCCAAAAATAAACTACGATACCAACGCACCCCTGAACCTATGCCTCCAAAGACTCCAATAAGCACAGGTAAAATCACAAACTTAATCCCTCCAATACCACTTTCAAAACCAGAGATGGGGAACCAGTGCCATAATTTACTAAATAAAACCTGTCCTGCAATAATATAAAATAAGCCTGAAATAGACATAATCATGACAGCAATAATCATTGTTGTCGTATCTAATACCGAGCCTCGAAATAAGACAATCAGTAACGCAAGGGAGATATTGGTTGTTAAACCAATAATAAAACTTGGCAAGGCAATCTGTAAGCTTGGCCACATGCGTTGCTTAATATCGGTTGCAATATTGCGTCCTGCATCAGAGAAACCAAAATCAAAGATAAATAAAGCGAGAGATTCTTTAACAAACAAAGTATCGGTCAAAGAAGCTAATACTCCTTCCTCCTTAGTCTCAGCATTATAAAACAACGGTTTATCATAACCTCGTTTTACTTTCCAAGCCGTGATTTGCTGTGGTGATATTTGTTTTGCTCCTAATTGTGAACGAGCAATATCATCAGGTGAATTCACCATAAAGAATAATAAGAATGTCAGTAAATTCACCCCAATAAGAATCGGAATGGCGTATAAGACACGGCGAATAATATAATTAAGCATGATTTAAACCCGTGGTTATTGAGTCTGGATAACAAAAGCTTGTCGTTTCCGATAGGCTCTTAGCAGAGGGTAAATGATACCAATGATAAGAATGAAGAATACGATAATAGGTAAGAGTACGGGTTGATTCCATTGGCTCTGTAAATCACGGCGCTTTTTATCATCAATACGTTTATATTTCATTGTATTATTCGCCATTTGATTAGGCCAAGCATTGCCAAACCAATGGTGATACAAGCCCAGTGACTTGGGATGAAAACCCCATATCCATGGTGAGTCTTTACGTGCTATTTCTAGCATTTGTTGGATAATAGCTAAACGTTCAGGTGAGTTTTCCATCGTATTCATTTGATCAAAGAGGCGATCAAATTCAGGATTTTTATAGTTACTACTATTAATCCCACTACCTCCCGTATCAACCGCCGCATTACCACCGTATAATAAGAATAAGAAATTCTCAGGGTCAGGATAATCTGCATTCCAGCCCCACATAAACATCTGCGTACTGCCATTGCGAATCTTATCTTGAAAACGATTGTAATCACTATTTCGAATGACCAAGAGAATTCCCAACTTCTTAAACTGTTTACGCATCCAGTCTAATTGTGCTCTTTGATCAGGACCTGCAGAAGTTGCATCATAATGAATCGTTAAAGGCTTGCCTGTTTTACTAGAAGTACCATTAGGATAACCTGCCTCAGTGAGTAACTGTTTGGCATAGGCAATAGGCTTGCGTTCAGACTTACCTTCAACACTATCATAAACATAATTATTGTGACCCGCTAAACTATCATCATAGCCAAAAATTCCTGGTGGAATAGGGCCCTGTGCAGCGATCCCTCGATCATTTCTAAAAATAGAAATGTATTCCTCATAATGAATAGCAATACTAATAGCTTGGCGTAATTTTTGATTGGATTCAGAATAACCACCCACCACAGGATCAACCATATTAAATGCCATATAATAAATTGAAGGCACAATCGCACTGCGTAACGTAATTCCTCTTTTTTCCATCTCTGGACTTAAACCCATAGCCCCTGTTGTAGAGATATTAATAGTTTGGTCAAAAGCCTCACTAGCAATACCTGAAGAATCATAATAACCTTGTAAAAACTTATTCCACAGTGGGATAGATTCTTTCTCTAATGAATAAATGACTTCCTTAATAAAGGGCATAGGCTTACCACTATCGACCAGCATCTCATCAGGAACTCCCGAAGCTTTCTGCTCCTCAGGGCTTAACGAAGGATAAAGTTCAGTGTGAAAATTGGGATTAGCGACTAAACGCATTTGCTTATTAGGATTGTTCTCTGCCAAATAATAAGGTCCTGTTCCCACAGGAAACGAGTCCAATGTTAGGTTTTTTTCTTTTAAACCCGCTTGCTGATAAAAGAGATCAGCTTCCCAAGGGATAGGAGCAAAGAAGTTCATACTCATCCAATAAAGAAACTGTGGATAGACCCCTTTAATACGAATACTAAAGGTCAATGGATCAAGCTGCTTAATCCCTGAAATCTCACTGGAACGTAGATCAACAATCTTCTTGTCTTTCTTTAACGCTTTGACTTTATTCGTGATGTCTTTTGAATAATCCTTAAGACCGATAATGTAAGCCATCATGCTATCAAGAATAGGCGAGTGATTTTGACGTACTGCCATACGTTTAATGGCATAGATATAATCATTTGCCTGTAACAGCCTAGAGTCATTAAGAGCAAAGTCATCTAATGAAGTAATATCATCAAGCTCATCCCCAGTCAGCTTGGCATAGCGTTGCCGACCCTCAGTATCTTTAACAAAAGAAGGATGAGGCTGGAAACGAATATCATCACGTAAATGAAAAATATACTCAGAAAAGGCAATATTCTTACTAGTGACATCAACCGTCTGACCGTTCTTGTCTAAATAGTGGACCTCAGGCATCGCTGTTAAGGTTGCAGGTTCTAATACATAAGGGCGTTTTAGGTAATTATATTGTAAAGGTGGTTCGTAAATTTGCCCAATAATACCCCACTCTGCACTATTATAGGAGATCACAGGGTCAAGGTGTTTTACTGGGGAGGAAAATGAAGTAAATAAAATATTCTCAGAAGGCTGATCTGTATTATGTGGGCTGTTCCAAACCCCTGCGCTAAGTGTGTTAGCAAGCAAAAGTAGTAAAAGGCTTAACAGCAATTGCTTCATTATTATCCTTAAATTTAGTCAATTTATTATCTTTATATTTTTTAGGTGAGATGGTGAGAATTCAACCATAACCCATAATTTTGCCCTATAATAGACTGCAAAGTTTGTAGCGTCCAATAAAATAACTATCCTAGTGGATGAATATGTACCAATATGGCGTTATAAAATTAATAAATTATCTTTGGACTGCCTTATGCCCTCTATGTCAAGCAAAATACGTTTCTATAGTCACTCGACCATTTTCTACTTTTGGCCACTATGGCTTATCTCTTTAACATTAGGTTTTTTGACGGTGAGTCATACTTTTTCGGTTGATTTGGCAGGAGTGATTTTTCTCTTTAGTTTATTATTTTCTCTCTTCGTTATTACTATTGATGTACGAGGGCTATGGGTCGTCATCTTCGTATTAGGGCTGATAGTCTTGGGCTTGCTCTTTGAACGAACAGGAGTGATGCGGATTATATATCACACAATAATCAGTCTTAAAATCTCTATCGAGCCTAATTTTTACTTTCTTTTTGCTATACCGATGGCGGTTGTTTGGCTGTTTACCACGGTATTATATGATCGTCGTAAATATGTAGAGCTACGCCCTAATGAGTTAACAGTGGTTAAAGAGATCGGTGAAGGTGTGGTGAACTACGATACGATGGGTATTGTGTTTAGAAAGAAGCGAGACAACTTTATTCAACATTGGATTTTTGGATTAGGCTCAGGTGACCTTGTGATTACGACAGGATCAGGAGGTGGTCACAAAGAAGTTATCTATATCAACAATGTTTTTAGAATCGGTAATAAAATTAATCGTATGCATCAAGTGCTTGAAAATAAGAGATAGTTAGGTAATGTTACAAATACTGTTGGAGAAGTGGGGCTTATCTCATATCAATAACTACCTTGATAACCATATATCATTACTGAATAAACTAACGGATCACCAAGCAACAAAGATAGCCATCCTATTGTCATTTGTCATTGGCTTTATTGTGACACTTGCAACAGTCTATCTTGGTATTATTCTTTTTCCTGACCAAGATATTTTGTCAATGAGTTGGGCGGTTATTTTTTCGATAATTGTTGCTAATATCTGTCTTATATTGATTGAATTCTGGCTACTTTTTCATATTACTTTGCTGATGACTGCTTTGTATATTCATGCAGTACAGAAGCAACATTTGGTGGAGGAAAACTTTAAACGCTCCCTCATTAGAGCGGCATTTGAACTCGATGAACCAGAAAAGATAACACTGGGGATAAATCCTTATCGAAAGAGAAAAACAGGTTATTGGCTTATCGCATTACTTTATAAGGTAAAAATCATACTGAGTAATCTTATTGCTAAAGTCGTACTGAAAAAAATAATCAGCCGAGGGGGAAGTAGGATGTATATTCCTTATATTGCCACCATCATTACAGGGTTTTGGGATGCTTGGGTGCAATACGTTGTACTTAAAGAGGTAAGGTTACGGATTTATTCAAGAGTATATGTATTAAATTTACTTACCTATATAAAAAAAACCAAGATATCTAATACTTTATACGATGAAACATTGATTCGGCTCATTGCGGTACGGCTTGATCTTTTTGGTCTTTTTAATATAAATATTGACTATCTTCTTAATCAACTAGAAGCCGATTTTCCTAATTCGGTGAGTCAGTATGAAAAGATCTATGATATTGATATTTTTTCACAATGCTATGCAGAATTATCCACTGAAAAGAAAAAATCTATTATACAAATCGCAATAGCACTCTTTGCCTTTAAGCGTGGATTTTTATCTAAGGAGGAAAAAAAGGTACTAGAAATATTTAATATTAGCTTTGCTGAATTTAAAACTTACCGCCGTCATGTTTATAAAGTCAAAGGCTTTAGCCTGTAGTCACAGTGATGAGTATTGTCATGAGTACTGACTGGGATTGCAGATGGATAGAGAAAACCTTAATTATCATAAGGTTAATGTTCCAATCAAAAAGAATATTAGCATTCTTTAATGTTCCACTTGACATATAGGAATATGCTTATATACTAATGCTCATTGATTACAACCACTTTATTACAAGAATTTTTAAGGACACCACCATGAAATTAGTTACAACAATCGCTCTTGCTGCAACACTTGCTATCTCTTCAACCGCTTCTGCTGAATGGTTTGATGGATTCAACAACGGCGCTGGTAATGGTGCTGGAAGTACAACAACTTCTGCATGGACTAAAGGTAATGGAAACGGCGCTGGTAATGGTGCTGCTAAAGCTAAGGGTTGGGGAACAGGTAAAGGTGATGCAGATGGAGAAATTGATTTCTCAATTACTTTCAAAGGTAAAGCACGCACTAACATGGATACAAAAATGGCGGCAGACGGAGCAGGTAACTCAGTAGTCAACGCATTGACTGATTGGGCTGGCGCTGGAAACGGAACAGGCAACACAATGGGTAATTTCACTGGTGAAAACAACTCTAAAGCTGCTGGAACAATGCCTGGTAATAATACAACACCTATATTTGCACCTGCAAAAGTTGCCCCTAAAGCTTAAAACGAAAACGGTAAGATACCATTGAAAGAATGTAAACGCTGAAATAATATTTCAAGCCCACAATTGATTATTGTGGGCTTTTTTTTGCGATTAAAAAATCAAACATAAAACGATCTTATAGGGTCGCTTGTCTACGTATTATAATATACTTCCCTAGTGTATTTAATCAGCCTCATCTTGGGTGATCGTTGCGATACCACAATATAAAAAGGCTTGCTCTGAAAGCTTAAAACAATAAATAGCGTCTTTGAATGACAATAGAGAGAGTATACTTATTTCACTCTTTCAATCACAATGAATTAACAATGGGAATAAAGATGAAAAGAAACTTCTTCTATTTAATGGGAATGACCCTAATCTTTAGCTACGGCGCTCAACTTCAGGCAGGTACATCGGCTGAAATTTGTAAAAAATTATTTGATGATGATTTGGTGCAAGAAGCAATCTCTCCTTGTACTAAAGCAGCGAAAGCTGATGATAGACTCGCTCAAACCATACTGGGTGAGATATATGATGAAATGGGTGATAGTGTAAAAACTGCCTTATGGTGGGAGAAGGCTTCAACCGCAGGTTATCAGCCTGCACGTAATTTACTGGCTTTAAAATATTTCTATGGTGGTACAGTCTTTGGTTCAGAAAAAGGTTGGCAACAAGACTATCCCAAAGCATTTAAAATTTGGTCTAGTGATGCAGAAAAAGGCGTTAAAACCAGTCAATTTATGATCGGTGTTATGTATCAAAAGGGTCTGGGTATAGAGAAAAACCCTAGCGAAGCATGGTATTGGCTTAAAGTCGCTTTGGCTAATGGCTATAAAGGATCAACCGATGTGCTGATAGCACTTGGAAAGGAAATCACTCCAGAGCAAAAGCATTTGGCGGAAGAAAAGTTATTGAAACGTCAATAGCTTGCTAAAAACTGATTATTTAAAGAACCATATTAAGTATCCTAGTTTCTGTTGAATAGTAATACTCATGGAATTAAGGAAATGATAAGCGACCAACTCTTCTGGACTTACAGCGGTCATCCTTGAGATACTGCTCTTATGACTAAGCAGACTAATTTTTCCCAATATGCCCTTGAGGGTATTCGTAATTTACAGCCTTATACACCCGGTAAGCCAATCGAGACATTGGAGCGTGAACTGGGTATCAGCGACTCTTTAAAACTTGCCTCAAATGAGAATCCACTCGGGGCGAGTAGTTTAGGCTTGGAAGCCTTATATCAGCCGCTAGAAAGTCTAGCAATGTATCCTGATGGTGGTGGTTTTAAGCTAAAAGAAGCCTTGGCTGGAGAGTTTAATTTATCAACCCGTCAAATAATACTCGGTAATGGCTCCAATGATGTACTGGATTTAATTGGGCGTTGCTTTTTGTCACCAGACCGTAATGCCGTTTTTTCTGCTTACGCCTTTGCGGTATACCCTATTGTCACTCAAGCCTGTGGTGCTGAGATGAAAATAGCCAGTGCCAACCCACCTAATCACTCTATGCCCTATGGGCACTATCTTAATGCCTTATTAGCTCTAATTGATGATCAAACACAGGTGGTTTTTATTGCCAACCCCAATAATCCCACAGGGACATGGCTAGCTAAAGACGAACTTCGACAATTTCTTGATGCCGTTCCTGAGTCGGTGATTGTGGTGGTTGATGAGGCTTATTTTGAATATGTCACTGAACCCAATTACCCCAATACTTTATTATGGCTAGATGATTATTCTAACCTTATTGTGACACGTACCTTCTCAAAAATTTATGGTCTGGCGGCTTTGCGTGTGGGCTATGCAGTTTCACATCCTGAAGTGGCGGATTTACTTAACCGTGTGCGTCAGCCATTTAATGTCAATAGTCTTGCTCTAGCGGCAGCTACTGCAGCCATTGCTGATGAAAAGCAAGTCATACTCAGTCGAAAAATCAATCAATCTGGCTTATTGCAATGGCAGGATGCTTGCGAAAAATATGGCTGGGGCTTTATTCCGTCTGTGGGTAATTTTATCTGTATTCATGTTGGGCGCGATGCAGAGCCTGTTTATGAGGCTTTATTGCAAGAGGGTGTGATTGTGCGTCCTATTGCTAATTATGGTCTACCACAGCACTTGCGGATTACTATTGGAACTAGTGAGCAAAATGATCGCTGTATTCAAGCACTCTATAAGGTTTTAACTCATGATTGATCGCCTATGTATCTTTGGAGTGGGATTAATCGGTGGTTCTCTCGCTATGGGCTTACGCAAAGCGGGTTTATGTCAGACGATTATTGGTTGTAGTCGAAGTAAAAACCACCTGCAACGGGCACAAGAGCTGGGTATTATTGATGATTATAGTACCAATCCAGCAGAGGCGGTGAAAGGTGCTGATATGGTTTTTTTGGCAGTGCCTTTGGGAGCAATGCATCCTATTCTTGCACAAATAAAAGATCACCTCGCAGAGCAAGTCATTATTACCGATGGAGGTAGTGCAAAGCAAAGTGTTAAAGAGGCTGCAGAAGCGGTTTTTGGGTCACTTCCTCCTCGTTTTATTCTTGGTCACCCCATTGCAGGGAGAGAGAAAAGTGGTGTAGAGGCAGCGATTGATCACCTTTATCAAGATCGAAAAATTATTCTAACCCCTGTGTCTGATAGTGATCAAACGGCTATTGATAAGGTCACCGCAATGTGGGAAGCCTGTGGTGCATCGGTTGAGTGTCTTGATGTTAAGGTGCATGATCAAATCCTAGCGGCAACCAGTCATTTACCCCATATTCTTGCTTATGAATTAGTGGCTACTTTAGTGGATTGCGAGGAAAGTGACCGAGTCTTTAATTATGCTGCAGGTGGTTTCCAAGATTTCACTCGTATTGCTTCTAGTGATCCTGTGATGTGGCGTGATATTTGTATCGAGAATAAGACGGCTGTACTGAATATGATTGATCTATTTGAAAATCGATTGAAAAATCTTAAAGTCATGATTAATCATCAGGATGGTGATGCAATTGTTGAAGAATTTTCATTGGCTAAAACAGCCCGTGATAAGATGTTATTAAGCAATAGAAAGCATAAAGATAACAATAATAAAGACAATCAATGAGGTGAGAATGATTTGATGAATAGGCAGGTTAGGTTGTTGCTTCATGAATAAACTTTTTTCTGCTTTCATCATCATTTTCTGAATATGGTCATCAACAGGAAATGATTCTAGCTTGGTGTAGGATGCCGATCCACCTTTCATATTAATCAATGGAATCAATATATTAATATTAAGTCGAGCTAGTAGTGCATTTTGTATCGGGCTTTCATAGTTTAGCAACCAAGGTGGTTGGCGTAAAAATAAATCCTTATATAAGTTATCCTCCATTGCTTTTTGTGCTTTATTCAATGATTGACGATTATTTTCTAAATAGGTCGAAAGCAACTTATGATCAGCAGCAGGAGCAGGGGGGGATACCTGCAAGTGGAAGTGCTGTTCTTTACCCATATACTTGATGGGTATGTTAACAGTCCCCATTAATTGTGCTTTTGTCTCTGGCATTTCGGTAGCCCATTCAGTTATTGACTAAGAACCCAGTATTGAAGCCTGAGTTCTTGAATTATATTGATTTCTTTTTACATGATATAGAGAAAATTTTAAGTTTATAATGAATGCTATCGAGATTGATAGCGGTAAGCCTACCTTTCCAAACACAGCCAGTATCTAGACCTATTATTTTGTTTTTACTATAAAAACCAAGGCTAGCCCAATGACCGAAGACAATAGTGTAATCATAATTCTTACGTTTAGGAAATTGATACCATGGTGTTAACGGACTGCTAGCATTAGGTGCATTTTTTGCACTAAAGTTCAATCCACCCTTCTTTTTAAGATAACGCATTCGGGTGAAGGCATTTAATATGTAGCGGTGACGCTCATATCCTTGCAGTGATTTTTTCCATTTTTTCGGTTTATCCCCATAAACATTAGCAAGCCATTCTTTACTATCACTACCTTGCAGTGCGGTTGTAATCTCTTCGGCATACTCGATAGCACGTTGCATTTTCCACTGTGGAGGAACTCCAGCATGTGCCATACAAAACTTTCGTTCAGTATCAACACGTAAAAAAGGTTGTTGTATAAGCCATGCGATTAAATCATCACGATCATCTGCTTCTGCAATGGGTAGTAAAGTAGGATGCCAGCGAACTAAGCCATAGTGCATTGCTATTAGTGATACATCATGGTTTCCCAATACACACTTAACCGCATTGCCTAGTGTTTTTAATTGACGTAAAACGGCTAAGGAATCCTTGCCCCGATTTACTAAATCTCCAGCAACCCAAAGACAGTCTTTACTTGAATCAAACTTTATTTTTTTTAGCAGTCGATTCAAAGATTTGTGACAACCTTGTATATCTCCTACAGCATAATCAGTCATAACTGACCTCTATTTTTATAACAAATAAGGTGTGCTGTTAGATTGTTTGATCGTATTCTTGCCCGTCAGTATTATAACTAGATAGGAAGTATTTTGCACGAGTCGTTTTTTCTACAGCATAAGCATTAAACAGGTTGTACCACATCAAGAAAAGAATATAAGTTTAATGAGACTAAAAAACTTCACTTTAATCCTTAGCTAATTAGCCTTAAACTAGGTTGATGGATTTATTACCTCAAACTATCGCTGCTGTTGACCTTGGTTCTAATAGTTTTCATTTGATCGTTGCTCAAGTCAATGATCAAGGAATACTACAAAAGGTTGATAAAATTAAAGAAATGGTTCGCCTGCGTGGTGGGCTTGATGATGATATGTATTTATCATCAGAGAAGGAGGAAGAAGCTCTTGCCTGTTTGCAACGTTTTGGTGAACGTATCCGCCACCTTCCTGCTAGCTGTGTACGCATTGCAGGCACCAATACGCTAAGAAATATGCGGAGTTCAAGTCAGTTTTTGCGTAAAGCAAAAGCAGCTTTAGGTCACTCTGTCGCAATTATTGCAGGACGGGAGGAAGCTCGCTTAGTCTATTTAGGTGTTGCTCATACACTCTCTGATGACCAAGGTAATCGCTTGGTTGTGGATATTGGTGGTGGTAGTACTGAATTAATTATTGGGGCTAAATTTCAACCTAAGCAATTGGAAAGTTTAGAAATGGGCTCTGTTTCAGCAACTCAAAAATTCTTTCCTACAGGCAATTTAGATAAAAAATATTGGAAAAAAGCCAATACTGCATTAAAACTTGAAATCACCCCAAACCAAACAATGTTTCAACGCAATCAATGGGAGGTAGCAACAGGTTCATCAGGTACGATTAAAGCTGCTAAAAATATAGCGCTGGCCTTAGGTTTGGAAAAGTTTGGTATCACTCTTTATGCCCTGCATTCTATTCGTGACTTAATGATTAAGGCAAAGCATGTTGATCAGTTAGATTTGCCCGGCTTAAAATCTGAGCGTGCTCCTGTTTTTGCTGGAGGTTTGGCGGTATTAATTGCTGTTTTTGAAACCTTAAAAATTGATCATATGACGGTTTCAGAAGGCGCTTTACGAGAAGGTTTGTTGTATGACTTGATTGGTCGTATTCATCATGAAGATATTCGTGTTAAAACCATTGCTGACTTGCAAGAACGTTTTAGTATTGATCCAATACAGTCTAATCAAGTAACAGAAACAGTAGGGCATTTAGCCTATCAACTCGGTATTGAATGGGATATTAAGCCCAAGAGAAAACAGTTATTAGCATGGGCTGCTATGTTACATGAGCTGGGCTTGAATATTTCTCATAATGCTTATCAAGATCATGGTTCTTATATTTTACAATTTGCTGATTTACCCGGTTTTAGTCGAAAAGAGCAACGTTGGTTAAGCTGTCTTGTAGGAACGCATCGACGTAAAATTGATATGACAATATTTAAAGCACTTCCTAAGAGAGAACAGGATTGTGTGCAAAAACTTTCGATTTTATTACGTTTGGCCGTTTTGTTACATCGTTCACGTAAGCCTGAACTGGTTCTTCCCTTAATTAAAGTAAAAGATAAGCAACTGTATTTAAGCAATATTTCTATTGATGAGCGACCGATGTTATTGGCTGATTTGCAACGTGAACAAAGGTGGATCGAGCCATTGGGTATGCAGTATATTTTAGAGGGTGAATGAGCTGATTGATGGCTTTTCTTTATCTCGTTTCCAAAAAAAATATAAGTTCAACCCTATTCTGTGCCGAAAGTTATAAGATATTTCATAATTAATTTTTAATTTAGCCTAGTAGGGGAGGGTGATTATTCTACTAAATAGTACATTAATGTGAAATATTGTTATTTGTAATTCTAGCAAGTCGGAAGATAAATTTTATTTACTTCATACTATTTGTTCTAATGGTTTTCTAGACTTATATCACAGTATCCATAAGTCACTTTGTTATTTTTTTAACCTACGTCATAGAAGGTTAAGGTTGATATAAATTGCTGATATTATAGTCAAACCCTATTTTTATAAATTAATCTAGATATTGTAGCAAGACTTATTGAAAAAAAACAATATTTTTAGTTGGATTTCTGGCAGAGTGATTAATCAATAGAAATAATTAAACTAGTTTAAACTTTATAGCACTTTAATCCTATTATAAATAATAGTTTCTTTAAATAGCTCAGTCTTACTATAAAAAATTAAAAGAATATTATTTCCCTCTTTCTCTTCTCTGCAAGATCACACAACTCAACTGGAGAATTATTCACTTTAGCGGTACTATTGCGCCCTATATTTCCTTTAGTCATTGTATAAGTTGCCTCATAATGAACAAAATATCCGTACCACGTTGTCCTACTTTACTCATCATTCTTGATGGTTTTGGTGTTAACCCTAGTAAAATGTATAATGCTATTTATGAGGCTGATACACCTAAGCTTGATTATTATTTTGGACATAATCCTCATATTACTTTAACAGCATCAGGTCGGGCAGTTGGTTTGCCTAAAGGGCAAATGGGTAACTCTGAAGTTGGGCACTTTACGATAGGTTGTGGTGATATTCAGCTACAAGATTTAGTCCGTATTAATGACTCTATCGAGAGTGGTAGCTTTTACACTAAACCCGCTTTACTGAATGCTTTTAATCGATCTAAAGAGGCTAAGCGTGATATTCACCTAGTGGGCTTAGTTTCAGATGGTGGAGTACATAGCCATATTAATCACCTTTGTGCCCTTCTGAAAATGGCGAATGAACATGGAGTAAAACCGATTCTTCATGTGATTACTGATGGTCGTGATACACCACCACGTTCAGCACATAAATATCTTAGTGCACTACAGGACGCGATTGATGAGTATGGTGGTGAGATTGCGACTGTTTCTGGTCGTTACTATGCGATGGATCGAGATAATCGCTGGGATCGCACACAAATTGCCTTTGATGCCATGGTTAACGGTAAAGGTGAAGTGGCGCATAATATGGTGGATTGTATTGATAAGGCTTATGCTGCGGGTAAGAATGATGAATTCATTCTGCCAACCGTTATGGAAGGTGCTCAGTTATTGACGAGTGATGATCAGGTCATCTTCTTTAACTTTAGGAATGATCGACCTCGTCAGTTAGCGGATGCATTAGGGAGTGATAATTTCACTTGTTTTGATCGTGGTGATTACGAAGAAACCATTGTTACTTGTCTTACTGAGTATGATAAAAAATTATTGGCTCCTATCGTATTCAGGCCCGAGCGTCCTGCAACAAACCTTTCACACACTATTAGCCTTGCTGGTTACAAACAATTACACGTTGCTGAAACTGAAAAATATGCTCATGTCACCTTCTTCTTTAATGGTGGTCGTGAGACTCCCTATGCAGGTGAAGATCGAGTCATGATTAATTCACCTGATGTTGATACTTACGACCTACAGCCAGAAATGAGTGCTAAAGAAGTTGCTGATACAGTGATTGAAGCTTTAGATAAGGGAGAGCATTCCTTTATTGTTGTTAACTTTGCTAATGGCGATATGGTGGGACACTCAGCGATTGAAGGTGCTGTTATTGAGGCGGTTGAAGCCTTGGATCGTGAAGTGGGTCGAGTCTTAGATTCTGCTGTTGAAAATAATTTTTCTGTGGTGCTTACTTCTGATCATGGAAATTGTGATGAGTACAAAGATCCATTAACAGGTGAGCCTCATACTCAACATACGATTTATCCCGTGCCTTGCTTAATTCTTGATAAATCTTTCTGGCGTTTAGGGACGTGTGGTGGACTTTCTTCAATAGCTCCGACCGTTTTACAACTGATGGGCTTGTCACAACCTCGTCTAATGGGAGGGGAATCGGTATTAATGGAAGAGATTCCTAAGAAAAAATAAGCACGACTTATGTTGCTAAATCTTCATATTATTGCCGTATTCACTCTTCTCACTGTGTTGGTCAGCTGTAGCTCGCCTCATACAGTGGGTCGAGTTGATCAGCCAGTACCTCGTCTTCCTGTTGACTTACCAACAGTGAATCCTAGCGAAGTGATGATTGGACATAATAAAGTTCGTCAAAAGCATCAATTAAATGTACTGGTTTGGTCTGATGCTTTGGCTAAATTTTCTCAGCAATGGGCGAATCATCTTAAAATGACAAATCGCTGTAAAATGCGCCATCGTCCTCATTCAGGGCAGCATAAAACAAACTATGGTGAAAACCTTTTCTGGGCAAGCCCTTTACAATGGTCTGATGGTAGAACAGAAATACAACGCATTACTTCTACTAGAGTGATTGATGACTGGGCCAGTGAGATAGAGTTTTATAATCTTGCAACAAATCGCTGCCAGCCCAATCAGCAATGCGGTCATTACACACAGCTTGTTTGGCGTAATACTCAGCAAGTGGGATGTGCGCGAGCGATTTGTAATGATAAATCACAAGTATGGGTTTGTAGCTATGATCCATCAGGAAACTGGGCGGGGCAACGACCTTATTAAATATTATCGTTTCTAGAATATCAAAGCTTCCTTCTGTTTTTTGCTTAATTGCTTGATGGCATACTCTCGTTGGCTCGCACTAGAACGGCAATCTGCTGACTCTTGATAAACCAATATGACGGGTTGTCGGCTTCGAGTATAACGTGCTCCACCCACACCATTATGTTCTTTTAATCGACGTTGTATATCCGTTGTAATGCCCGTGTATAAACTCTTGTCAGCACAACGTAAAATATAGACAAACCAGTCATTAGTCATAATGAGGTGACAAAATCTTGAGGTCGATGGAAGTCTGGCTCTTTACTACCGAGTGAGTTCAACGATAAATACTGTCGTGGATTGCCAAGAATGAAACAAACATTATAGCGATAATCACCTTCTCCTAATAAAGAAATTAATAGTGACTGTGGGATGTCTAATGTGAACGTCCAATGATTAGTATGTTGCTCGGTTTGTAGTGATAATGAAATACTACTCGTCATGAATCCAGAGACTTTTTGGCGGGGTTGATCAAATAACATCAGCCACCATGAACCATTGGCAGCAATATTAATTTCTATATATTGTCCTGTTGTCGTATTGGCAACAAATAATTCCGCAACATCCCGCTCCCATAAGCCTTCGGTATAACACCCAACTTCACCAATGGCCTGATTCATTGGTGTCTGTGGAATAGCTCCAGAGAAGTTAAGCGAGTGTTTATAGCGAATATCAAAATTAACTTCAGGGCTGGATTGATTGTACCAGTCAGTATTGATGATCATATTAGCGTATCGGTAAGGTTGAATAAGTAGTGTAGCTATCTTTTTGGCGAATAATAAAAAATACTTTTAATTCCAATTGCTTTACTAGTGCGATTCCTTTCGTTTCCCCAAGAACTAATAGTGCCGTAGCATAGCCATCAGCCCACATTGCAGAGGGGTGAACGACAGTAACAGAGACTAGATTATGCGTAATAGGGTAGCCTGTTATGGGGTTAATCGTGTGACTATAGTATTTACCCTTATCAATAAAGAAGTTTTGATAGTCACCTGATGTGGCCACTGCTTGATTATCCAAGGGAATAATTAATTGAATCTGTTGTTGTCCAGCTTGGGGTTTGGCAATAGCAACCTGCCAAGGCTTGGCGTGTGAATTTAATCCTTTCGCTAATAGTTCACCACCAATCTCTACAAGATAATGCTTTATCCCTCTATGATCAAGTAAAGAAGCGATTTGATCCACTGCATAGCCCTTGGCAATGGCGGATAAGTTGATCTCAACCTGAGGTTGTGACTTCTGTAATTGATGTGTTTTTAATTTTATATCGATTTTATCAAAACCAATATCTGCTAATTTTTTTTGAATGAGTGTCGCTTTCGGTGCATTAAATCGTATCGTTTTATCAAACCCCCAGAGTCGGATAAGGGGTGATAATGTAGGGTCAAAGTATTGATTAGATTCTTGATATATTTTTTTAGCAACGGTCATCACAGTGATAATTTCAGGGCTAACAGTAAAAACTTCAGTACTCTTGAATCGATTAAAACGACTCACTTCAGAATCTTCAATATAAGTAGAGAATTGTTGATTGATTGCTTTTAAGCGAGTACTAATTTGTTGGTGTAAAATACCAGCATCAATGGCATGACTATTCGGTAAATTAACATGCCATTGCGTACCCATGGTTTTGCCTGTTAATTGAGTCGGGGGCTTGGAACAGCCTAATAGTGAGATAATCGTAGTGAGAATGATTAATTTGATAATGGAATTAATCATCATTTTGATCAGTCACTGTGATGGTGTGTGGCAAGGATGCTAAGAAATCATCATAAGATGACGTATTTAATAAGCAATGCAGAGTAATATGATCGCTATAATCAATAGAAACTAACTCACCTTCAAAGCGTTTAAGCTGGTAGCGGAAATTATTTTCATCAGCAAAGGGAAGCTGGATACACAAGGCTAATTGCTTTTCAGTGACACTGAGCTGGGCTAATTTAAGCACCTCAACAGTGCTACTAGAATAGGCTCGTGCTAGCCCACCTGTACCAAGTTTAACACCTCCAAAATAGCGAATAATAGCGACGACAATATTACCAACATTGGCATGTTGTAATACATTTAACATTGGCTTTCCTGCTGTTCCCGAAGGCTCACCATCATCACTCATTGATTGTTCTGTGCCACTAGGAGCGCCCGCTATATAAGCCCAGCAGATATGACGAGCATCAGGGTACTTTTGGTGGCAAGACTTAATCCATGCCTTAGCTTCTGGGGCAGAATGAATAGGGCTTAGTTTGGCAATAAAACGACTATTTTTAATGCTTTGTTCAAACTCACAGTGATTATCAGGGCTTAGATAGGACAATAGTCTATTCAAACTCCATTTCACGGAAGATTCTACCCGCATTTTGACGAGCTAATAAATCAAATGTTGCAAGGTGGCGGTAAGCGGATTGATCAATATTATAAGCATCTTGTAGCTCACCATCATTATCAAGAATTTCAGTGATCTTTCCACGTATAAAGCTAAGGTAATCTTTAGTATATTTAGTGACTTCTGCCATGTTAGTTGCTTCGCCATGACCTGGAATGACAAATGTTGCTTTGAGGGCAACAAACTTCTTCCAAGTCTCTAACCAGCCAGCGGTATTCGTGTGTTCAAAGACGGGCAACATGCGCTGATGAAAAGCCATATCTCCTGCAATAATCAGACTTTGTTTTGGCAACCAAACCAAGATATCACCAGGGCTATGAGCAGGGCCAAGATGAAGAAGCTCAATAGTAAAGTCTCCTAAGCTCAAATCCATTCTGTCATCAAAGGTTATTGTTGGCATGACGACTTTAGTATCCATACCCTTATCCTTCCTGCCTTTCAGCATTGCAGAGAGAACACTCTCAGCATGATGCTTGATTTCTGTCACTGTATCCTTATGGGCGACGATCTTAGCACCTTGTTCAAGCCAATAATTACTCCCTAACATGGCATGACCTTGCCCATTTTCTAAGACAACATATTTGACGGGTTCATTGGTAATTTTTTTGATTTCAGTATGCAGTGCCTTGGCTAATAGATAATTATCACCCGCATTAACCACCACAACGCCTTTGCCTGTAACGATAAAGGAAAGGTTATTATTGTGCCCTGAATTCATATAACTGGCAGGCCCTGTTTCACCAATCGCAGAGTAAACCCCATCAACCACCTTCACGGGCAAGCTGTATAACATGGATTGAGGGGCTTTATCTCGTGAGCGAATAGCTAACTTTTGTTTTTTCCAGTCAATAAAACCACTGGCATAGTTATAAACCTTGCTATAACCCATAGTTTCTAAGGTTTTAGCCGCGAGAGGGCTACGCACATTGGTACCACAATAGACAACAATCGGAGCCTCTTTATTAGCTACAGCCTCAGGCACTCTAAATTCAAACCAGCCCCTTGGAATCTCCTTGTGATTAGGGTGTTGAATCGTTCCACCTAAGCGCACAGCTTCGTCAGCGGTACGTACATCAATAATCACTAAATCAGGCTTATCAGCAATTAACTGCTGTAGTGCCTTGGTGTCAAGGTCAGTCACATCAGCGTATACGATGGATAATGAGGTTATTATGAATAGAAACGTTATTTTATAGAGAAGGGTTTTCATCGCTTAGGCTCAATTTTAGCTTTATTGGAATAAGTATACAGGTAAAGCGACTCTTTTCAGATTCAATCAATAGGGCTGTTATTGGGGATTGTTAACTTAGTCTCTCTTCTAATTTTCCATTCCACTTTGTCATTAGCAACAAGCATGTCTAAGCATTATTTTGCTTTTACTGTTTTACCACTTCAATTTGCTCGCCGAAGGGCTTAATCCAATGATAAATAGCAATGACTAAATCTGAGTATTCGTCCAATAGAACGAAAACCCAGTCCTTCTAAATCAAGAGTTAAAGCCAATCGGCGTTGTGACGGACTTGACCATTAGCTAATGCAAAAAAGCCAAAATCTCACTCTCAATATCTGCTTTATCAATCACCACATCCTGAGAAACTGTCTTATCAAACAAGTGATTAATAGAATCAGGAATACTAATTCCAGCGGCTTTAGCAATAGTATCTAATGCTTGGCGATCATCAGTATTTTTTTCTCCTGTGAGTGCGTTAGCAATGGTTGGAGAGAATTTTGTCCATTCTGCTGTTGAATAAGCAATCGTTTTTAATGGCTTAGTGCGGCAAGTAGCATAAGCCTTAAAGCATGTCGCTGTATGTGGATCCATTAAATAACCTGAGGCAAAAGCTTCTTTAATATACGATTTTCCTTCATCATCAGAACAGTAATCTGCGGTAAAAACAGCCTGTAGTATACTCAGCTCATCAGCAGTCAATTCATAATAACGCTCACTATCAAGCTGTTGCATTAACACTTTAGTACGCTTTGCACCGAATAATGAGAATAAAATACGCTCTACATTGGATGAAATTAAAATGTCCATTGCAGGTGACGTTGTTGCAATTAAGGTAGAGTGGCGCAGGTCATATTTACCTGTACCGATAAGCTCAGTCAAAATATTATTCTGGTTTGATGCAATAAGAATTTTTTCTACTGGCAAGCCCATTTTCATGGCATAAAAGCCACCCAGTGCATTGCCAAAATTACCACTGGGCACATCAAGATAAACCTTTTCACCTAAAGCAATTTCATTCTGGCGCACCAACTCAAGGTAACTATGAATATGATAGATTAACTGGAAAATAATTCGCCCAAAGTTAACCGAGTTAGCCGCAGAGAGATAAATCTTCTGTTCTTGTAGTTTTGCTTTAAAAGTATTGGATTGAAGCAATGATTTTAGTGCATTTTGTGCATCATCAAAATTACCATGAATCCCAATGACTTTCAGGTTATCAGCATTCTCTGTCACCATCTGCAACCGTTGTACATCCGAGGTTCCACCATCAGGATACAAGCAAGCGACACGCACATTCTCTTTGCCTTTAAATGTCTCTAAAGCCGCTGGCCCTGTGTCTCCACTGGTTGCTGTTAAAATCAAGTATTGCTCATTACGTTGTTGAGCGATTGATGACAACACAACACCAAAAGGCTGTAATGCCATATCTTTAAAGGCACGAGTGGCACCATGATAAAGCTCACTGACGAAGAGATCCTCTTTTACTTTAACCACAGGCACGGGATTTTTAGGATCATCAAAGTGATCATAAAGTGCTAAAGCTTCGTCAATAACAGAGGCTTCAATATCGATAGCAAAGGCTGTTAATACTGCTTTCGCTAGTACCTTATAGTCAGAACTCACATGCTCAGCCAAAAACTCAGCCCCCAAATTAGGCAAGCTCTCAGGTACATAAATACCACCAAAAGAAGCCATTGGCTCTAAAATTGCAGTAGAAAAGCTCACCTTATCGGCACGTTGCCCATCATTGCCTCTTGATTCAATAAATTGCATCGTATTTATCTCTAAAAAATGAAGTGTGGCAATTGTAACCTTTCTTATTAAAACTGTGAATAGTATGGTGGCATGTTCCTAGAGTTTTATGGCATAGGTAAACGTCAACAGAGCCTAGCACTTATTTTCACACAAAAAATGTGTTAGGCTATATGTCTCTGGGTTATCTGGTTTTCTCTGAGGATAAACCATTGCTTTGTCAATGGTTGCTGAGAAAATATAGGATCAATTATTCTTTTATCTGTATGGAAAGACTTGATCACTACACTTTGAAACTTAGTCGGGCGCAACAAAAAAACAGGGTATTAACACCACAACACCAACACCACCACATAATGATCAAATAGCTATTGCTTGTCTGCAATGGTGGATTATTTTGGATAGTATTCAACATTCTATTGATAAATAGCTGTTCCTATTACCGATAGCATTCTTTATTTTTTGAATAGTTTTTATGAGCGAATAACTCAGCGACACCTTAATATTGTTTTATTAAGCCCTGTCCTAGGTGATTAAAGTGTCATCGGTAGCAGAGTATTGATAATGCCTTTAAAACTCATGTTTACATGATAAATATTCTCTCTTTGACTTGTAGCAATATGGTAAATATTTAAACAAACAAGTTAATTAGCGCTTTATAAAAGTACGTCGGTACACTACACTATTCTTATATGTAATCGTTAAATCCTGTACTCTTATTTTCAAAGGGCAGGGTGCTTTTTAGTCACTAGGTGGTATGAACTTATAAGGAGATAACTTGATGCGGAGCTTGTTAAGAAAGCGAACAGAAAATGCAGATGATCGCAGGGAGCAACGCTTATTAGAAAGTAATCGCTTGGAACATAAGAAATTTGATTCCCTCAATACTGAACATAACTTTATTGAAGCTTTTTCTGCCGCACCTAGTTTTTTAGTTTTCCTTTGGGCTTGTTTGCCATTATTGCTGATCGCTAGTTTTAATGCTAGTGCTATTCTTGCGGGTGTGGTGGCAACTATTATCAATATTATGTTATTACAAATTGATACTTTTGACTTTGTACGAGCTGTGTTGTGTACGGTGACTTTATTAATCACTTTGGCTTTGTATCACTTTAAGTTTTTTTGAGTAGGATACTTTATTAATATTATTATAATCATGGCGTTAAGGTGATTTTTAACTTTAGCCAATAAGTATTATGGCACTAGGTTAAATAGCTCTAAAATCATGACAGACCGTCAGTCAAAATAGTCGTAACCCAGTGCTGAAGAGCCGTTAATCATTCGCTAAGAATAAAGGCTAACTCACCAATGTAACTCGCATAAATCGTTGTTGCCTGAGTGGGGCTGATGCGCTTATTTTTTATAGAATTTAGTAAGCCTTGTAACTTAGCATCAGAGCTACGTGCTGATAATATTTGTGAAGAAGAATTGTGTCCACGCAATATGAAGTGAGAAAGCAGACTTAACATGGCAAAAAATAGTGCGATATAGTTAAGTAGCACCCATGCTGGTTTTATTGATGAAAATAATGCAGGAAGCCACTGTTCAAAAGAGCGACTGAAGAATATAGCACAGCATAAAAAGAAGATAACTATCAGGCTATTCAATAAAGAAAAATTAACTAAGTGACGCTGGCGAGGCTCATTCTTTTTTAGATATTCTGCAATTTGATAGCGAGCATTTTCAATGTCAACAGGAAGCTTTTGGATATCATCACTATTATTCTTAAACATAACTGATCCTAACCTAAAATAAAGAGTGAATCGATATTATCGGCTTATTCAGAGTAATACATGCTCACTTTAGGTATTAATGTATCAGCTATTATTCTTTTATGATAAAAGGTTAAGTATGCCACTTATAATAAGCTTAAGGCATCTAGTCTTTGCTATAGAACGTAGACTAAAATAAACCATAATTAAAAGGATAAGCAATGAAACATCTCCTCATTATTTTTACATTAGTATTCTTATCAACCCCTGTTTTAGCAAACTCAAAGCCTGATATTAGTTTCAATATTATCAAGAAAGAAAGCCCCTATAGTGTTAATGAGACAATGGATAAGTTTGTTAGCATTATTAAGAAAAAAGGCTTTACTCTTTTTGCTCGAATTGACCATCAGGAAAATGCAGCCAGTGTTGATCTAGTGATGAATCCTGCACAGGTGGTTATTTTTGGTAACCCTAAGGGAGGCACTAGCTTAATGAATCAAGATATTCGTGTTGCTCTTGACTTGCCATTGCGTATTGCTGTTTATCAAGCAAAGGATGATAAGGTTTATATTAGTTATCATGCACCCATTGTTATGGCGAGTAATTATGATCTTGATGGACATCCATTGATTGGAAAAGTAACGGAAGGATTGGATAAATTGACTTCTGCAACTATTGCAGAATAACGTTTGATAGGGAGGGGTAAGAAAATATCGTTAAATAGAGCTTGACAATAGAACAACAAAACGATGTAATACGCCCCTCGATTTGGCCGGGTAGCTCAGTCGGTAGAGCAGCGGATTGAAAATCCGCGTGTCGACGGTTCGATTCCGCCCCCGGCCACCATTTTCGCCTTAGTGATGAGAGTATTACCTATTCCTCAAGGTGAAATTAAAAATTTAGAATGTCCTTTCTGTCTATTAATCACCCCATACTCTATTTAAAAATATAAGCTGAGTCTAAGCTTTATCTTTTATATCTAAATAACACATCACTTCTTTGATATGGATTATTTATCTAAATTTTTAACCTTGTAGAATGATATTTAGAGGACTACACTCGCTCCTTTATTATCAAATGCTAATATTGAGTTGAAAATGAAATTAACCTCCATATTCCCCTTCCTTGCATGGTTCAAGTTAGTCACAATAAGCTCTATTAAGTCAGACCTTATGGCGGGTATAACAGGTGCTGTCATCGTTTTGCCACAAGGTGTCGCCTTTGCAACAATAGCAGGTCTACCACCTGAGTATGGTTTGTACACGGCAATGGTAACCCCCATTATTGCCGCTTTGTTTGGCTCATCCTTTCACCTTGTTTCAGGTCCTACTACCGCAATTTCCATTGTTGTCTTTTCTGCAATCAGTCATCATGCCGAGCCTGGTACGCCTGAGTTTTTATCATTAGCATTAACACTGACTTTTCTTGCAGGTGTTTATCAGCTTGCCTTTGGATTAGCTCGATTGGGTGCCTTAGTTAACTTTGTTTCCCATACTGTGGTGATCGGCTTTACCGCAGGTGCTGCTATATTGATCATTACCAGTCAAATGAAACATGTCACGGGTATTTTTGTCCCCAAAGGTGAATCCTTTTTACATACATGGATGGACTTGTATCAAGGTATAGGCGAGCTGAATATTATTTTAATGGTTATTGCATTAGTGACCTTAGTCAGCGCCATTATTCTTAAAAAAATATTTCCTAAATCCCCCAACTTATTGGTTGGAATGGTTGTTGGTAGCCTTGTTGCAATCCTTTTAAAAGATCATGCAGAAGGCATTAAGTTATTAGGTGAAATACCTGCACGATTACCGCCTCTTTCAATGCCAGATTTTTCATTTGCTACCATTAAAATGTTGGCTCCAGAAGCTTTTGCTGTTGCCTTGCTTGGCTTGATAGAAGCTGTCTCTATTAGTCGAGCCGTTGCGACAAAATCAGGTCAACGTATCGACTCTAATCAAGAGTTTGTTGGTCAAGGTATGTCAAATATGTTTGGTAGCTTCTTCTCAAGTTATGCAGGCTCTGGATCATTCACACGATCAGGGGTTAACTTTGAAGCGGGAGCAAAAACACCACTGTCTGCCATCTTTGCAGCTATTTTCCTTGTTATTATTGTATTGCTAATCGCACCCTTAACTGCTTATCTTCCAATCGCCGCTATGGGTGGAATTATTCTTTTAGTTGCTTATAGCTTGATTGACTTTCATCATATTAAGCAAACGCTTAGCTTTAGTAAAGCAGAATCATCGATACTCTTAACCACCTTTTTTGCTACTTTATTCCTTGAGCTAGAATTTGCTATTTATATGGGGGTTCTCCTCTCATTGATTTTATTTTTAGCAAGAACATCAACGCCCAATATTCCCGTACTCTCTGTTGATAATGACCATAGTCTTTCGCATAGAAAATTTATTGATGTTGAAGAAAAACCTATTGAAGAATGTCCTCAGCTTAAAATTATTAGAATTGATATGTCTATTTATTTTGGCTCAGTTAATCATGTTCAAAAGGTGATTAGCAATATTGTTGAAAGAGAGAAAATTTACCACATTTTGATTGAAGCTAGTGGTATCAACTTTATTGACCTTGCGGGTGCGGAAGTCTTAGTGTCAGAGAATAAGCGCTTATTAAAAGAAAGTGGTGGTTTGTATTTTGTTGGGTTAAAGCCATCAGTTTATGAAACGGTCGCTAGATCATGTTTTATCAAAAAGCTAGGTAATGATCATTTCTTTGACTCTAAATCACAGGCAATACGCCGTATTTATAAACGATTGGATAGCGATAGATGCTCTCAGTGCGAGGTGAAAATATTTAGTGAGTGTAAAAAGTAAAAGCAGAATGAATGGTAGGGCATACTGTTTAAAAGCTTGCTTTATCTACTTGCTTAAGGTTGATGCTACATTGAAAAAGACTAAAGGAGAGGCTCTTGCTTAGAGGTCAGGTCATCGCGATAAGTGGTGATAAAAACCCTATTATATCGTATGGAACGTTTCCATTTAATCTCTGTACGACCCAAAAAATAGCAATGAGCACTTTTTAACTTTACAACAATGAATAACAAATGATTGATGTTAAAGATAAAGCTGGCGAATGACAAAAGCTGGGTAGAATTATTATTCTGGATAAAATAGGAATAAGGTGATAAATCAAGGCATAAACAGATAAGTGGTGTTGAAAAAATGATCATTTGGACATAGAATATGTCTTATCTGATCGCAACAGAGATCAGGACTTAAATCAGTACCCCACTGTGTTTGATGTGATGAGTGTCATATCTGTATTAAATCCTTAGAGCAATGACGACTATTTATTAAGGATGATCAATAAAAATTACGACCGTGTAATTTACCAGTTGGCTCAATAGAGTAAGTGAGGGTATTGGATAATAATAATAATAATAGGAAGTTATCCATGAAAAAATTAGTTCTAACTTTAGCCACAGCATCTATTCTTATCTCTACTATTTCTTTTGCAACACCACAAATGACTTCAAAAGATTTTAATGTAATGGTAGAACCTACGATTTCAGCTCAAGCCATTGTGCTTAGTGCAGAGAGTAAAACTTTAGGTATCACTTCACTTAATGTAGAAGCAATAACCACTATTGGCGCATTGTTAGTAGAATCATCAGGGGATGAATGTCGTACTGATGCTGCAATGCTTGCCTCTTATTCAATCAAATATGCTGCTAGTAATATGACTGCATTTAATACGGGAACTCTAGTGCAAGGTATTGATTGTAATACAGCCTTATTAAATCTGAGTAGTAAAAGTATGATTGTTAATGCACCTATGACTAACTATGATGGTGGTATTCACGTTAAAGTAATTTCTGAATCTTAATTTAACGTTTAGCTAAAGTATTATCAGTTTAACCTGCTTATGTCGCCTCTGATGTTTGTTTAACAATATTCATGAGTGACTTGAGCAGGTATTTAATAACAAAATTAATGTTTTGAACGCTGTTTCAAAATCATCCTGTTGATAGTTGAGCGGTATTATCGGTACTGATATAAGCTCCTTTAATTCATTCAAATTATCCATGATTAAATCCTCTTGAGCAGTGGCTTGATTTAACACTACTGCAACCACTGAAAGCCGCTTAGCCTTTATTGCCGTTAAGCTCAGCAAAATATGATTAATACAACCCAGTTTATCCTCTGCAATGAGTAAGACAGGTAGTTGTAACTGTTCAGCCAAATCAGCATTTAAGCCATCACTATACAGTGGAGAATAAAAACCTCCTGCTCCTTCGACATAAAGAAATTGCTCCTTGGCAACTGTCTTTAAACAATGACTCACACCTTCAGTAAGATAATTAATTTGCCCCTCAAGTCTTGCAGCACTAACAGGTGAAAGCGCGGCTCGATAACGTTTAGGACAAATCGTATCTAATTGATGCAATTTATTTGCGGCTTTAGCCAAAGCATAGGCATCGGTGTCAGATTCATTAGTCCAGCCTGATTCAATGGGCTTATGTGGAACAACATCGATACCCTTTTTAACCAATTGGTCAATAAGATGTTGTCCGACCCATGTTTTACCGACATTGGTATCTGTTCCTGTTACAAAAAGACCCTGTTGTTTTATCATTGATAATTCTCGTTTCATTAGGACAGCGTATTCAGCACTTGCTATTCTATAGTCGTACTCTACCTTGTGAGCCTTTATTTATGCGAATTCCTCGTTTTTATCAGCCCGATTCTTTTATTGTTGGTGAGTTTATTGACTTAGATCCTATTAACTTTCGTCATGCGATTCAAGTCATGCGCCTAGGTATTGGTGATTGCTTAATTCTTTTTAATGGCAAAGAGGGTGAGTATGATGCTGAACTAGTGGCTGTTGATCGGCGTAATGCACGAGTTAAAATAAAACGCTTTCATCCTATTAATCGAGAATCATTCTTAGATGTGCGGTTGGTTTTTGCTTTAATCAAACCCGATAAAATGGATTTTGCAATTCAAAAAGCCGTAGAGCTGGGGGTGACTTCTTTGCAACCCGTTATGACTGACCGAGCCGTTGTGCGAATGAAGGCGGCTCAAATGGAAAAGAAAGTAGGGCGCTGGCAATCTGTTGTACATAGTGCTTGTGAGCAATCAGGGCGTACTGCTATTCCACTGATAACAATACCAATGGCTTTTAGTGATTATTTGCAGCAAGCCTCTGATCGACAAAGAATATTAATGTCTCCTCGTGCAACCGCCGATTTTTTTAGTCTCAATCAGAAAAAAGCAGAATTTTATGACTTAATTATTGGTCCAGAAGGGGGGTTCTCTGATCATGAAGAGCAACTTCTAGGTACCAGTAATATCCATCAAGTACAATTTGGCTCACGTATTTTGCGTGCAGAAACAGCCGTGGTGGCAGGATTAACGGCATTACAATTGATTATCGGTGATTGTTATCAAGGAGCTGAATCATGAAGTCATACCTTTGGCTTGGCATATTTTTTATATCATCATTGTTATCGGCAAATGAATTAAAAGATCATCATTCCCCCTATCTTGCGATGCATGGTAATGACCCTATCAATTGGGTTGCTTGGGATGAATCAATCTTGGGTCGAGCGAAAAAAGAGAATAAATTATTATTTATTTCAGTCGGTTATTATGCCTGTCATTGGTGTCATGTTATGCACCGTGAAAGTTTTTCTGATGCTGGTATTGCCCAGTTATTAAATGATCATTATATTGCTGTCAAAGTTGATCGAGAGCTTAATCCTATTTTAGACAAACAGTTGATTCGTTTTGTACAAGCCACTCAAGGTCATGCAGGCTGGCCATTAAATGTTTTTGTAACTCCTGAAGGTAATGCCTTGGTTGGTGTGACTTATTTGCCTAAAAAGCGTCTCACTAAGGTCTTAAACAATATTACTAAGGAGTGGGAGAAAGACAGTAAAAATTTAAGTCAGCAAGCTAAAGAACAGGTTCAACATTTAAATATTGTGCAACAAAATAAAGAGAAAAAGGGTAATAAATCCAAAATAGCGGATTCTACCAATAATCTTATCAAACAGATTATGGCGAATGCGGATACCTTTTCAGGAGGCTTTGGTCAACAGACAAAATTTCCTTCAACAACCCAATTACATGCACTGATGATTTTGAATCGAGAGAAAAAAGATCAGTCCATCGATGACTTTGTTCGTCTAACCTTGGATGCAATGGCAACAAAAGGGCTACATGATGAGCTAGCAGGCGGTTTTTATCGTTATACGGTCGATCAAGAATGGAGTACACCCCATTTTGAAAAGATGTTGTATAACAATGCAACGCTGGCAATATTGTATGCGGATGCAGCGAAGCAATATGATTCAGTGACTTATCGAAAATGGGCAGTACAGACTTTAAGATTTTTAATACAAACAATGAAAACAGAGCAAGGTGCCTATATTGCCAGCCTGTCTTCAGTTGATAGCCAAGGTGTTGAGGGAGGATTTTATTATTGGGATGTGTCGATCATTAAATCGTTATTATCAAAGCAAGAATATCAACTTGCCAGTCAAGCATGGCAACTAAAAGAGAAAGCAACAGAGGTACATCTAAAAGGTGATTACGATATAGCTGATTTAGCAAAATCTTTGCAAATAAGCCGTGATGAGGTTGAGAATAGCTTGGCGATTATTCGTTATAAATTATTAAAGCATCGCAAAACAACCCATCAACTCCCTCGTGATGATAAATTATTGACAACATGGAATGGTTTAGTGTTGGCTGCTTTTGCTCGGGTTAATGAGAAAGCTTTTGCAAAGGAGGGGCAACAACTTGCCGATTTTTTGATAAATCTTTGGGATGGCAAGCAGTTATATCGTTCTTCAGAAAAAAAACAGTTTGCCATATTACAAGATTATGCCAGTGCATCATGGGGGTTATTACTTTGGGCTCAGCAATCTGGCGATAAAAAGTCGCAACAGGTCGGGTTAGCTCTAGTGACTAAAGCATGGGCTGATTTTTATGTCGATCAACATTGGCGTTTGGCTAAAGATAAGGTGTTAAAAAAAGATGTGCTTCATCGTCATATTAGTGATAGCCCTTACCCCTCTCCTGAAACCTTATTATTACGAGCAAGCTTTTTATCTCAGCAAAAGGAAATAATACTAAAAGCTCATCAGGTATTAAAAATATCCAGTCAAAATTTGGAAGAAAAACCTTATAGTTATGCGTCATTGATAGAGCTATCGAATCAATAACTATTTCATCATTTTATTGCGTCTAGCTAGATCTAACAGTAATTGCTATTAAAATACCTACTTTGATCGTTAAATCAGCTAGACTTTTGCTTATTTCTTAGCAACAGAGATATCACTAAAGTCAAAGAGTGACTGTTTGATTAAAGTCAGTTGACCTTGGTTGCCTGCTGGATCAGTCCATCTTCCTGTCATCGTTTTTCCAGAAGGGTCTAGCTTAAAGCGCCAAGTGCTTGGGTTGCCTTCTTGATTTGTCGCAAAGGCAACAACTTCCCCTTCTTTTTCACTCCACTGCCCTTTAGTACCCTGAGCATTGTAGAATTCTTGCTTCTCATTGAAGTTCCATTTGTAATTAAGCCCAGGATGAACCCAATCACCTTTGAGTTTACTGTTGGAAACAATGGTTTCTTTATCTATAGATTGCTTAGTCTGTGCTGTTTTTTTAGTACTACTCACATCGTTGGTGCTGACTTTATCTGTTAGCGAAGAACAACCTGTTAGGGCAAAAGATAAAGCTATTGCCAGCCCGATGATCTTGTTTGTTTTCATAATTATTTACCAGTTTATATAAGACTCTATCATTATTATTTTTTTAGAGTATTTCCAAAGTAGCTCTCTCTGTTGATATAGCCGTGCCCCAAGCTATCAACAGTCTGCCAACATTAGATGCAATAGAGTACTTGTGTAGTTCACACGACTGATTAAATATTAAACAATGTGTGAATTTTTTACTAATAAAACTGGCTAAGCGGTAGATTGTTAATATTCAGTTAAGATAAGTAACGGGTCTTTGATATTGTTGTTTGTTAAACAACACGAAGGTTTTTATAGTGATGGTGGATAGTTAAAAAATAGAGCTTTTGTTTTTATTAATAGAGGCGTACAATATCGCGCTCGATTTGAATTTTATTCAAACAAGAGGTCTTTTGTGACCTATGATAATAGTGATGTTAGTCATTGTGACTGATCAGTAGTGTAGTGCTTTTAACCTTATTATTAACTATTAAGGTGTAAAAGTTCTCGATAATATAAAGAGTTATAAAATAATGCCAAGTGTAAAAGTAAGAGATAACGAGCCATTTGAAATTGCCCTACGTCGCTTTAAGCGTTCGTGTGAAAAAGCGGGTGTTGTTGCCGAAGCTCGTGCTCGTGAATTTTATGAAAAGCCTACTTCAGTTCGTAAACGTGAGCGTGCCGCTGCGGTTAAACGTAACTATAAGAAGGTACAGCGCGAATTAAATCGTCGTGTACGCATGTATTAATATAGCCGTTTTCTCTATTTTAGGAGTTTCAGCTCACTATGAGTGATTCACTAAAAACACAACTTAGCAATGGCATGAAAGATGCTATGCGTGCTAAGGATAAAAATCGTCTAGAAACGATTCGCTTGATGCTTTCTGCGATTAAACAGCAAGAAGTTGATCAGCGTATTGACTTGGATGATACTGCCGTTTTAGCTATTCTTGATAAGCAACTTAAACAGCGTCGTGATTCTATGACACAGTTTACAGAGGCAGGTCGTGATGACCTTGCTAAGCAAGAAGGCTATGAAATAGATATTATCCAAGAATATTTGCCTAGCCCACTTAGTGATGATGAAATTAATCAATTAATTACTACTGCTTTAAAACAAAGTGGTGCTGAATCCATGCGTGACATGGGTAAAGTGATGGCAATTATTAAGCCTCAAGCACAAGGTCGTGCTGATATGGGTAAAATTAGTGGCATGATCAAATCTCATCTAAGCTAATAATAATCAAAATGTAGTGTTGGGCTTCCGTCCGACACTTGCATCGCTAACGTTTCAGTTTGCTAAAAAATATTCCACCTCATCGCTGTATTTATTCTCGTGGTATCATTAAAATTTCAAGTGACTTAGGTCGATAGAATACCTCGTATAATCTCCCCATAATGATCATTTATTGTCGCAGTGTGCGTCTATTTTCGGTATTCTTGCTTTATCTTACTTTATAAAGGAATAGCAATCGCGTGTCAGAATTAAAAAATGATCGTTTCTTAAGAGCGCTCCTGAAAGAGCCTGTTGATAAAACACCCGTTTGGATTATGCGTCAAGCAGGGCGTTACTTACCAGAATATAAAGCTACACGTGCAGAGGCGGGTAGCTTTATGGATTTATGTAAAAATGCTGAATTAGCCTGTGAAGTCACTATGCAGCCACTACGACGCTATGATCTTGATGCCGCTATACTCTTCTCTGATATTCTTACTATCCCTGATGCGATGGGACTTGGTTTATATTTTGCTGAAGGTGAAGGTCCTCGTTTTGAGAATCCTGTTGATACTGCGGCAAAAATTAAAGCCTTAGGTGTCCCTGATCCTGAAGATGACCTTGGCTACGTGATGAATGCGGTTCGCACCATTCGTAAAGAGCTTGATGGCAGTGTGCCATTAATTGGTTTTTCTGGAAGCCCGTGGACTTTGGCAACTTATATGGTTGAAGGCAGTTCTAGTAAAGACTTTGCCAAAGTGAAAGGCATGCTTTATAGCGACCCTGCTAGCTTGCATTTATTATTAGATAAACTTGCTGATAGTGTTATTTTATATTTAAATGCACAAGTAAAGGCAGGTGCTCAAGCATTAATGATTTTCGATACATGGGGTGGCAGTTTGACACCACAAACTTATCGTGATTTCTCACTACACTATATGGCAAAAATTGTTGATGGCTTGCAACGTGAAGCGGATGGTCGCAAAGTTCCTGTCGTCTTATTTACTAAAGGTGGGGCGCAGTGGTTAGAGCCAATGGCTGATACTGGCTGTGATGCACTAGGTCTTGATTGGACTATTGATATTGCAGAAGCCCAACGACGTGTCGGTGATCGTGTTGCCTTGCAGGGTAATATGGATCCTTGTGTTTTATATTCCAATCCAGAATCCATTCGCCAGCAAGTCAAGGCAGTTATTGATGGTTTTGAGGGTAATACAGGGCATGTATTTAACTTAGGGCATGGTATTCATCAGCATATTAACCCTGATAATGTTAAAGTGTTAGTCGATGCGGTACATGAGTTTAGTTCCAATACTTAGAGGCTACCATGCTGATAAGTCTTGAGATGTAAAACAAATGACGGATCTTATTGGTGTTAGTTTTAGTAAAAAACTTGCAATATTACTGCGTGTGAAGTTGAGCAAGTATTCGTTAATAAGGCTAATTCCAATGACCTAAGGCAACAGCATCAAAATGCGTTTTCCATTCATGCTTGTAGGGCAATTTTGAAGCTCTAATATGCTTGATGTAGCTTTCTCTTGATATTCCTTCAGCGCCAAGACTCAATAAATGATCATTAACAATTTGACAGTCAATTAAATGATAACCCCAATGATCAAGATGTGCTGCTAAGGCAAGTAATGCTAGCTTTGAAGTATCACGCTCAAGGCTAAACATCGATTCACCACTAAAAATACCATTGGTTGCGACACCATATAAACCACCAACTAATTTGCCTTCTGTATTTCTCACCTCAACAGAATGCGCATAGCCCAAGTCATGGAGTCGAGAATAAGCCGTGAACATTTTATCAGTAATCCATGTATCTAAAGCATAAGATCGAGGAGCAGCACAGGCTCGTACAGTAGCTGCAAAGTCAGTATCAAAGCTAATTTCATAGCCTTTATTACGGGCGGTCTTACGCAAGCTACGGGTAATATGTAGCTTACGAGGATAAATCACAGCACGAGGATCAGGGCTCCACCAATAGATAGGCTCATCATCATTAAACCAAGGAAAAATCCCTGCTTGATAAGCATTAATTAAGCGTCGTGGGCTTAAATCCCCACCAACTGCTAATAGACCATTGGGTTGATCCCATGCCATATTAACAGGAGGAAAGGCTTCGTCACTCGCATAAGGGTCGAGCAAAGTAAGGTCAGACTGATTCATAGGTTCTTATTTTTCCATGCACATTTCTAAGAAAGAATAGTCTAAGCGTTACCATCATACTTAGATTCTCGATAAGCGAGATTTATTTTTCTTCAAGTTGGTCAAGATACTTCTCTGCATCCAATGCTGCCATACAACCTGTGCCTGCAGAAGTGACGGCTTGACGATAGATATGATCCATGACATCACCTGAAGCAAAGACACCTTCAATACTGGTTGCTGTTGCATTGCCCGTTGTGCCACTTTGTACTTTAATATAGCCGTTGTGCATCGCTAATTGGTCAGCAAAAATGCCTGTATTTGGTTTATGCCCAATAGCAATAAAAATACCATGAACATCAATATCTTGTGTCTTGCCGTCTTGAGTATGTTTAATACGCATGCCCGTTACACCCATAGTATCACCTAGTACTTCATCAAGGTTGTGATCCCAAATGATAGTGATATTACCATTTTTTGCTTTCTCAAGAATTTGCTTCTGGAGGATTTTTTCTGCACGTAACTCATCACGACGATGAACAAGAAAAACTTCCTCAGCAATATTAGAAAGGTATAACGCTTCTTCAACTGCTGTATTGCCACCACCAATCACAGCAACTTTTCTATTTCTATAGAAAAAACCATCACAGGTAGCACAAGCAGAGATCCCTTTGCCTTGATACTTCGTTTCAGATTCTAGACCTAAGTACATCGCAGAAGCACCAGTAGAAATAATCAAAGCATCACAAGTGTAATTATTTGTTCCTGTCAATACAAAGGGGCGTTGATTTAGGTCAACAGCATGAATGTGATCCGTAATAATTTCTGTATCAAAACGCTCAGCATGTTTACGCATCCGCTTCATTAATTCAGGGCCTTGAACACCATCATTATCACCCGGCCAATTATCAACATCTGTCGTTGTGGTGAGCTGACCACCCGATTCCTTACCAGTAATAAGCACAGGGCTAAGATTGGCACGAGCAGCATAAACCGCCGCAGTGTAGCCCGAAGGACCTGAACCAAGAATAAGTAGTTTGCAGTGTTTGCTTTCGCTCATAATAATTTCCAATAAAGATGATTGCCTGTTTTAACGAGGCTCTATAATAATATTTGTATTAAGCGGGGATTCTACCCTGATGTGTTAGTTTGGTCGAATAATCACAATAAAAAGCTGTCGGTACAAAGAAAAGAATAAGAATTTAATAATTATATCGTTTTATTCTTAATACTGTTGTGAATTCAGTCCTATAGTTAATATTGATATTAATTTACTCCTTCTAAAAGGTATGGGCATAGGGGAGAACAGTCTGATGAAATACAACATGATGCAAGCTAAGCTGTACATCACTTTTATGATCATATTACTTGCTATTACTTGTGATAGTTTCGCTAAAATGAATACCACTTATTCTTGGGGTGGTGCTGTTGTTTACTCCATGTTGGATAAAATGGGGTCAGGCGTGCCTGTATCTAAATGTCATGTATTAACGAATGAACACGTGATACGTGGCAGCCCTCAAATAACCGTCTATATTGATAAAAAATATTATTTTTCCTATGTTGTTTCGGTAGACAAAGAGAATGATATGGCATTGATAAAGCTGGTAGGTTGTCCACTACAGCGGTTTGCTAAACTGGCATCACAGCCTCCAGCCATTGGTGAAATACTGACCTCGGTATATTGTAATCAAGGTTATTCTCTCGCGACTAAGGCAATGCGTACTGAGGGTGAGTTTGTTGGCTTTGAACGCATTGTCACAGAAGAAAATAAAATAATGGACTCAATGCATATTGATGATTCTATGCCACGTAAATGTGCATCAGGAGGAGGTGTTAGCAATCGGTATGGATTAGTTTCTATTATTTTTGGAATTTCACCTTTGCGGGAAAAATCAATGACCTATGGTGTGAGTTATTTTGCACTACGCGCATTTTTGGCGAGAAATAAATTATAAGCTATTCTTATGAAGATAAAGTCATTGGCTTATTGGTATTCATTACATTGATTGCTAATAACTATTGACATCAATATAAGCAAACTCTAAGATAATAAAGATGGGAATAGATATTATTATCATCTGATGGTTAAATATTCCTTCCTATTACCTGTAATGGAATAGTTCGTTTAAAGGAATCCCCTGATGTACCAATATACGCTCTTTATTATTCTTAGCCTATTTATCTTCAGCCCTGCCTCTGCAGAAAAGACACAATTCAAAAAAGAAACCTTAGGACAGCAATTGTTTTTCGATATTAATCTATCTAAGAACCGTACACAGTCCTGTGCAACTTGCCATAATCCATCACACGGTTTTATTGATAATCGTGATAATGATGTCAAAGGGGCAGCATCTTTAGGGGATGATGGTCAATCGATAGGAGACCGCAACGCACCCACCGCGAGTTATGCACTCTTTAGCCCTAACTTCCATCGCAATAAAAAAGGGCACTATGTTGGTGGGCAATTTCATGATGGGCGAGAAAAGGATCTAAAAGGTCAAGCAGGTGGGCCGCCAACGAATCCTGGTGAAATGGCAATGCCTGATAAAGTAGCTACTGTCGCACGAATCATGGAAAATAAAGCCTATGTAGTGCAATTTAAGTCACTCTACGGTGAGACTATTTTTGAGGATGAGGATAAAGCCTATGGGGCAATGGCTGAAAGTATTGCTAGTTTTGAGAAAACGGCTTTATTTGCTCCCTTTGATTCAAAATATGATCGTTATTTAAAGGGTGAATATAAGCTCACTCAGCAAGAAGACTTAGGCATGACACTGTTTTTCTCTCAACAATTTACCAACTGTAATCTCTGTCACCAGCTTAATAAAAGCCCCATTAGCAAGACAGAAACTTTTAGTAATTATGAATACCATAATATTGGTACACCGATTAATACCGCACTACGCAAGGCTAATGGTAAAGCGGGTGATTTTATTGATCATGGCTTGCTAGATAACCCTGCCATTAGCGATACAAAACAGGATGGGAAATTTAAAGTACCCACACTACGAAATATTGCCGTTACAGCGCCCTATATGCACAACGGGGTATTTAGTGATCTAAAAACGGTGATTTTATTTTATGATAAATACAATAGTAAAAGTGCCAAGCGTCAGATTAACCCTGAGACTAAACAAGCGTGGGGTGCGCCTGAAGTTGCAGAAAATATTGCACTAAAAGAGTTAAAAACAGGCCCTGCATTACCCAATAAACGTATTAATGCTTTGGTTGCGTTTTTAAAAATACTGACAGATAAGCGTTATGAACACCTTTTGGAAAAGTAATATGCTAAAAGTAAATCGTTGGGGCTTTTTAGCGGCGGTGATTGCCTTGGTAATGGCTTTACCTGTGATGGTTGTGGGTAGCTTTGTTTTTCAGGCGACTAATGATAATTGGCAACACTTATTCGATAATTTGCTAGCAGAATATATCAGTAATTCACTTATTTTGATGCTGGGAGTCAGTGTTGGTGTGCTTAGTATCGGCATTATTACTGCATGGTTGACGAGCATGTGTGAGTTTCCTTTCCGACGTTTATTTTCATGGACTTTACTACTGCCGCTTGCTATTCCTGCCTATATCATTGCCTATACATATACTGGACTATTTGACTTCGCAGGGCCGATTCAATCACAGCTCCGGGATTGGTTCGGCTGGCAATACGGTGACTATTGGTTTCCTGAAATTCGTTCAATGGGTGGCGCTATTTTAATGTTGTCACTCGTGCTGTATCCCTATGTTTATATGATGGCACGGGTTGCATTCTTAGAGCAATCACTCTGTGTATTAGAGGTCAGCCGTACCTTGGGAAATAGCCCCTTAAAAAGCTTTTTTCGTATCGCTTTACCACTGGCACGACCTGCAATTATCACAGGTTTATCCTTGGCATTAATGGAAACACTGGCGGATTACGGTACGGTACAATATTTTGGTGTCAATACCTTTACTACGGGTATTTTTCGTACATGGTTTGGCATGGGTGATAGTGGTACAGCAGCCCAGTTATCTGCAATGTTACTGAGTTTTGTTTTCTTGCTGATTGTGTTAGAACGTTGGTCACGCCGTCGTTCTAAATTTCATCATACGAGTAATAAGCACTCTAGCATCAGGCGTTTTCAACTGCGGGGCTGGACTGCTTTTTGGGCGTGGTTAGCCTGTTTATTACCCGTATTATTGGGTTTTATATTCCCTGCTACACAATTATTCATTTGGACACTGGTCACTGCTGAAGAAACTATTGATAGTGCTTTTTTTGTTTTAATTGCCAATAGCTTATTTCTTGCTGCTATTGCCGCTTTAGTTGCCGTTGTCATTGCCTTAATGCTTAGCTACAGCAAGCGTTTATTTAAATCTCCCCTAATCGATGCCAGTGTACAGCTTGCCTCTTTGGGTTATGCTGTGCCCGGTACTGTGATTGCGGTGGGTATTTTAATGCCCTTTGCATGGCTAGATAATAGTGTTGATCACTGGATGCGGCTTAACTTTGACATCTCCACAGGTTTATTGCTCTCAGGCACTTTAGTTGCCTTAGTTTTCGCCTATACGGTGCGCTTTTTATCGGTTTCGATTCAGGCGATTGATGCAGGTTTAGGTAAAATAAAACCCTCAATGGATGATGCAGGGCGTTCTTTAGGGCTATCACCGTTTAAAGTGTTACGCCAAATTCACTTTCCGCTAATGAAAGGCACGGTGTTAACCGCTTTATTGTTAGTTTTTGTTGATGTATTAAAAGAATTGCCCGCAACACTTATTCTCCGCCCCTTTAATTTTAATACCTTAGCCGTTCGTGCCCATGAAATGGCAGCTGATGAGCGCTTAGCCGATGCAGGTGCGCCCGCATTAATGATTGTTTTAGTTGGATTAATACCGATTATTTTACTCAGCAAAGCCATCTCCCATTCACGTGCAGGCGGTCAACAATGAGCAATGCTAAAGCTTCTAAGGATATTATTATGCCATTACTATCGCTAAAAAATATTACCATTGCTTATGGTAGTCATACTGTAGTACACGATTTTTCATTGGAATTAAAAAAAGGTGAAATTACCAGCTTGATTGGTCCTAGTGGCTGTGGAAAAACTACTATTTTACGCAGTATTGCAGGCTTTGAAAAACTCAAGCGTGGCATGATGACAGTGAATCATGAGCTTATCTCTGATGCAAACATGACCTTAGCACCTGAAAAGCGTAATATCGGCATGGTGTTTCAAGACTTCGCCTTATTTCCACATTTAAATATCAATGATAATATCTGCTTTGGTATTCATCACCTCAATCGAACCCAGCAAAAACAGCGAGCCAAAGAATTATTAGCTTTAATTGGCTTGTCAGGCTTTGAAAAACGCTATCCACACGAATTATCTGGTGGACAACAACAACGTATTGCTCTTGCACGAGCGCTTGCACCTAAACCTAATTTATTATTATTGGACGAACCTTTCTCCAGCATGGATATAGAGCTTAGAGAGGAGTTGGCTAAAGAAGTGAGGCAAATATTAAAACATGAAAATATTACCGCTATTTTAGTGACTCATGACCAGAACGAAGCCTTTGCCATGGCAGATAATATTGCGGTTATTAAAGAGGGTGAATTATTGCAATGGGATAGTGCTTATAATTTATATCATCAACCTAATAGCCCTTTTGTGGCTGATTTTATTGGGCAAGGTGTATTAATTGATGGCTTGGTTGTTGATGAAAATCATATAGAAACTAGCTTAGCACCTTTAAAAGGTCTGGTGCCTAATGGCTGTGATGTTGGCTGTAGAGTAAAAATCTTAGTTCGACCTGATGATATATTGCATGATGATTGTAGCCCACGAAAGGCTCGGATTGTTGCTCGGAATTTTCAGGGTGCTAATTATTTGTATACCTTGGAATTAAAGGATGGCACACAGTTACTGTCATTGGTACATTCACATCATGATCATGCCATTGGAGAGGAATTAGGGATTGTTTTAGAGATTGATCATTTAGTGGTATTTTCTCCAATATGTGAGTAAATCTCTCATGAGATTATTCGTTAGATGGTTTGATAAAATATACTGTTGATGCGATGCCATTCTTCTAAAAAAGGCTATAATCACAAAATTTTAGAGGTCTCTGTCATGTGGCTCACAGAGGCAACGGAAATTACGGATCATTGACTTACCTATTAAAGTGAATATCATAAAATAGAATGCTACAGTACGGTTTCATTTAACTTATAGGGATTCTTGTGTATATTCTTTGCACAATATAATAATGGATAATAGTTCTACGCCTAATGAGGCTTATAGAAAGGCTAATAAAAAAGCAAAGTTTCGTGATTTAAAATTTGCCTTTTTGGTCATTGTTGCACTGATTCCATCAGGAGTATTACTTGATTTAGCCAATGATAGTAATACAGAAGAAAATTTCTATTTTTATTTAAAAGTACGATTGTTTTTCTTATTCTTATTCTTTTTATTATATATCTTTTATAAAACTAGAAAATCTTATCATTCAGTTGTGCATATTGAATATGTAATCATGATTTTAACCATCGCTTTTTTAGATTATATGGTCTATTTTTCAGGTGGTGTTGTATCACCCCATGTAATAGGGTTTAATTTATTATTATTTGGTGGATCTTTTATTCTTGCACAAAGACCGATGGACTCTATTATTGGTGGTGTTAGCATTCTTGTTTCCTATGTTTTTATCTATACTCATACTGAGGATTTTTCAACGGGCGATTCACATTTTCATGAGTTTTTAAACAACCTCTATTTTATTTTTGGAACGGCTGTTTTGGCGGTAATTGCGAGTTTTTATAATGAAGGCTGGCGTATAAAACAGTTTAATTTTAGATATATGACAAAGGTTCAAAATGGAAAACTATTAGAGCTGAGTCAGGTTAAGTCCAATCTATTTGATAGTCTTAGCCATGAGTTTCGTCATCCTATCACTTTAATCAAAGCAGTGTCTGATGAAATTAACTCAGATAAAGAAACACTGATAAGTCAAGATAAACTACATGTTCTTAAAAAAAGTAGTGATCAGTTATTGTCTCTTGTGAGTGATATGCTCGATATCAGTAAATTAGAAAAAGGTCAGAAGTTAGAATTAAAAGCTATTGATATTATTATACCAATAAAATCTACTATTAAGATGATGGGTTATTTAGCTAATAGTCAAAATATTAAATTAACTTATAAAGGACCTAGTGATTTAGTCTTGATAGAAGGTAACTATCATGCACTAGAAAAGATATTTATCAATCTATTAAATAATGCTTTGAAATTTACTAAAACGGGTGGCAAAGTTCACTTTGATGTGGTTTTAAATGAGAGTGATATAACAATCACTGTCAGTGATAATGGAGTGGGCATATCAGAAGATGATTTAGAATTCATTTTTGAGCGTTTTGTACAAGGAAAAAGTACGGCAACACTGAATAATCTTGGGTCAGGTGTAGGGCTATCTTTAGTTAAAGACTTTACTGAAAGTATGGGGGGAAGTGTTGAGGTTATCAGTCAATTGGGGCAAGGGTCAGCATTCATTTTAACTTTCCCTTATAGTGATCAATGGAATAGGAATGAAGACTATACTATTGAAGAACTGTCTTTTGTAACAAAGGCGAATAGATCGGATGTCCAATCTATTAATATCGCACCACTACAGCATAATGATACAACGGTTCCATTATTATTGATTGTTGAAGATGATCAAGATCTATTGAATTACTTAGTAGAAATTTTACAAACAGACTATCAAGTCATACCGGTCATGGATGGTGCTTCGGCTAGTACTGCTATTGAAAAGTATAAGCCAGATATTGTTTTAACTGACTGGATGTTACCTAATGGTAGTGGTATTGAACTCTGTAAAAAAGTTAAAAGTAATCCTGAATTTGAATGGACTAAGGTTGCTATTTTAACAGCAAGAGTCAGTGAAGAATCAGAAAAAGAGGCGCTGGAAGCAGGTGTTCATGACTTTATTACTAAGCCATTTTCAAAGGTGATATTAAAGCAACGCTTATCTAATCTCTATAAAAATCTTGTACTTGAACGAGAGATGTTTGACCGAAATAATGAACTGAATACAATGGTTACTACGTTGAAAAGTACCAAAATACAATTAATTCATAGTGAAAAAATTAATGCGCTAGGGAGTCTTGCCGCTGGTTTGCTTCATGAAATTAATAATCCATTAAATTATGCCTTAGTCGCAGCACAGCTTTTACGGCGAGATTTATCGGCTAAGGAAAAAGATCAGATTGAGATGCTTGATGATATCTATGATGGCATGGATCGTATTCGGAATATTGTAAAAGACCTACATACTTTTGCACACCCGAACAAAGCAGTGAAGGAGTCCGTGTTTAACCTTAATGAAGCGATTAAAAGTGCAGTGCGGTTTAGTGCACATAATCTTTATAATCTTGATTTAAACATTGATGTTGATGATAGTCTGAAGGTTATTGCTTCACAAAGCCATATGATTCAGGTGATGATTAATCTTTTAAGTAATTCAACCCATGCTTTAGATGGCAAAAAAGATGGCATCATTGATATTATTGCAACCCGTATCGAAAATGATAGAGTGTTGATTCGTTTTAGGGACAATGGTGTGGGGATTGATGAGCTAAGCTTGTCAAGAATATTCGATCCTTTCTTTACCACTAAAGAGGTGGGTGATGGCTTAGGGATGGGTTTGAGTATTTGTCATACCATTATTGACAATCACGATAGTGTCTTAGAAGTAGAGAGTCTACTCGGTGAATATACTTTGTTTTCCTTTGAGTTAGCACTGAATACATCTTAGCTTTATTGAGCTTCTAACCACTGCTGAAACATCAATACTACCCATAATTGATGGTGCCAATCACGATGACGAGTTAGATGCTCATGCCACATCTTTTGAATTAACTCAGGTCTAAAGAAGCTTTCTCGCTCTAGTCGTTGTGGTTCTAATAGCTCCTCAGCCCATGGACGAAGCTCACCACGTAGCCAGTCTCCAATCGGTATACCAAAGCCCATTTTTGGGCGTTCAATCATTGATGCAGGAACATATTGATATAAGACCTGTCGTAATGGCCATTTTTGTTGGTTATTATAAGTCTTGATTTCTGTTGGTAGTCGCCAAGAAAAATCAACAATACGGTGATCTAACAATGGAACGCGTGTTTCTAGACTAACACCCATCGCAGCACGATCTACTTTAGTTAAAATATCATCAGGCAGGTAAGTATGCTGATCGATATACATAAAAGCATCACGTATTTCTGGCTGAAAGTGAGTATTTAAATGATCGCTCTGATTAAATAATGTCTTTGGTTCGTCTGCATTAAAGACCACATCCTCGGGTTGCTTCCAAAGTGATTGCATAAATGAATAGACATCAACAGGGTTATTACTACCAATCAAATCAGCCATTAGGTTTAACTTGAGTGAGATACTTCCAGGGCTTTCCGCTCCTGTGAGTAAACTATCTGCCCATAATAAAGGCATATCAACAGTTTGAGAGGGTAAATTTCTTATGATACTCGCTAAAGTTTTTCGAGCAGGGATACGAGAAATCTTATTCCATAAATCCAGTCCTCGTTGATAGCGCGTATAGCCACAAAATAACTCATCTCCCCCATCTCCTGATAAGCTCACGGTGACTTTATTACGAGCAAGCACAGAAACTAAATAGGTGGGTATTTGTGAAGAGTCAGCAAATGGCTCATCATATAAATGAGGTAGCTGTGGAATCACATCACGGGCTTGCTGAGAGGTAACATAAAGCTCGGTATGCTGTGTTTTTAAGTGTTTAGCAACGTCTTTAGCATAGTGTGCTTCATTATATTTATCTTCATGAAAGCCAATGGAGAATGTATTGACAGGCTGGTCTGATAGATCTTGCATTAAAGCAACAACCGTCGAAGAATCCACACCGCCTGATAAAAAAGCACCCAGAGGGACATCGGCTAGCATTTGATCTTCAATCGACTGGCGTAATAATTGGTCTAGTTCCTCGACTGCTTGTTCTTTTGTTCCAGTAAATGGATTCGATTTAGCTTCTTTGCTTACTTGCTCAATAGACCAGTAGGTTTGTGGAACAGGGTAGTTTTTTTGTATGCGGTCATCTTTGCTTATTGTTAACCATTGTCCAGGGGAGAGTTTTTTAATACCTTGGTAGATGGAATAAGGTGCAGGCACGGCATTGTGACGCATATAACTCGCTAAGGCATTGCGATCAATAATACCTTCCCAATGAGGGTGTGGCTTGAATGCTTTCAGTTCAGAACCAAAGAAGAAAGTCGAGTTCTGCCAGCCATAATAAAGAGGCTTCTCTCCCATTCGATCACGGGCAAGTGTCAGTGTTTTCTTTTGTTTATCCCATAGTGCAAAGGCAAACATGCCAACTAGCTGTTTGAGTGTTGATTTAAGACCACAGGATTCAATCAAGGCAAGAATGACCTCTGTGTCTGAGTGACCTCGCCAGTGGGGTGTTGTTGTACTGGTTTTATTGAGTTTCTCACGTAGCGATTGAAAGTTATAGATCTCACCATTAAAGGCAATCACATAACGTTGGTTTGATGACTCCATAGGCTGATGACCCGCAGTGGAGAGGTCAACAATCGCTAAACGTCGATGGGCTAATGCAATACCATTTTCTTTTTTCACCCAGTAACCTGCATCATCAGGACCACGATGAATTAGTTGGTTATTCATTGATTGTAAGCAATCAATAATATTAATTTTATTAGAAAACTCAGCGGTATGACTGATAAATCCACAAAATCCACACATAAAAAATTCCTCAAAAAGTGCCGTAAAATTTTAGAGAAAACTTAAGAAAAGACTCCAGCTTCAAGTTCAATCTATAACAAATTAAACGGCAATTCCTGAGACTTTAGTCATGGATAACTTTTATTACAATAGCTTATCTCTATAGGTGTTTAATTAAGTGGTGAATGGTAGTATATAAGCAAATTCTAATTTATATATCAGCTATTTGCAGAGATTAATATTTATTCTGTTTTTGTAAAAGTTAATCTAGTTTAATTTTATCTGAGTGTATTCTTTTTATAATCCATAAAAAATAAGGCATACCGCAATGCTAAAAATTAACCAATTATTATAAGTGATGATAAATATACTGTTCAATAGTCTCAGGTATATATGTTGTATTGCATTTTGAATTGATTGGTTTAAATTATATTCAATCGCTAGGATACTTCTTAATTATGACAATCTGTAGCCTTGTTCTACAAGTAACCCCCAATATCGTTGATTCAACTATTTCTGATCTAGAGGCAATGGATAGTGTGGAAGTTCACGCACAAGATGATTTAGGCAAAATTGTCATCACTATTGACCATGCTAGCCGTGACTATTGTAGCAAAACAATGTCCGATATTACTCATTTTAAGGGCATGATGAGTACGGCATTAATCTATGAATATCAAGATGATTTAGTTGATGAACTTATTCAAAAACGAACCGCTCAACCACAAGGAAACTCTCTATGAAACTCTCTAGGCGCGCTTTTATCAAATCACAAGCTGTTGCAGCGGCCGTTAGCTCCGCAGGTTTAAGTGCTTTAGCTCCAAGTGTGGTTCAAGCAGAAGATAAAGAAGATGAAGAAATTCGTTGGGATAAAATTCCTTGTCGGTTTTGTGGTACGGGTTGTAGTGTATTAGCAGGGACTTTAGATGGACGAATTGTGGCAACACAAGGCGATCCTGATGCACCCGTTAATAAAGGTTTGAACTGTATTAAAGGCTACTTTTTATCAAAAATCATGTATGGCAAAGACCGTTTAACCCAGCCTTTATTAAAGATGAAAGATGGCAAGCATCATAAAGAAGGCGACTATACTCCTGTTTCTTGGGATAAAGCCTTTGATGTGATGGCGGATAAGTGGAAAACAGCATTAAAAGACAAAGGTCCTACTTCTGTTGGTCTGTTTGGCTCAGGACAATGGACTGTTTGGGAAGGTTATGCTGCTTCAAAATTAATTAAAGCAGGATTTCGTTCTAATAATCTTGATCCTAATGCACGTCACTGTATGGCATCAGCAGTGGGTGGCTTTATGCGTACCTTTGGTATTGATGAGCCAATGGGTTGTTATGATGATTTCGAACAAGGTGAAGTTTTTGTTCTTTGGGGGGCTAATATGGCAGAAGCCCATCCTATTTTATGGTCACGTATTGCTGATACACGATTAACGAAAAAAACCTCTTCAGTTCATGTTTTGTCAACGTTCAAACATCGTAGTTTTGAATTAGCGGATAATGGCATGATTTTCGAGCCACAGACTGACTTGATTATTGCCAACTATATTGCCAATTATATTATTCAAAACAAGGCTTACAACAAAGACTTTGTAAAAAATCATGTTAATTTCAAGAAAACCGCCACTGATATTGGTTATGGTTTACGTCCTGAACATGAGTTAGAGAAAAAGGCTAAAAATTCAGGCAAGGGTAAATTAACGGGAATTTCTTTTGAAGAGTACGCCAAAGCACTTGAGTTATACAGCTTAGAGTATGCAGTCGAGCACAGTAAAGTGCCTGCTGATAGGTTAGAAGAGTTAGCAAAGGCTTATGCTGATCCAAAGAAAAAAGTGATGTCATTGTGGACGATGGGAGTCAATCAACATACCCGTGGGGTGTGGATGAATGGTCTTATTTATAATATTCATTTATTAATGGGAAAAATTTCTGAGCCAGGAAATAGCCCATTCTCTCTGACAGGTCAGCCTTCTGCTTGTGGAACAGCGCGTGAGGTGGGTACTTTCTCTCATCGCCTTCCTGCGGATATGGTGGTTAAGAAAGAGAAGCATCGTAAAATAGCTGAGAAAATTTGGAAACTGCCTGAAGGCACGATTAATCCTAAGCCAGGTTTCCACGCAGTAAAGATGCAACGTAAAATGAAAGATAAGGTCATGAATTGTTATTGGCAGATGTGTAACAACAATATGCAGGCTGCACCCAATATCAATGATGAACTATTGCCTGCTTGGCGTGCCCCTGAAAATTTCATTACGGTTTCTGATCCTTACCCAACAGTATCGGCTGTTGAAGCAGACCTTATTCTACCGACCTCGATGTGGGCAGAAAAAGAAGGAGCCTATGGTAATGCAGAACGTCGTACTCAATTCTGGCGACAGCAAGTTGATGCACCTGGTGAATCTCAATCAGATTTATGGCAGATCATGGAATTTTCTAAGCGCTTTACGATTGAAGAAGCTTGGGGTAAAGAGCATGCTGCCAAGATGCCAGAATATAAGGGTAAAACAATGTATGAAGTACTCTTTGAAAATGGTGTAGTGAATAAGTTTGCCTACAAAGACGGTGAAGTGAAAGACGGTGAAGGTAATCAGTATCAAAATACTGAATCTAAGCATTTTGGTTACTATGCGCAGAAAGGTTTATTTGAAGAGTATCGTCAATTCCAAATCCAAGGTCATAAGGGGCATGAACAAGCACCTTTCGATGAATATCATAAAGTACGTGGAATGCGCTGGCCTGTCGTTGATGGTAAAGAAACTTTATGGCGCTTCCGTGAAGGCTATGATCCACATGTTAAATATTACAAGCCTGATGCTAAAAAAGGTGAAGTGTATTTCTATGGTAAAAAAGATGGTCGAGCTAATATTATCTTTGCTCCTTATGAAGCACCCGCTGAAGTACCTGATGAAGAGTATAACTTCTGGATGTCAACAGGGCGTGTATTAGAGCATTGGCATTCAGGCTCAATGACACAACGAGTACCTGAATTACATCGTGCTGTACCAGAGGCTTTGGTTTATATGCACCCTAAAGATGCTAAGAAACAAGGTTTAAAGAATGGTTCTCAGGTGAAAATCGTGAGTAAACGTGGTGAGATTATTACTCGTGTCAACTTGCGTGGACGTAATAAACCACCAGAAGGGCTTGTTTTTGTGCCTTGGTTTGATGCTTCACGTTTAGTCAATAAACTGATTTTAGATGCAACCGATCCATTATCAAAAGAGACAGACTATAAGAAGTGTCCCGTTAAGTTGGTGAAGGTCTAGCTGGCTCAATAATGGGAAGTAAATCACTCAGTAATAAAAAGCGTCGTGATTTCTTACGTGGTATTGCTAATGTTGCCTGTGGTGTTGGAATTAGCGCTATGGGCATCGGTTGGCTGGCGAATAAAGCCAGTGCAATGCCTCCTCAAGCAATCCGTCCTCCCGGAGCACTCGATGAGGATGGCTTTTTGTCACGCTGTGTACGTTGTGGGCTATGTGTGCGTGACTGTCCCTATGATATTTTGAGTTTAGCTGACCTCGATTCTGATGTTCCTGTTGGTACACCTTATTTTACGGCACGTACTGGACCTTGTGAAATGTGTGATGACATTCCTTGTGTGGTTGCCTGTCCTACTGGAGCGCTGGATCGTCGTTTGGTGGATATTAATAAGGCAAGAATGGGCTTAGCAGTATTAATTGATCAGGAAGAGTGTATTGCTTTTCAAGGTTTGCGCTGTGAAGTCTGTTTTAATGTTTGTCCATTGCAAGATAAGGCGATTAGTTTAGAGTATCGGCATAATGATCGCACAGGTAAACATGCTCTCTTGATTCCTATTGTTGACTCTCAGCACTGTACGGGCTGTGGTCTCTGTGAAAAAGCCTGCATTATGGAAGAGGCAACGATTAAAGTATTGCCTGCTCATATTGCTAAAGGTCGGCTAGGTGAGCACTATCGCCTAGGCTGGAAGCAGAAGCAAAAGGCAGGTAAAAGTCTAGTGACTCCTGATGCTGAGCATAAATTTAACTTGCCCGAAGGGGTGAAGTACGATTATGACAATAGTGAATTGCATTATGAAAAAGGTAGCGCACTTGATACATTAAATCGTCGTCGAGGTAAGCAGTAGTATGTTGACTTTGCTGCGCCAACATCGCTGGCTTATTCTGCGGCGATTTTCTCAATTATTAGTGATTGGACTTTTTTTGGTTGGGCCCATCACGGGTTATTGGTTTATTAAAGGCAATATGTCATCCAGTCTCACCCTAGAGATTTTACCTTTAACTGAGCCTTTTTTATTTTTCCAAATGCTCGCCGCAGGTGTTTTTAGTGACTTTAATGAGGCATTGATTGGTGTGCTGATTGTGGTTGCATTTTATTTTATCGTGGGTGGTCGAGTGTACTGCTCATGGGTTTGCCCCATTAATATTATTACCGATGCTGCACGTTGGTTGCGACAAAAAGTCGGTATTCGTAGCAATGCACATTTTAGTCGACAGACACGCTATTGGTTGTTAGCGGCGATTTTATTACTCGCTATGGTGATGGGTACACTGGCATATGAATTTATAAACCCAGTGACTATTATTCAGCGCAGTTTAGTTTATGGGTTGAGTGCTTCTATTTTTATCGTTGTGATTATATTTCTCTTTGATTTTCTTATTAGCACACGGGGCTGGTGTGGGCATTTGTGCCCAATGGGAGCGATGTATTCACTGATTGGCTATTTTAGCCCTATCACTATTTCAGCAACTCAGCGCAAGGATTGCCAAGAGGGTTGTAATGCTTGCTTTAAAGTTTGTCCAGAGCCACAGGTGATTAGCTTGCCTTTACGTGGTGAAAAGAAAGGCATTAGCCCTATTATTCATTCATCCAATTGTACCCATTGTGCTCGCTGTATTGATGTTTGTCCTACCAATGTTTTTGAATTCAAAGTATCCATCAGAGCAAAAAACAAACCTATTACTAAGGAGAAAATACATGAAAAGGTTACTTAGCTTTACTCTCGCTAACCTCTTGTTACTATCAATGACAGCAACGGTTTATGCTGAAGATGAAAAGGAAAAATCAGCAACGAGTAAACCAGTAAAAATAGTATCATTGAGAGGTGATCATAATAATGACAAATTATCAGCAGAGTTTCCAGAGCGGAAAATTATTGTAGAAGAAGGGGGAATTGATGTTACTTTTGATGATCAACCACCAATGATTCCTCATGAGAGTGATGATATTGATAAGATTTCATTAACAGAAAATAGCTGTCTCACCTGTCATAGTAAAGAAACTTATAAGAAGGAAAAAGCACCCAAGCCAACAGCAACACACTATGTTGGTCGTAAGGGTAAGAAAACAGCAAAGCTAGCACCGAATCGTTATTTTTGTACCCAGTGTCATGTGTTACAACAAGATAAAAAGGCTTTGGTAGAGAATAACTTTGAGAGTGAGTAGTTTGATCAGCATATAACCCTGATGAATTTAAGCCTATTTAATTAATTACAATTTTTGTTGTGTTTTTAATATACTTTAAAAGATACAGTATTTTATTTTTTCTTGGAATCAGTGGATTCCCTTATCTTGAGTGTCGCTTAATCAATGAATAACAAACCTGTGCATCGTGATGATAAAGACAAGACTGATTGCAGTCATTGTCCTATAAGAGAAAACTCTTTATATAAAGGTGTACCTGAAGAAGAACTGGAATGGATGCAAAAATATCGTCAATTTCAGGTTGTTATTCCACCCAAAAAAACCTTATATTTAGAGGGTAGTCAGGTAGATTATGTTTATACCCTTTATAAGGGCTGGATTGTTCTTCATAAATCTTCACAAGCGGGTAAGCGCCAAGTATTACGCTTTAGCTTACCTGGTGATTTGATTGGTTTCCAAGGCACTCGGGCAAATATCGTGCAACATACGGCTTCTAGCCTTTCAGAGGTCGTATTATGTGCTTTCCCAAGAGCAAAGTTGTCCGAGATGTTTGCAACATATCCCAATATAGCTTTGCGCTTATTATCGATGGAAACTAACGATTTAAATCTATGTCATCAGCACCAAAGTTTTGGGAATCGGAAAGATGCTTATGAAAGTATTGCCTTCTTATTGTTAGAGTTATTTTATCGCTCAAAAAATCAATTGATCCAATCACAAAATGAACCTAAAAACTCTATTTTATTTCCATTAACTCAAGAAGACATTGGTGATGCTGTTGGTTTGACGAATGTCTATGTTAATCGAGTGATTAGAAAATTTACGGAAGATGGTTTGATTGAATGTCACCATCGTCAACTACGGATTATTGATGAAAAAAGACTCTCAAAACTTGCTGATTTTAATCCTGATATGGTCGTGCCTGACTTTACTTACTAAGGCTTTGCTCTAAAAATAGACAAGTTATGTTATATTCTCTTTTTTGTTACCTATATATTAAAGGGCTATATGAATAACACGATTAAATTAAGTATTTTCCTATCAACCAGTCTACTGATAACGGCTTGTTCAGAAAATTCAAGTAAAACTAATGAAGCCAGCAATATCCCTGTAAGTGCTCCTAAAGCTGCTACTGTTACTCCTGCCGCTGTTGTAAAACCAGCAACTGTTGCTATTACATCATTAGTGAAAAAAGATATAAAAGTGGGTGAGGGTGCTGTTGCTACCGCTGGACATGGAGTGCAAGTTCATTATACGGGTTGGTTATATGATGCAAATGCTGCTGATAATCACGGAAAAAAGTTTGACAGTTCAGTTGATCGTGGTAAGCCATTTTCTTTCCCTCTAGGTGGTGGACGAGTCATTAAAGGCTGGGATCAAGGTGTTGTAGGAATGAAAGTGGGTGGTAAGCGTACTTTAATTATTCCACCTGAAATGGGTTATGGTGCTCGTGGAGCAGGTCGTAGCATTCCTCCTAATGCAACATTGATTTTTGATGTTGAATTGTTGAATACGCAATAGTTTCCTGTGAGCAGGGTGATAATGTGCCCTGCTTATTCAAATCGTTCCTGTTCCATTTTTGCCTTTTCTGATAGAAAATCAAGTAATATTCTCACACGTATTGGCATTAACTCCTTTTCTGGATAGACCCAATAAAATTCTGCTTCAGGGCCACTCCATTCAGGTAATATTTTTTGTAACTTTCCTTGCTCTAATAAATCACGACAGACAAAGAAAGGAATTAAAGCAATTCCTGCACCTAATTGAGTGACGTTTAATATGGTTGCCATATCATTACTGCGAAAAGCGGGTCTGAAATAAATAGCTTGTGATTGTTCTGTATTATTAATAAGCCAAACCTCTTGCCCAGAAGATTGTTCACTAAAGCTAATACAGCGATGTTGTAGTAAGTCTTTTGGTGTTATTGGTTGCTGATATTTTTGAATATAATGTTCTGGTGATGCAACGAGGATACGTTGAGTTTTGGCTAGTTTGCGGGAGATAAGGCTAGAATTTGCCATTGGACCAACACGCAACGCTAAATCATAGCCCTGATCAAATAATGGTGTCATTCTGTCGCTCAAATTCAACTCAATATGAATATGAGGGAAACAGTTAATAAACTCAGCAAGCCAGATACCCAGAAAAGTTTTACCGGGCATTTTTGGAGCAGCCATTTTTATAACACCCTCTTCACGCTGCATACTTTCTGCTAATCGTTCTTGAGCATTGGAGACTTGTTTTGCTAGAGCTAAAGCTTCTTGATAAAATAAATGCCCTGCATCGGTTAGTTCAAAATTACGACCATGACGAGTGAGTAAGCGCCTACCAAAATCTTCTTCTAGTTTGCTCAAGCGGCGGCTTAATGTTGATTTTGGTATCCCTAGTCTTTTACTTGCTTTGGTTAATCCCCCAGTATCAACAATTTGAGAAAAAAGTATCCAGTTATTTAAATTCATTGTGGCTCCCCCTTATTGTGGTAAATATTGCCCCATTAATGGAATTTTATGTTCCATTAATATTAGTCTGCTTCATTAATTATTTCACATATACTTTGTACATTAATGAGACAAATAAGGGAGTTGTGATGAAAAATGTAAAAGTACTTTGGGTGATTATTCTCTTGCTTTTGATGGTATCAGGAGGATTAGTTTATAAGTTTGTAACAGGTAAAGTGTCAGCTTCGGATGATGGTCGAACGAATGTTATTTTGACTAAAGATGAGCGTAATTTAATCTTGCAAGAAATGCGTGATTTTTTAATAAGTGTACAAGCTGTGAGTCAGGCAATTACTGAAAATGATATGGATAAAGTCGCTGACCTTGCCCATAAAGCAGGAATGGCAGCAGAAGCAGATACCCCAGGCTCTTTGCTACAAAAAATACCCTTGAGTATGAAGACATTGGGCTTTGGAACACGCAAAAAGTTTGATGAAATATCAGTAACAGCAAAAACAAAGGATGCCAAGCTAGCACGTCAGCAATTAGATACTTTGATGCAAAACTGTATTGCTTGCCATGCAATGTATCGATTACCAGAACCTCAATAGCAAAGATTGACTCATTAGCAAGTGTGGCTTTAATTCATTGAAGTCACACCTGCTAAGCTCAAATATTACTTAGCGTCTTTAATAACAATAATAGCGCCACGTACCTGACCTTTTTTATAACCTATTGCTTTATCTTCAGGATATAGCTCAGTAATCTTAGCTTGTAGAGCAGGGTTAATATTATCCCCATGACAAGAAAGACATAAATCACCCGTAGGTAAAGCCTTCATAAAGCGTAATTGTTTCTTACCATCATTCTCAACAACTTCTGCAAAGCCCATTGTTTTAATATCCTCACCCTTAGCGGCACGAGCATCGAAGTCTTCCAGTACTGCTTTCTGCCAATCATTGGGGACATTTGTAGGGTTGCGATTTTTAAGGCTAACACGGCTAATGGATGCACCTTGTTCTTGTGCTACTTTTTCAGTAATTGCTATTGCTTCTTTATTACAAACTTCTAAAGCATTGACTGGACCGCCTTCGGTCATTGCCGCTTTCAGTTTTGTTTTAAGCGCACCACCAAAAGCCTTAGTAATCATTTTTGCTTCAATCACTGCGGTTTTTTTATCAAAAAGTGCAGTATTTGTTGCTTGCTCTGTTGGTGCAGCAGTAGAGGCTGTTTTAGCAGTATCTTTGGATACTGTACTCGCTTCATCACCACAGGCAACGACGATAAGGCTTAAGGCGGAGACGAGAATAAGTTTATTCATGGGGTTTCCTTCAATGTAAATAAACTCGCAGAATAGAAATTTTAAACAAACTAATCAAGAGTGATATTGCTAAGTATTCACATATATCAAGTTTTGGTAGTTTTTATTGTTGATCAGTCTGATTAGATATTATATATATTGCCAGTAGCGCTGATCATGGTTGAATTCATTTGTTCCCGTTAAATTTTAGCTAAGAGGTTGATGCTAAGCCATTCTTTTAAATCTGATTTGATGCAATACAACACTCATCAAGTCTCTTCCCACTACCACAACGACAGGGGTCACTAAGTTTAATGACAGCGCTTTTTATTCCATTGGGTATTTGAATTTGTTCTGGAAAGGAAAACTCATCAGGAATAGAGTTTTTGCTTGCAGTGTATCCTGTCGTTAATAGTGTTATCAACAGGTGAGGAGTCTCATTATAGGTCATCACTGATTCACCATAATTAGCATTATTAAAGAGTAATTTTTGACAAAAACTATAAGCTTTATTTAAGGTGTTTTGTATTTCTATGGGCTCATTGGGAGACTCTTGTTCTATGCGGTCAAAATAGTCAGCCCAAAGAGGGTATAACCATTGTGTTGTTTTAACATAGCCATCACAGAAGGACATAAGTTCGTTTGTTGAAAAACCATTTTCATCTAAGTGACAAGCAGGAGGCAGGGTAAAATCCTCAGTCATAGCTACAATCCAATAATGACGGATTGATTGCAATGCTGAGATAATTTCTTTTAGTTCAAGAGGTGCTTCACTGGGTAGATCACCCTGATCTAAGACTTGTATTAGCCATTCACTACGAGGGATTTTTTTAGGGCTAGAAAGAATCGCCAGTAATTTACCCGTCACATGGTAAATATTATGTGCATGTTCTTGCATAAAAGGGAGTTGAAACGTTGCATGTAAATCAGGAAAGGGTGTATATGTTGTCATTAGTATTTGATTTTATTTACGAGTTAAGAATTAATTATATTATATAATTAATCCTTTTTATTGGCTTTTATTTTGAGCTAATCCGTTTCCTTGCTAAGAAAAACATCGTTTGCCCCTATGCTTGCCTAGGGTTACACTCGCACTACAATCGTAGTGAGAATAAATAATGACTAAACAACGCAAAGCAGTTTCTTTAATTTCTGGTGGTCTAGACTCCATGTTATCAACTAAGTTGATGCTGGATCAGGGGATTCATGTGGAAGGAATTAACTTTTATACAGGTTTCTGTGTTGAAGGGCATACTCACGCAATTCGTAAGAAGCAACAGAATAAGCCTAAACGTAATAATTCACTTTGGGTTGCTGAGCAGCTAGGTATCAAATTACATATTGTTGATATTGTTGACGAATATAAGGATGTCGTGATTAATCCTAAACATGGCTATGGTGCTCATCTAAATCCTTGCCTTGATTGTAAAATATTTATGGTGGAGAAGGCGAAAGAGTGGATGGTGGAGCATGATTTTGATTTTATTATTACTGGTGAAGTGATTGGTCAGCGCCCAAAGTCACAACGTAAAGAGACAATGCCTATTATTTCTGCTGAATCGGGTGCTGATGATTTATTGTTACGACCTTTATGCGGTAAGAATTTACCTGCGACTAAGCCAGAGATTGAAGGCTGGATTAAGCGTGAGAATTTATTAGAATTTTCAGGGCGCAATCGTAAGCCACAGATGGCTTTAGCTGCAAAAATGGGTATTGAGGAATATGCTCAGCCAGCGGGTGGGTGTTGTTTCTTAACGGATGCAAATTATACTAATAAACTCAAGGATCTTTGGGCAAACCGTGGTGATAAGTATTATGAGCTAGATGATATTATGTTACTAAAAACAGGTCGCCACTTGCGAGCGCGGGATCACTTTAAAATGATTATTTCACGTGAAGAAGGTGAAACTAATTTTATGCAGGGTTATAGAAGTCAGTTTATGTGGCTTAAAACAAAAAGTCATGGTGGTCCTCTTTTATTGATTGATGGTAAGGGTTTAAGTGAAGATGACTTGCAGCTTGCTGGACAGGTATTAGCACGCTTTAGTCAAGGTCGAAATGCAGACAAGGTGATGATTGGTTTAGGTGATCACTGTAATGAAGAAAGCCGAGAGTTTGAAGTGGTGCCGATGCAGGCCGAGGATGTTGACCCAGAATGGTATTTGTAAATAGCTGATTATTATACTATTGTAGATTTGTCTTTTTGGGGGTATTAAGGGTAAACAGAATTCAATCTAATTTAGATTGGGGTTTAACTCAATTAAAAGCAACATTTTAACTGCTAGGGTCATACTTCAGTCTGAGGTATGACCCTTGTTTTGATCGTATTACTCTAAATCTGGCGTGCTATCAGGTGTTAAGCCTTTACAAATAATATCATCAAATCCAACAACACCAATAATAATATTATTCTCATCACAAACAGGAATGAGTACCATATTAAGGCGTGACATAAGGCGTGCACAATAACGAATATTCATTGATACTTTAACCGTTACAATGGGTTTAGTCATAATATCGTAGAGGTTAGTTCGCTCAGGGCTTTTGTTTTCTTCAAGAACTTTGTCAGCGATATCCCTCATGCAAATGAAACCATATTCATCATCATCATGACGTTTATTAACAATCATAATACGTGAATTACTTTGCTTCATCCTTTCTAAGCCAACACTGAGTGTTTCTTTACCTTCAACTAAAGTGAACTGTTTAGTCATTACGTCACTGACACGAGTAATCGTATTCATATTTTATCCTCAACAACATCTGTGAGTGCTGCTATTTGACCCGAAACACCTACCGCATCTTCTACATCAATTTGAAAAGCAATACCTGCACCACTGGCAGTATCAAATTCTCCTTTGAGTTTGATAATTTCCAATACTTCTCGGCTGAGGTGTTGTTCGACAAGTAAGAGAATCATGTCGCGGGGAGAGTCAAGCTGGAGACCGAAGAAGGTACGATTTTCTTTCATACCTTCACCTCGAACATTGTTAAGAATGGTGACACCAGTCGCGCCTGCTTCCTTTGCTGCGGTAATGACTTCCTCTGTTTTTTCATCATTCACTAATGCAATGATTAATTTAAAGTGCATGGGGTACTCCTTTTCACTTTTATGTTTTGTGGCGTGCTTTGTACTCTGATAGTTGGGCATACGCGAGCACGCTCATAATGGGGAAGAGACTGGCGAAAGCAATTAATCCGAATCCATCCAGTAATACATTTCTTCCTGGTACAGTTTCAGCGAGACCTAGACCTAAGGCGGTCACTAGGGGGACTGTAACTGTTGATGTTGTAACGCCACCTGAATCGTAGGCTAAAGCAATGACAAACTTGGGTGCAAATAGAGTTTGAATAATAACAATCACATAGCCTGCACCAATAAAATAATGTAGTGGGTACCCTGTTATTATACGCCATGCACCAAGGGTTATGCCAACTGCAACACCAATTGCGACAGCAATACGCAATCCCCAGATACCAATAGCACCACCAGAGACTTGTGAAGCCTTGATAGCAACGGCAATCAGTGAGGGCTCTGCTATTGTTGTACTAAATCCTATTAAAAAGGCAAACAGTAATACCCAATGATAGTGTGACCAGTGAAAATTTTCAGGAACAGTCGACAAACCCTCAAAAATAAAGGCAGGATTGGTTAATTGCTCTGCCATTAATCGTCCCATCGGGAAAAGGGCAGACTCTAGCCCTTGTAAGAAAAAGGTCAACCCGATGAGTACATAGAAAAAACCAATGATGATTTTACGAAAGTTTGGTATCGCTTTGCGAATAACTAAAAACTGAAAACCAAATAAGACGATAGCAATGGGTAGTACATCACGGATAGTGCTAACGAATGTTAGGAGAAATTGATAGAACCATTCAAGCATTAGATCACCATTCCGTAAATCATAACAAAGATAATGGGGAGTAAGGATGCAAAGGCGATGAGTCCAAAGCCATCAGTCATCGGGTTACGACCTTTAATGCTGGTTGCTAGACCAACACCTAATGCGGTAACTAAGGGGACGGTAATTGTCGAGGTTGTTACACCTCCAGAGTCGTAAGCGATACCAATAATAAAATCGGGTGCTACAAAGTTCATTAGGGTGACGATAATGTAGCCACCAATAATGATGTAATGTAATGGCCAACCTTTGATGATACGTAATACACCAATGACAATAGCGAAACCAACAGATAAAGCAACGGTCATTCGTAAACCAAAGGCATAGCTGTCTCGCGCAGCATCTGTGGCTTCAATAATTTTACCTTGAGCGGCAATGGTGGCCGCTTCTTTTGCAACAGCAATCAGTGCAGGTTCGGCAACAGTCGTACCAAAACCAAGACAAAAGGCAAAGACTAATAACCAGAATACACTCCCTTTTTTGGCAAAGGCATGAGCCATGCTTTCGCCAATAGGGAAGAGCCCCATTTCAAGACCAGAGATAAAAAAGGTTAATCCCATGATGACGAGAAAGATGCCACCAATAATTTTAATCAGTTCATTGGCAGGTATTGGTTGGCTAAGAACCACAATCTGGAAGAAAGCAATAACAAGAATTATAGGCAGGAGGTCGCGTATGCTCCCTGTCATGGCAGTTAATAATGGTTTTAATGCTACTAGCACTGGATCCCCTGTAGTGCGTGTTTACTAGCGCAATGAATCGTTGCGCAATGAAAAAGGATGAGCATATTGATACTTCATCCTCTCTAGAGTGTGTAATTTATTATCAATTTTAGTTTACACTATTAGTATATATCAATATACTATTTTTTTATTGTTTTCAATAGCCTTAGGTAATCTATAGGCTATTTTTTACTCTAGGTATATCAGTATTTAACCACCAATGGCGCTATCAATATCTACTTTTTCTTCAGCAAAACGCTGTAGTACATCAAGCTGTCTACGTAAATTGTGTGTAGAAGACTTGAAGCGCTGGCGCTCACTTTTCGATAATGATAATGATTGTGGTAGTTTCACTTTTTCAGAGTTATAGGGAATTCCATTGATACGAAATTCATAATGTAAATGATCTCCCGTAGAACTACCCGTAGAACCCACATAGCCAATAATATCACCTAAATAAACTTTAGAGCCAACTTTTAAGCCTTTTTTATAGCCATTCATGTGTGCATAGCGCGTTGTATAGCCGTTAGCATGTTTAACAATAATGGTTTTACCATAATGCCCTTTAGGAGCAATATGTTGAATGATACCATTACCTGTCACGTTAATGGGGGTATTGCGCTTAGCGGCAAAATCAACACCTGTGTGCATTAATCGACGTTGGCGAATAGGGTGATGGCGCATACCAAAACCTGAGCTAATACGGCGAAAGTTCTTTATTGGACGACGGATAAATGCCTTACTTAGGTCATAACCACGTTCATCATAGAATGCCTGTCGACCATCATTCTGCCGAAAGCTAATTGCACGATGAGAACGTTTGTTATGCATTAGTTCCGCAGCAAGCACTCGACCATCCATTATTTTAGTACCAAGATGTTTAATCTCAGTATAAACAAAGGTAAGGCGATCCCCTTCACGTAAATCACGTGTGAGTTTTACATCACGATCAAAGATAGCAATCAGTTTATTAATAATAGAACGAGGTATTTTTGCTTGGTTAGCATTATAGCGAAGTGAGTTTGTTATAAATAAAGTGTCACGGAGTTGATGTGATTCAATAATTTTACTTTGATAAGATCCGAGGAAATTTCCACCCGATTGTGAAATAACATAACTCTTTTTATTAGTAGGTTTATGGACAATTAATTCAATTAATTTGCCCTTTTTAACTTGGGCTCGAAGTATTGTACTTTTAGATAGTTTATTAAATTGAGCAGCAATAGCAGAATTATTTAATAGTACTTTTCGATCAGCAGAGTGAATACCTAGTTTTTGTAGTGCTTTTTCAACTTGGTCATTCTTCGATAGAATATAAGTTTTCCACTGCTCGTCGGTAGTCTCTGGCTTTAGTGCACTTTTTGTTGATAATGTTTGAATGCTACTAATAATTAGCTTTTTAGTTAGCGTAGCATATTTAGGTGTTTCTGCTGGGATATCAGTGATTTGTTGTGGGGGTACAACAACTGTATTTTTAACGGGCTTAGTCTTCGGAGTTGTTGTCTCCGTTACCATCCTCGGTGTTGTATTTTTGGTCACAACCGTTGGTGTTGCTGACATTGTATCCATCTCAAATAAGCTGTTTAGCTGAAGAGAGGGGTGGGTAATAATAGTATAAGAGCCAGCAAGTAAAGCAGCTGATATAACAATAAAGCCAATCTTACGATGATGCCCAGTCTTCTTGGTTATTATTGTAGGTGCAATACGTTTTTTGGGGGTAACATAGCTTGCTTGCCCATCAATGTTTAATTGATAGCTTTCCATGCTGTTGGCCCAGTCGCGTGGGATTTTGTGGTTTATGTGGTTTGAGTGCATACTCAAGGTATCCTCCTGCCCTGCATGTTATCTATATTAATAACTTATTAATAGCTACTATAGTATCTTTTCTATAATAAAATATTAAAAAACGATGTAATGTCATTCTACTCTGCTAGAGTTATCATATTTTTTTATAGTGGCAACAGAATTGGGTTTTTAGTGTTAGTTTTTGTAAATCAAAGAACATAACCGTGGTTTGTTTGCTAGTATCCACCCTTTGTAACTTTAATTGTGTCAAATGTCAAACAATACGGAAGTCGTGTTTATGTATAATGTGAAGGAAGACTTGGTTGTTATTAAACGAGGTGTTGAGGATTTACTACTTGAAAATGAGTTAGTTGCAAAACTTAAGAAGCGTAAACCCCTAAGAATTAAGTGTGGCTTTGATCCAACAGCTCCAGATTTACACCTTGGTCATACAGTATTGATTAATAAGTTAAAACAACTGCAAGACATGGGGCATACTATTTTGTTCCTGATTGGTGATTTTACTGGAATGATTGGTGACCCAACAGGGAAATCAGTGACAAGACCAGCATTGACAGAAGCCGATGTGAAAAAAAATGCGGCTTCTTATAAAGAGCAAGTATTTAAAATCTTAGACCCAGAAAAAACAGAGATAGTTTTTAACTCTGAGTGGATGTCTAAACTCAGTGCAGCAGACTTAATACAGTTGGCTGCAAAACATACTGTTGCTCGAATGTTAGAAAGAGATGATTTTACTAAACGTTATCAGTCGGGTAAGCCGATTGCGATTCATGAGTTCCTTTACCCTCTTATACAAGGGTACGATTCGGTTGCAATGAAAGCCGATATGGAAATTGGTGGGACAGACCAAAAGTTTAACCTATTAGTAGGAAGAGAATTACAAAAGCACTATGGGATGGAACAACAGGTTGTTTTGACTATGCCAATCCTTGAAGGTCTCGATGGTGTACAAAAGATGTCGAAGTCATTAAACAACTATATAGGTATCACGGATGCTCCTGATGATATGTTCGGCAAGATCATGTCAATATCAGATGACCTGATGTGGCGTTACTTTGAACTACTCAGTTTTAAGTCGATGGATACTATTAGTGGTTGGAAGGATGATGTTGCCAATGGAACGAACCCTAGGGATATAAAGTTTAAGTTAGCCAGTGAGATTATTGAACGATTCCATAATCTCGATGCTGCAGAACAGTCACAAAAGAACTTTATTGCTCGTTTCCAGAAGGGAGCAATCCCTGATGACATTGATGAAGTCACTATAGATGCAGAAGGCGAGGGTATTCCTATTGCTCCATTGTTGAAGATTGCAGGCATTGTTCCAAGCACTTCTGAAGCCTATCGAATGATTAAACAGGGTGCAGTGAAAATAAATGGTAAAAAGGTTTCTGAGCGTAACTTGTTAATAAAAAAGGGAACAGAGGATATTTATCAGGTAGGAAAGCGACGTTTTGCAAAAGTATTTGTGAAATAGTGAAAATAAGGGTTGACGTGAAATAG
>JAGLEV010000028.1 GCA_023144895.1 Thiotrichaceae bacterium
GTTTACTTGGTCGTTTACTTGGTCGGTATCAGTGAGAGACGTTTGTAAATTTTCCCGCAAAACGCTATCAATTGCCGCCAACATAAACTCAATAAAAGCCAGACTATCCGTTACCTTATCTGCCTGCTCTAGAGCATCATAATAAGCTTGCTGATGTTCTTTAATCACGCTTTCCAGAGGCAATAAATAAAAAATAGGCTTCCATTTCCCCAATATCAGTGTTTGCCAGAGCCGCCCCATGCGACCATTGCCGTCCATAAAGGGATGAATGAATTCCAGTTCATAATGCACCACGCTACTAATAATTAGCGGGTGCTGATTTGATGTTTTAGCCCAGTTAAATAAATCATCCACTAAATACGACACTCGATTCGCAGGCGGTGCTACGTGGGTAATCGCTTTTCCTTTAATAATTCCCACGCCCTGCGTTCTAAATTTTCCCGCACCCGTCAACACTTTTTCCATCAACAGACCATGCGCGGTGAGAAAATCTTTTTCACTGCTGGCATTCCACATTGTCAGTTTGTCATACGCTGCAATTGCGCCATACACCTCTGCGATTTCTTTTGGCTCTCCCAGTACATGTTTACCTTCAAGAATAGCGGTGATCTGTTTCAGGCTGAGTGTATTACCTTCAATCGCTAGTGTTCCTGCAATGGTTTTAATACGGTTTTTCTTTCTGAGCTGTGGTGAGCTTTGCAGTTCATCCTGATTGATCTTGCCCAGTGATTCACTGATTTGGCTTACGAGGTGGATGATTGTTGCAGAAATAGAAAAAGGAGGCTGATAAGGCATTAGATAGCCTCAGTGATTAGCTTTTCAACATCAGGAATGCAAAGTTCGCCTGAGAGTAGTTTGGGTAGGGTGCGGAGTTTTGTTGCTTTTGCTACTACCATTTATTTGAAGCTCCTTATTACTTTGCTTTATTTATTAGGTTGGTGAATATTATCACAGAAGGGATCTACATTGTTTTTTTGTCATTTCTTGCAAGGTAAATATGAAATCATGATCATTAATAAAATTCTGTTATATAACAATATCTTTCCTTAATTTTTCACATTAACAATGCTTAGGGCTATGAATTTATCCAATTGATCGATAATATTATATTGATCGCAGTAAGAAAGAGACTTTAACCTACTGCTACCACTAAAACAGACATAAGAAACAATACGCAACTAACGTGTCAGATACCAATTAAATATAATAAGATTTAATAAAGAACCCTATAAGGCGTAACTTTACTCAGTTATTTCTTATCTGTTTCTAAACCACTAGGAGATAATAAATGCCAACAATGAACAGAAGAACCTTCTTAAAAATTATTGCAATGGGAACCGCAGGAGCAGCAACAGGCACATTGCCTTTTATGATGCAAAGCGCCCATGCAGCGATGCCTAAAGATTATTACGCCATGCCCAAAAAAGGTCAGGCTCGTATCCTCCATATTACCGATGTACATGGTCAGTTATTACCCGTTTATTTTCGTGAGCCGAATGTTAACTTAGGAGTAGGTTCTGCGGAAGGTCGTCCGCCTCATATTGTCGGTAGTAAGTTATTAACGAAGATGGGCTTAGATGCTGATAGCCCAGAATCTTATGCTTATACTTATTTAGACTTCCTAGATGCTGCGAAGAAATACGGTAAAACAGGTGGCTTCGCTCATATCAAAACATTATTAGATAAACTGCGTAAAGATGCAGGTGGTATTGAAAACACCTTAACCATTGATGGTGGTGATTTATGGCAAGGCTCAGGGACTTCACTTTGGACACGTGGAGTTGATATGGTAGAAGCATCCAATATCCTTGGTGTTAATGTCATGGTCGGGCACTGGGAATTCACTTATGCAGAGCAAGAAGTCCTCAGTAACATTGCACTCTTTAAAGGCGATTTCATTGGTCAAAATGTGCGCGTTAAAGATGATGCATTGATGAGTGATGAATATGCTGAAATGGTAGAAAAGAATGAGGGTCGTGGCTTATTTGATGAAGATGAAGGTTATGCATTCCAGCCCTATGTCATGAAGAAAATTGGTGGTAAGAAAATTGCAGTTGTGGGGCAAGCCTTCCCTCGTACTGCTAATGCGAATCCAAAAGAATTTTTCCCCGATTGGTCATTTGGCTTACGTGAAGAAGATATGGCACGCTTGGTTAAGAAAATTCGTACAGAAGAAAAACCTGATGCTGTCATCATGCTTTCTCACAATGGTATGGATGTTGACGTTAAAATGGGTGAAAACATACCCGGTATTGATGCCGTCTTTGGTGGTCATACCCATGATGGTATGCCTCAACCTATTGAAGTAAAAAATAAAGAAGGTGGACGTTGTCTTGTCACTAATGCGGGTTCTAATGGTAAATTTGTCGGTGTAATGGATCTTAATATCGAAGGCGGTAAACTCGATATGAATTACAAAATGCTTCCTGTCATTACGAATTGGCTAGAAGCGGATAAAGAAATGGAGGCGTATATTACGCAAATGCGTAGTAAGAAATATGATAAAAAAGTGGTTGAAGCTCGCCATGAAAAGCTTAAAAATACACCTTCTCGTATTGGCAAAACCTATGATGCCATCCTCACTGAAAAGCTCGCTAAGGCTGATCGTACATTATACCGTCGTGGTAATTTCATGGGCACTTGGGATCAGGTATTATGTAATGCACTACGTCATGAATACAAAGCAGATATCTCCATGTCTGCTGGGGTTCGTTGGGGTACAACGACGCTAAAAGGTGATTGGATTACTATGGAAGATGTAATGAGCCAGTGCTCTATGACTTATGCTGAAACCTATGTGATGGAAATGAAAGGCAAAGATCTAATGGAAACCTTAGAGCAAGTAGCTGACAACCTCTTTGATCCTGACCCTTATCTGCAATCGGGTGGTGATATGGTGCGTTTAGGTGGTATGGACTACACTATCGACCCTAATAAAAAGCTATATTCTCGTATTACCGAAGCACGTTTGGATAATGGCGATAAGATTAAAGCGGATAAAACGTATAAAGTGGCAGGCTGGGCAACGGTTAACCGTACCCCTGATGGTCGCCTAATGTGGGATGTGGTACGTGATTATATTCTTACAGCGAAGGCTAAAGATGATGTATTGAAATTAGAAAAAATTAATCGTCCTAAGATTATTGGGATGAATAAGAATCCTGGTATTGCAGATTATTCAGGTGAAACAGCTTAATCACATCATTGGGGACTGGGAACAAAATAAATGACCAGTCCCAAGAAACAATTAACTACAATAAAATATCAATAACCGCGATGGAAAAACACATGAACAATACAGGAAAGATGAGCCTCACTGTCAAAGTGCTATTAGGCATGGCATTAGGCATTATAGTGGGGCTGGCAATCAATCTCATCAGCATGAAAGGCGTTGTCTTCCCTTTCTTAGGTGAAGGAAGGACTCTAGCAATCACGACCTTTATCAATGACAACATCGTTAATGGTCTATTCCATATTATTGGTAGTTTATTTATTAATGCCTTAAAAATGCTGGTTGTTCCACTGGTTGTCTTCTCTCTCATCTGTGGTGTTTGTGGTATTGGTGATATCAGAATGCTAGGACGTGTGGGTGGTAAATCTTTTGCTTTATATTTAATGACAACCGCCATCGCCATTGCAACCGCAATCATTATTGCCGTTAGCTTTGGGATTGGTAGTGGAATGGGGCTGAAACAAGAAAATATCACCGCAGCAAAAGAATCTCCGCCACTGAGTGATGTGATTATTAATCTGATTCCTTCAAATCCCATTCATGCAATGGCAAATGGCGATATGTTGCCTATTATCTTCTTTTCCATTCTGCTCGGCATCAGCATCCTCATGGTAGGTAAAAAAGCCTCTAGCTTTGTTGAAGGCGCTGAAGTGGCTAATGAGATCATGATGAAGATGGTTGGCATTATTATGTCCGTTGCTCCTTATGCGGTCTTTGTATTAATCGCCAAAGCGGTGGCAACACTTGGCTTTGGCTTGCTCTGGGGCTTAGTCGGCTATGTTGCTGTCTTAGTGGGTGCTTTAATGTTCCACTTATTCGTGACATTAATGATTGTCCTAAAAGTCTTTTCTGGACTCAATCCAATACTATTTCTCAAAAAAATTAGAAATGTTCAAGTCTTTGCATTCAGTACTGCCAGCTCTAATGCAACCATTCCTGTCACGATGAAAACGGTCACCCAACGTTTGGGGGTCAATAATTCTATTGCTTCATTTACTGTCCCGTTTGGTGCAACCATCAATATGGATGGAACGGCGATTATGCAAGGAGTCGCCACCGTCTTTATAGCAAATGCCTATGGTATTGATCTGGGAGTCACTGAGTACTTAACCGTTATTTTAGTCTCTGTACTAGCTTCAATCGGTACTGCGGGAGTTCCTGGTGTTGGTTTAATTATGCTATCAATGGTCTTTGCTCAGGTTAACTTACCCGTAGAAGGCATTGCTTTAATATTAGGTGTTGATCGATTGATGGATATGATTAGAACAGCCGTTAATGTGTCTGGTGATGCCGTTGTCTCATCCGTTGTTGCTAAAAGTGAAGAGAAACTGGATCTCGCTATTTATATTGATCCTAATGCTGGCACTATTGATACCCATGAGTCATTAAAGCTCGCAAAGTAAAATAAAGTGATGGCAAGAATCAAGTTAAAAATAGCCTCAAAATATTCTTATTGATTCTTGCCATATTTTCAGACTGATATGAACATTTGATACACCCACTGATATTGCCTACTAATTTAAGCTGGGACACTCCATCAATTCAAAACTTAAATTAGGAGAGGTTAATGCGGATTGAGTTGCGATAGAAAAGAATCTTAAAACTGATAAAAACAATCATAATCAATCTCTTGAAGAGATTTAATTAATGCTATTGCCTGTGAAAAACGGCACTACTGTATATTTTTCAGCATGGGTAGCTTAGAGTAGATTATTGAGTATAGCGAAATAACAGCTATTCATTTAAACTGGGACTCTTTTAGTAGAAAAATCTACTAGAAACAAGATTTTATTCTTTTCAATTAATCATGGAATTTTAATGTGAATATGAACAACCTCTTTTACTTTTCTAAAGTAACCCTTATTACTGTTGCTTTATCCTTTGTCCTCGTCACTGCCCATGCTAATAGTACTAAGAACTATCCTGTGGCAGCCAAAAACTGTCGTACCACACAAGCATTTCCTCAGTGGCTCGCTAACTTTAAGCAACTTGCACTGAGAAAAGGTATTCAACAGCAAACAATCAACGAAGCCCTAGATCGCCTTTCTGTGGATCACAAGGTTATTCAAATGGATCGTGGTCAGGCAGTCTTCACCCAAGATTTTTTAACCTTCTCAAATCGTATGGTGAACAATAATCGCCTGCAACGAGGCAAGATAAAAATACGCCAAAATGCTCGGATATTTAATCAAATAAAACAGCAATACGGCATTCCTGCCCCCATTATTACCGCATTTTGGGGTTTAGAAACAGATTTTGGCGCCAATACGGGCAATATGTCAACTATGCGCTCGCTAGCAACATTAGCATGGGATTGTCGTCGTTCCGCCCTATTCACTGATCAACTATTATCGGCATTGAAAATTATTGATCGAGGTGACTTAACTTTAGCTCAAATGCGGGGTGCATGGGCGGGTGAGCTAGGTCAAACTCAATTTTTACCCAGCGAGTATTATACGAAAGGCGTTGATTTTGATCGTGATGGTAAGGTGGATATGATTAGAAGCAGTGGCGATGCCTTGGCTTCAACCGCTAAAATCCTCAAAAGCATGGGCTGGAGAAAAGGTCAGCCGTGGCTAGTCGAAGTCAAAATGCCGAATAACTTACCTTGGCAAAAATCAGGGATAGATCAACATTACCCCGCAAAATTTTGGAGTCAACTAGGCGTTAAACAACGTAATGGACGTGCCTTAACTCATACTCATTTAGGTAGCTCCTTATTACTACCAATGGGGCGCAATGGCCCTGCTTTTATCGCTTATCCTAATTTCTATAATGTTTATTTTGAGTGGAATAGTTCTGTTGTTTATGCCACAACAGCGGCATATTTTGCAACACGTTTAGCAGGCGCACCTAGGGTTCATGCTGGTCAACAACGTGTTAATAAATTATCGGTTCAAGAAGTCAAGCGTCTGCAAATAAAATTAGAGAGCCTAAGATTTAATGTCGGTGATGTTGATGGCATTATTGGCGCTAAAACAAGAAAAGCAGTAAGAACGATGCAACAACGATTACAGCTACCTGCAGATAGCTATCCTGACAGAGCATTTTATACCAAAGTAATGCAAACAAGATAACGGTAAGCCTCGCCGCTCCCGTTAGATTTTAGCGGGAGCTTGCTGGCACGCGATTATTATAAAAAATCAAAAATAACAATACTTTATAGTCTTATGTCATGCGATCCATAGAGCAACGAAAACGACTAATCAATATGATATAAAATATTTTTTCTAAAGATTAAAACAACATCTCAGGCCAATGGATTAAAGCCACGACAATCGCTTGATCTTTTTCTGATAATTCTTCAGTACTCAATTCCTGTAACCTTTGCTGATAGTGTTTTAAAGTAAGCGTACTTCCAAAGTTACCATCAATCAGCCGAGCTTTACAAAAATCATGCCACTGTCGCAACTGAGAGTCATTTAATAAATGAGGCCAATTTCTCCCAATATAACGAGGGTATAGCTTTTCTAAGCGCTGGTCTGCAAAATGCGGTGGCATTTCAACCCGCTGTTCTGGACGCTGCTTATGCAAGCGATGACATAAGGCACGGTCTGCATCAGGAATAAAACCTTGGTAAACTGCCGCATCAACATCCATTTCATCAAACTCTCTAGCTTGACGATATAATTCAGTGAGACGCTCATTTAATGTTATATCCGCTAAAATCATTTGTCGATGTTGCTCAACACTTTTTAAATTAATCTGCCATTGTTCAGCCTTCTCTGCTGACAAGGTAGAGAACGGTGCTAAGGCAGGTGATTTATTAATCTGTACGCCTTTTAAACCAATCCGTGTTACCCCCTCACCTAAGTCAGCCGTTTTACTATAGAGGTTTTCTCTCATTTGCTCAGCACTTAAAGAAAGAAAGTATTCTGGTGATTCGCGCAGATCAATAACAATGATTTCATTCTTATTGGTGGGATGCTGTAATAACGGCATAATGGGGGCAATACCACCCTGTTCAACAGAATACATTCCACTTACATGCAAACAAGATTTTTTATCACGTAAATCTAAGAATGAGAGTGCCGTCATTTTATTTCGAAAATTAAGATAATAAGAAAATAATTTAGGCTGTTTTTCTTTAATTAAACGCGCCAAAGCAATCGTTGCACGTACATCACTCAACGCATCATGCGCCCCTTCATGAATAATATTATTTGCCTTAGTCAGTAATTCTAGGCGAAAGCTTGGTAGACCATTTTCTCCAATAGGCCACTGGATTCCTTCAGGACGCAGAGCAAAAGTCATTCGCACTAAGTCAACAATATCCCAACGACTATTTCCCCCTTGCCATTCTCGTGCATAAGGGTCTAGGAAGTTTCTATAAAAACCACTACGCGTCACTTCATCATCAAAGCGCAAATTGTTATAACCCACACCACAGGTTTTTGGCACCATGAATTGATCATAAATTTGAGTAAAAAATTCTGCTTCAATAATGCCTTTTTTCTCTGCTTGCTGAGGTGTAATTTTAGTAATTAAAGCAGCATCAGGGTGAGGTAAAAAATCGGCACTAGGTTTACAAAATAAATTAATGGGTTCACCGATTTCTTGCAAATTCTCATCCGTACGAATGGCGGCAAATTGAGCGACTCGATCTCGCCGTGGATCAACTCCCCATGTTTCATAATCATGCCAAAGAAAGCTTAATATCATTGTCATTTAATTCTCATGTTATACTATAATTAACAATCATCTAGCTTGCTATATAGAGTGTGTAAATATATAGCAAAAAGTACAAAACCCACTTCGCAACCCAGTATATGTTAATAGAGACCGCTTATAAGAGCTATTATTTATTTTAACCCCCTAAAGTGTTATCTCTTAGAATATCAGAAAAGCTAAATGCACCATAAATATTTGGCACTCATTGAGAAAAAATTATGGAAAAAAAACAACAGGGCTTTCTAAAACTTAAACAGATTATTTTATTAATACTTCTTCTCTGTATTGGTATCGGTGCCTTTCTCTACAATAAAGGTCATCGATTACACCTAAGCAATGTTTCTGATAGTGATACCATAGAAATGAATAATGAAGCGAGTAACGATGAAAATAACTATCAGCAAAAAACAACTCCAACTGAAACCATGAGTCATCCCCCTGCTACTCAAGCCGTCAAAAATGATAACTACAGCTATATTGTACAAGTCACAACAACACCTTATAGAAAACAAGCCAATAAACTCCTTCAAGGTTTACGGAGAGATGGCTATCATGCGAAAATGTTCTCTAGAGAAGAAGACAATGGCTATGTTTATAGAGTGCATGTCGGTCCCTATAATGACAAGCAAACGGCCAGTGCTGTTACTTCCCAAATAAGAAAGCGCTATAGAAAACTAAGAGATAGTTTTTATCGTCGTCTTGACAACTAAATGATTAAAAAAATGGATAATATTTATGTATGAAATTTTTCTTTTCTCCGTTATTACTACTGCTATTATAGCGCTTATTACAACATTCTTATTAATGCTTCTCTTTAAACGTTCTGATAGTGAGGTTGCTATTGTTCGTACAGGGCTTTTTGGATCAAAAGTGGCAATAGATAGTGGTATGGTTACCATCCCCATACTCCAACGACATATCAAAATAAGCATGAAGACGATGGAGATTGAAGCTGCTCGTGAAAATAAAAAATCTGTCTTATCCAAGGACTATTTACGGGTAGATGTTATTGCCCACTTCTTTATTAAAGTAGATGCTACTGATGAGGCTGTGACTAAAGCCGCTCAAACCTTAGGTGATAAGACCTTCGATCTTGATGAGATGGTTGACATTCTTGAAGAGCGTTGCGAGTCAGCATTAATTGCTATTATTAATGGCACTAACTTCAAGACTTTACATGAAGATAAAACAACGGTTGTGAAAAATATTAAAAACTATATAAAAGCAGACTTAGCCACTAATGGTCTTGCACTACAATCAGTGGCAATTAAACATGTAGAGCAAGCTCAGCAAGAATTTTTTAACCCACAAAACTTAATGGATACGCAAGGTTTAACCAGAATAAAAAGACAAATAGCGGAAGAAAATGAAGCCCTAGTTAAAATTGAAACTGAAAATGATATTAAAATTAGAGAATTAAAATTAAAATCTGAAACACAGGGTATTGATGTTGATAAAAAGTTAGCTGAGGAAGAAAATGAAAAGCAACGTATGCTTGATACATTACTCCAAGAAACCAACCTAATTATTTCTAAAAATCATGTTGATAAAGAACGTGAAGTTGAGTTATTTATATTAGAAAAAGACATTGCTATTGCTACAAAACAAAAAAGTGTCGCTGAGATACGGATAGAAACTAATGCACTTAAAGCCAAAGAGGCTAAAGCTTCTGAAGAAATAATTACTTCAAGAGAACGTGCTAAAGCTGAACGAAACAAAGAAGTTGAAGTCATTAGTGCAAGACGTGAAGCTGAACGTCAACAGATACTTGCTACCGCGAATAAAAATGCCGCTATTCTTGATAGTGAAGGTGCTAAAGCTCGATATAAAGTTGAGGCCGAAGGAAAGCAGGCTATTAACCAAGCTGCGAATGAACTCTCTTCTGAACAGATTGAAATGGGTGTGCGAATGGAAGTTATTAAACAACTCCCAGAGATTGTAAAACAGAGCGTTAAACCGATTGAGAATATTGAGAGTATAAAAATTACTGAAGTGGGTGGTCTTACAGGAAATAACAACGGCGGTATTGCTATTGGCGGTGCAGGTGGTAATAACAACGGTTCTGGAAGTCCTCCTAGCCTACCTGATCAAGTTGTCGATAGTGCTCTACGTTATAAAGCCCATGCACCTATTGTTGATGGCTTATTAAGAGATATTGGTATTGATGGACTGAGTGTTAATAGTATTTCCGAAGTATTAAAAGACAAAATGAGTCCCAGCTCTAAGTCTAAGGAATCTGGCTCATCAACAGATAAAGCATAAACCAACGACTCCCATTCTACTTTTAAAGTAAACAGTTAAGAATTTATTTTAAATTGAGTAAATACTGCTTTTAGAATGCTTAGGTAATGCGATTGACAATGCAAATGGGAGTTACTGTGCTGCCTGATAAATAAACAAATAAGCAAAATTAATCCTTCGTATTGTGCTATTATTAACCAGCTTTAGGTTAAGTGCCTTGCCCATATCTTTATATCAGCACAAAGGCATTGCCTCTATTTTCTAAACGGGGAGGGTTTAAATGTTTATTAGTAAACTTAATGATGGTGAAGTCCATATTCTTGTTGACCTCATGATGATTTTAACAATGGTCGATAACTGTCTTGCAAAACAAGAATTAACTCACCTACTCAGTCTTACAAAAAAATATGATGTCGAGTTAAAATTTCATTCAGGCACGAAGAAAGAAATACTTTGCGGTGAAATTAGGAGTGACTGTTCCAAAGTCATTATTCTCCTAGAACTTATCTATCTTGCTCGAGTGGATACTTATTTTGATCCAACGGAAAGAGAATTTATAGAAAATATAAGAGAATTATTTGGTATTAATCAAGAAAAATTTAATGAAATTGATCGATGGGTAAAAGACTCTATTGAGTTAAAAGAACGTGGTAAAAAAATTACTCATTGTATTAATCCAATCTAATACCAGAAATTTCTGATAAGGGGAAAATAGCGCATCAGTCGTTCCTGTTACTTATCTGAATCGTATGACGAAATTTTTAGAGTCTTCTGTCATGCGATAAATTAAAGACAATAATAGGTCATAAAAAGAGTAAAGACCGTCAGATTGAGAGGCGATCTTTTCTAGTCTTTTATCGTGGGTTTCTGTATAGTGGCGCTGTTTTCGATTGTTCTACGCAGGAGAGTATCCGTGATAACAGCGGATCACCGAAGGCGCAAATTCGTCTAGAAACGCTCAGGTAAACGGGACTGCATAGAACCAAGTTATTCACTAACTTAAATCGACTCTGGAGAGTAGCTTACTCTTATTTAATAGGTTTAAGCTCACCGAAGGGTAGTAACTCAATCATCAGTATTGAGGAATCTCTCAGGTTTCAGGACAGAGAGACGGTATAATATCGCACTGTATTTTGACAGTCTGTGACATTAAATCGTTTTTTTGTTAATGAGAGAGCTATGACTAAACCGACGAATACCCCAAAGCATACCGCTTTATACCACAACCACCTCAGTGCAAACGCCACGATGGTTGATTTTGCAGGCTGGGAAATGCCTATTCACTATGGCTCACAACTCGATGAGCATCATCAAGTGCGTAATGATGTGGGTATGTTTGATATTTCCCACATGGTCACACTGGACATGAGAGGTGTAGAGGTACGCTCTTTCTTGCGTCACCTCCTTGCTAATGATGTTAATAAGCTAAAAGAAACAGGCAAAGCACTTTATAGCTGTATGTTGAATGAAAAAGGCGGGATTATTGATGACTTAATTGTTTATTATCTCGATGATCAGTTTTATCGCATGGTAATTAATGCTGCAACACGTGACAATGATCTTCAATGGATTATGCAACAAGTGGAAGCATTTGATGTTCAGATTAATGAGCGTGAAGATCTTTCAATGATCGCCGTTCAAGGGCCGAATGCTGCCAAGACAATGGCAACTTTATTACACGGCGAAGCGGGCAATGTCATTACTGCACTGAAACCCTTTTATGCCTACCCTCTGGGTAATGATACTTTTTTTGCACGCACGGGCTATACCGGTGAAGACGGCTTTGAAATATTACTCCCTAATGTACAAGCCAGTGATCTATGGAATGACCTATTAGATGTGGGTGTTAAACCGATTGGCTTAGGAGCGCGTGATACCTTACGCCTTGAAGCTGGAATGAATTTATACGGTACGGATATGGATACAAGTACCTCACCACTGGTTTCTGGTCTGACATGGACTGTTGACTTTAAAGATGCTGATCGTCATTTCATTGGGCGTAATGCTTTAGAAGCAGAGAAAGTGGCAGGTATAACACAGCGTTTTGTTGGCTTAGTGCTGCAAGATAAAGGCATTCTACGCAATCATCAAAAAATTATTACCAATAAAGGGGAAGGAGAAATCACGAGTGGAAGCTTCTCCCCTACCCTTAAAAAATCAATCGCTTTAGCCCGTGTACCCAGTGATATTGGTACACAGTGCAAAGTTCTTATACGCAACAAAATGCTAACTGCCGATGTCGTTAAGCCTGTTTTTGTTCGCAATGGAAAATCCTGTCTGGAGAATAAATAATGAGTAACATACCTGCTGATCTTAAATATACAAAAGCCCATGAATGGTTACGTGACCATGGCGATGGCACTGTCAGTGTGGGGATTACCGACCATGCACAAGCATTGTTAGGGGATATTGTTTTTGTTGAACTCCCTGAAGTTGATGACACGTTTGAGGCATCAGAAGTCGCAGGTGTTGTTGAGTCAGTAAAAGCAGCTTCTGACTATTACGCTCCATTAAGTGGCACAGTCACAGCGGTTAATGAAGACTTAGATGATACACCTGAATTAGTCAATACCAGCCCTTATGATAATGGCTGGATGTATACACTACGCCTTGATTCAGTGGATGATCTTGCTGAGTTAATGGATGCAAACGCTTACTCTGAAACTTGTGAAGACTAATATCGACTATGAATAAGACCTCTTTAGACGCATTAGCACAGCATAATGCTTTTATCCAACGTCATATCGGTAGCTCTGCCAGCGATCAACAGCAAATGCTTGAAACTATTGGTGAAGATAGCATGGATAGCCTGATGGATAATACGATTCCTAATAGTATTCGTGAGCAAGAGCCTTTAGCCCTTGATGCACCACAGCCAGAATACGAAGCACTGGCAGAAATCCGCACGATTGCGGCTAAAAATACGGTAAGCAAATCCTATATTGGTATGGGCTATTACGATACTTTTGTGCCTCCTGTTATTCAGCGCAATGTTTTAGAAAATCCAGGATGGTATACAGCATATACACCCTACCAACCCGAAATTTCTCAAGGACGTTTAGAAGCATTATTAAATTTCCAGCAAATGGTGACTGATTTAACGGGCATGGAAATTGCAAATGCGTCCTTGCTAGATGAAGCGACTGCTGCAGCTGAAGCAATGGCATTATGTAAACGTGCAAACCGCTTAAAGAGCAATCAATTCTTTGTTGATCACAATGTCTTACCACAAACGTTAGAGGTACTAAAAACACGGGCTAAATACTTTGGTTTTGAGCTTATTATTGGCAATCCTGAAACGGAACTAAGCCAATATGAAGTCTTTGGTGTGCTCGTTCAATATCCTGGTGTAGATGGTTCAATTGTTGACCTTGCGAGTATTATTGATCAGGCGCATTCACAAAAAGCACTGGTTAGTGTAGCGACTGATTTAATGGCACTGGTTCACCTCACATCACCAGGCTCATTAGGTGCTGATGTTGTATTGGGCACATCACAGCGTTTTGGTGTCCCTATGGGCAATGGTGGTCCTCATGCGGCTTTCTTTGCGGTGCGTGGTAAACATAAACGTACGATTCCAGGGCGCATTATTGGTGTTTCTAAAGATCGCCAAGGCAATCCAGCATTACGCATGGCAATGCAAACCCGTGAGCAACATATTCGCCGTGATAAAGCGACTTCCAATATCTGCACAGCACAAGCTTTATTAGCGAATATGGCAGGATTTTATGCGGTTTATCATGGTGAACAAGGGCTTAAAACGATTGCCTCTCGTATTCACCGCTTATGCTCACTTGTGGTTAAAGGTTTACAACAAAAAAATATCAACGTCATCAATAAGTCTTGGTTTGACACTCTAACTTTTGAAACAGATTCAGTCGCTGATATTCTTCAGCGAGCAAATGATGCTAAAGTTAATCTGCGTATTGTTAATGATAAAACCTTGGGTATTAGCATTGATGAAACAAAAACAGTGGCTGATATTGAACAACTATTCACTATTATTTTGGGTGATAATCATGGTTTAGATTGTCAGCAAATTGATAACATGATTCATCATGACTTAATCGGTATACCAGAAGCACTAAGACGTGAAGATGCTATTTTAAGCCATCCCACATTCCAGCGCTATCATACTGAAACGGAGATGATGCGTTACCTCAAACGCCTTGAGAATAAAGATTTATCACTGACTCATGCGATGATTCCCCTTGGCTCTTGCACAATGAAATTGAATGCAAGTAGTGAGCTAATGCCTGTTAGCTGGGCAGCATTTGCTAATATCCATCCCTATGCACCCAGTGAGCAATTAATAGGCTATCAACAGCTCATTGACCAACTTAGTGCATGGCTATGTGAAGTGACGGGCTATGATGCTGTTTCAGTACAGCCTAATTCTGGCGCTCAAGGTGAGTATGCAGGTCTTGTTGCTATCAACCGCTACAATGACAGTATTGGACAATCACAGCGTAATATCTGCCTAATTCCTAGCTCTGCTCATGGTACTAATCCTGCCTCAGCAGCGATGGCGAATATGAAAATCATTGTTGTTGCTTGTGATGATAATGGTAATATTGATATTAATGACCTGCGCAGTAAAGCCGAAGCACATCAAGAGCATCTAGCTTGCACGATGATTACCTATCCTTCAACCCATGGTGTGTTTGAAGAGGATATTGTCGAAGCCTGCCAAATTATTCATGATAATGGTGGTCAAGTCTATATGGATGGCGCCAATATGAATGCACAGGTAGGTCTATCTAAGCCTGGTAAGTTTGGCTCTGATGTGTCCCACCTCAATTTACATAAAACCTTTGCTATTCCTCATGGTGGCGGTGGTCCTGGTGTAGGTCCGATTGGTGTTCGCTCACATCTTGCACCTTTCCTTCCAGGTTGCCATATTAAAGATAATGATGAGTACGGTCATGTATCAGCCGCCCCTTTTGGTAGTGCTTCTATCTTGCCTATCTCATGGATGTATATGCGAACATTAGGCGCTCAAGGCTTATTAGAATCATCACAAGCCGCTATTTTGCACGCAAATTATATTAGTGAACGCCTCGCGGCACACTACCCGATTCTTTATCGTGGTAAAGCAGGTCGTGTAGCCCATGAATGTATTATTGATATTCGTCCATTGAAAAAATCCAGTGGTATTAGTGAAGAAGATATTGCTAAACGTCTTATGGATTATGGTTTTCATGCCCCCACCATGTCATTCCCTGTTGCAGGGACGTTAATGATTGAGCCGACTGAATCAGAATCTAAGCATGAGATTGACCGTTTTTGTGATGCGATGATTGCTATTCGTGAAGAAATTAACAAAGTAGAATCAGGTGACTGGACTAGTGAGGATAATCCTTTAGTGAATGCACCCCATACACTGGTTGATCTTAGTACAAAGTGGGCTCACCCCTATTCTATTGATATTGCCGCATTCCCTAAGGGTGTGTCGAAAGCTAGTAAATTCTGGCCTGTTGTCAATCGTGTCGATAATGTCTTTGGTGATCGAAATTTGGTGTGCTCTTGCCCACCGATTGATGTGTATTTGTAAACACTAAGATTGAAAGTTAGGATAATGGAATTTGATATTGAGGCGCTCTAAAAAGAGTGCCTTTATTTAGTCTTTTTAAAATTAAAACCATCAGGTTTATCTGCAATACTTTGTTTTTTTACAATGAGATTGGAGTAAAATAATAGAATATTGTTATGGAAGTCATAGTTTTTTAAGTGAGTAGCAAAGCTGATAGAAGCTATCCTTATGATTTTTGGGTTCCACATGCTTTAAAATAAAATTAATTAGCCTCCTTAATTATTCCAAGGATTGATAAGTAAAGCCCCTGTATATTCAAAATCACTGATATTACGAGTAATAACATATAATCCATATTGTAATGCTGTCGCTGCAATTAGCCCATCGCTGGCAGGAATTTGTTTTCCTTGTTTTTGCGCTCTAGCGGTTAATTCACCCCAGATATGTGCTGTCTCCTTATCTGTCTTGATGATATTGCTGGCATAGCTTTCTTCTAGCCCATTTAACCATGATCGCAACCCTGTTTTACGAGCACCATCATCAAGTAAAGCAATTCCTTTCGACAACTCCCCAAGGGTGATCACACTAAGAAAAACATCATGATTTGCCACTTCACTAACTACTTTTTTTACCGAGGCATTGCCATTAGGTTTTTGTAGTTCGGATATAACACAGGTATCCAGTAGTATTTTCATAACTTAACATCACGCAATGGAGCTTTATCGCGGCGTGTATCCAACCCCTCCAAAGAAGGCGCAGACATAAGATATTCAACCATTGATGGTTTTTTACCAGTGAGATGATCGTAGTGTTCTTCGGACATTAAAATAACCGTTTCACCGCGTCGTGTAATGCGCTGTAACTTACCTAATAATGCCATTCGCACCACTTCACTAAACTTATTTTTAGCTTCTGCTAATTGCCAATTCATTTTTATACCTCTAAGTAGTTAGACAATCTAGCCATAATAAGATAAAAATAATAGTTAGTCAGCAGATTTCTTCAGAAAAAATAAATTATATTATTTATTAATAGCTTATATGTTTTATATGAATTATTCACTATCTCTAGTCTTTATAGGTAAAAGAAAATCAGGAAGAACCTAAAGACTCAGAGCCTAGTTAACAGTCGTAGCAATAACATCCAATCTTAGGTTAATTGACGCTCTAGGAAATTTCAAACTAACAAAATCAAAAGCAGGTTTGAATAAAGATTTAGTGGTTAATATTTCACAACCTCTTACACTTGATAAATCCTTTTAACCGAGCAAGTAGAAAAACTCAACTCAAAGCAAGTTAATCTATTAAATCAAGTACTTAATCTTTATTTTCGTGTATACTAATCTAACAAATTTATCGGAGGGACTTGTTAACACAGTGGTAGTTTACGCTCAGCGAAGAAACCTGTGTAAATTATAAAAATAAACGCTGGTAATCTTAAAAAGGATGCTTTACTATCACTCTCGCTGAACAAGCAACGGGTGATTAGCTCAGTTGGTAGAGCGTCGCCCTTACAAGGCGAATGTCGGGAGTTCAAATCTCTCATCACCCACCACAGTGGAGCGGTAGTTCAGTTGGTTAGAATACTGGCCTGTCACGCCAGGGGTCGCGGGTTCGAGTCCCGTCCGCTCCGCCACTATTTCAAAAAGGATGCCTTAGGGCATCCTTTTTTGGTTTTAGTCTTTCATCAGTAACAAATCTCAAGAATTAATACCCTACTTTCATGCCACAGTGACGAAAAATTTTATAATATCATTTCAACACGATTGCTCACACCATACAACCCATCCTACTCGTTACAATCTAACTAAAATCAACATAACGATTTGAGTTTATTGCTCTTAACTAAGAAACGTAGACCTAACTCCCTACCATAATAAAAAACCCTATTCATTAACAAGCAAAGCCACTTCCATCAACTTAATTTATCACTGACAGTGAATTATTACGTATTGTTTTATTTATAACCACTGAGTCCACACCGAGGCACTATGGAGAGATAAAAATAAAAAATAGTGAACCTTTTCATTTCAAAATGACGCATTAATCAACAAGACATTACCTTTTAGCGACAAAATTGGATAAAATTATGACCCCACAAAAATTACAATCAACACTAATACTACTCCTCATTGCAGGAAGTGTTACGGTTGCCAGCCTAGCAAATGCTAGCCCACGAGTTCAAGTAGGGAAAATAGGCTATGCAGGCAATGGTTGCCCTAATGGTTCTGCAAACGTTAAATTTAACAAAAATAAAAACCATTTAACCGTTAATACACGCGCTTTTTATGCCAGTGCTAATAGTAAAAGAAAAGGCAAAACGTTTAAGCGTATCAAATGTGACCTATCGGTTGCCTTAAAGGCCCCTTATGGCTATAAAGTTAGAATCAAAAAAGCAGTCTATAAAACCTATGTTGGCTTACCTTATGGAGCAAGTGGCACTTTTAATCGCGAATATTTCTTTGCAGGAAAACAAGGCCCTAGACTAAGAACACAATGGAAAGGAAAGACATACAAACTAATGACCCAAGTGGATCAACCCTTTAAATACTCTCAATGGTCACGTTGTGGGGAAAGTACCATACTGCGCATGAAAGCAAGCATGAATGTACGAAGTAAGCATGGTTATGCCAGCCTAGGAATACTACCTAAAACCCATCGTCGCAATTCTAACTGGTCTTATACCTTAGAATATCGTCGTTGCAAATAAACTATGCTTAAATAAATTTTTATTATAAATAATGAAACTTTTATAAAAGAATGAAGTCATAAAAACTGGACGTAACGAATTATAAAAAAGTGTAACAAACCCCACTCTAGGCCGGACTTATGTTCGGCCTCTTTTTTGCTTAAAAATATTTGGGCTGTTAACTGATATAAAAAAACCAACAAATCAGCGAATTTTTTAATCCCACTCTATTTTATCTCAGTAATTCCCGTTAAATCTTAACGGAAGGGTTGGTAGTTAAATATCATTTAACAGTCTTTGTAAAACGTATGACAGAAGGTTCTACTGTTTACCTTTTTTAGAAGAATGGTGCGCTACTATTTAAAAAATAGGTAGATATAACAATCTCTTACATCCTTCTGCAATACAGTTCAGAGAAGCAACAGGAACAACTGATTTTATCTAACGATTCACTTCAGCATCCAGCTCACCACTCTTCAGCTTAGCCAGATAATCCTTTAATGCCACAGCAACTTTGCCTTGCAATAGGTACATAGCCAAGAAGTTAGGTAATGCCATCGCGAGTATCAAGAGATCACTAAAATCCAAGATATTACCTGCACTGACAACTGATGCTAAGATAATAAAGCCTATAAAAATCAGCTTGAAAATAATGGAAGAACCATCACCAAAGAGATATGACCAGCTACGTTCCCCATAGTAAGACCATGAAATCATCGTACTATAAGCAAATAACACAACGGCGATTGAAAGAATCACTGAAAACCAAGAGACGACACTACCAAAGGCAACGGCAGTTAATGCCGCACCTTTAGATTCTTGAACTAAGTGAACATGCTCAGGTGCATTATAAACACCCGTAATCACGATAACCAAAGCGGTCATTGTACAAATAATGATGGTATCAATAAAAGGCTCATATAGCGCCACTAAGCCCTGACGTACTGGATACTTTACCGTTGCTGCTGAGTGAGCAATTGCCGCTGAACCAATACCCGCTTCACTAGAGAATGCTGCACGCTTAAAGCCTTGAATAATCACACCAATAATACCGCCTGTTACTGCAATTGGAGAGAAGGCTTCATTAATAATTGTCATTACCGCCGCTGGAACGGCAGTAGCATTGACGATTAAAATCCAGATACAAGCGGCAAGATAAATAAATACCATTGTGGGTACAATCGCTTCAGCTGTCTGCGCTATACGCTTGATACCACCAATAATAACAAGCCCTACAGCAAACGCCATAATAAGACCGTAAGCATAGGGATAATCAGAGAAGAAAGGAATTTCATTCTGTACTGCACCCATTGACTGACTGACTTGAAAGGCATTACCCGCCCCTAGTGCTCCACCAATAACCAGTACCGCAAAAATAGCCGCTAAGACTTTACCCAGTGTAGGCATATTCTTCTCAGCAAAACCTTTCGAGAGATATTGCATCCCTCCTCCCATAACCCGACCATCAGGACGAAATTCACGATACATTTGCCCTAATGTCACTTCGGTAAACTTTGACGTCATGCCAAAAAAGCCAGCAACAATCATCCAAAAGGTCGCACCAGGACCACCAATGCCAATAGCAATGGCGACACCCGCAATATTACCCAAACCAACGGTGGCAGAGAGTGCTGTCGTTAGTGCTTGAAAAGGAGAAACTTCACCTTTAGAGCCCGCGACTTGGTATTTACCACGAATAATTTTAAAAGCATGACCCATCATACGAATATTGATAAAACCAAAGCGCAAGGTGAGATAAACCGCTCCAATAATCAACCATGCCAAAATAAAGGGCATTGTGGCATCACCCGCTAATTGACCAAAAAATATATCAAAAAAGAGTACTTTCCCGATATAACCATTAACAACACCAACACCTGCATTAAAATCTATTGGCTCAGCAAATAATAGGCTGGGTAATAGCATTAATAGCAGACTGACCACGCCTAGCCACTTTGACTTATTTTTCATTTTTATTTTCCTTTGATCTTGGGATGCTATCCTTGCTAGCACTTTCGTCTGTATACAACCATGTATCTAAGACAGAGCGTAATTGATCAAAACCATCACCATTCAAAGCAGAAAAAGTCTGCACTGAACGAGGAGCTGTATAGTGTTTTAATTCTTTACGCACCTTCAGTAAGGTACTTTGAGCAGGCCCACGTTTTAATTTATCTGACTTATTTAATAGCACATGAACAGACAGATTTTTTTGTTCCGCCCAGTCTAGCATCATCTGATCATAATTTTTTAATGGGTGACGAATGTCCATCAATAAGACGACTCCCTTTAATGTCCAACGCTCTTCAAGATAGGTATCGATAAAAGACTGCCATTGCCTTCTCACTTTTTCTGGTACTTTGGCATAGCCATAACCGGGCAAATCAACTAAATATCGTCCTTCTGGTAAAGCAAAAAAATTAATAAGCTGAGTACGACCTGGAGTTTTACTCGTTCTCGCTAAACTTTTTTGCTGACAAAGGCGGTTAAGCACACTGGACTTCCCCGCATTAGAACGCCCTGCAAAGGCAACTTCAAGACCGAGTTCTGGAGGCAATCCCCCCATATTAGCGGCACTTTGTATAAATTTGGCTTGATGATATGGATTATTCATAAACTTTGGAAACGATAAGAGATATTGAAATTTTTGCTATTTTACAGAGCTCAGTGGATTTTAGCCAATGCTATAAACTTATCACTAAGAAACATATATCACTAAAAGTGTGGAATCTTAGACTTAGAGGCATTCAATCTTGGTCATTAAGAGCATAATATGGTATATACAAGCAACGATTTTATACGCTATAGTTTGCGGAATTTAATACCTCTATTAAGGACAATTTACATGAAACCTTTTTTACGACTAACTCTATCGGCTGTTATTTTATTCTCATCATCAATAGCTTTTGCTCAGGAAGAAGCAACAAGCACTAAAGCTGATGCAGCAAAAGGCAAAGATTTGTCAAAGACTTGTGTCGCTTGTCATGGTGCGGATGGTAATAGTACTAATCCTATCTGGCCTAAGATTGCAGGTCAAAATGCCTCTTATATTGAAAAACAATTAAATGATTTCAAAATAGATAAACGTAAAGATCCTCTGATGAAAGGCATCGTTGCTGCTTTATCAACACAGGATATGGCTGATTTAGCCGCTTACTTTAGCGCTCAAGGGACTAAACCTGGTGTGGCTGATGAAACTAAAGTAGAACTTGGGCGTGCTATTTATAAAGGTGGCAACCTACAAACTAAAGTTTCTGCTTGTTCTGCCTGCCATAGCCCAACAGGTCAAGGCAACCCTGCGGCTAAATACCCTAGTGTTAGTGGTCAACATGTTAAATATTTAGTAAAACAACTACAAGCCTTCAAGTCAGGTGAGCGTGCGAATGACGCACCTTCTATTATGCGTGATATTGCTGAAAAAATGAGTGATGCAGAAATTGATGCTGTAGCAGAATATATGTCAGGTCTTAATTAAGTTATATCATTATAAGGTTTAGGAGGTCTAAGGCTTTCTAAACCTTTATTAAGTCTATGAATGAGTCAGATAACGCAAGGTTATACTTTCATAGCTGAACTTAGCACTTTAACTGCGGTCAAATCCAAGGACTTAAAATAATTGGGTCCAAACTGAAAATCTGTTCTCAGCAAAGCCAATACGCAGAGCCACTTATTTAGTTTTTATAAAATCACTCACGTTGTCCCTATAGCAAAATATGTTTCTTTGCATGTACAATAGTTGTGCTATCCAAAATGAATAACCATTAAAATACAAATGAGCGTTACCCTGTAGAACGTAGCTCAAATAATAGGAAAAAATAATGAAACTACCAACCATTAAAGCAATCGTCTTGATCAGCTTTTTTTCGATCAGCCTCTATGGATGCTTTTCCAATGATGGACAAGCAGAAAATACAGAGAGTCAAGTAAATGCCACAGCACAACCTGCACAAGCGGTTAGAGAAGTTGCTAAAAAACCAGCAGCTCCATCACCGTTTATTGAAGGTAAACATTACTTCAAATTATCTCCACCATTAAATACAAGCACTGAAGAGGGTAAAATTGAAGTCCTTGAATTATTTTGGTTAGGCTGTCCTCATTGTTACTCTTTAGAACCTGCGATGAAACGCTTCAAAGACAGCAAGCCTGATGATGTTAGCTTTGAACAAATTCCTGCCACATTGAATCCTTCTTGGTTCTTCCATGCAAAAGTATTTTATACCGCTAAAATGTTAGATCCTACAGCGAGTAAAGGTCTTATTCACAAACTTTTCGTTGCACTACATGAAAAGCGAATAAAAATTAACAAGCCATCTGAAGCTCGTGAGTTATTCCTAGAGAGTGGAATCAGTGCAATGCAATTTAACAATACCTTCAATTCAATGGCAATGAGCGCTAAAATGAGCCACGCTAATTTAGTCAGTAGTGGATCTCAAGCACAGTCAGTACCTACCTTGATTATCAATGGTAAATACCGTACTAGCCCTTATTCAGCAGGCGGTGAAGGCAATCTACTTAAAATACTCAATATGTTGATTCAAAGAGAACGCGAGCTAAAATAATGAGACAGCTAACTGGCTTTGATCGACTGATTAATGAACTGGATCAGTCGATGCGGACGATACACGCAACCGCACCCACAACGGGACGACCTTACCCTGCTGAGGGTTTAATCGATAAATCTCAGCTAAATGAGCAAGATAAACAACTGGCTGGACGCTTAATGCGTATCAACCATGCAGGAGAAGTTTCTGCTCAAGGGCTGTACCGTGGTCAAGCCGTTAGCGCTAAAAATGATGAAATTCGAGCTCAAATGGAAGCCTCCGCTGATGAGGAAAATGATCACCTGAATTGGTGTAAAAAACGCACTAAAGACTTAAATACCCATACCAGCTATTTAAACCCAGTTTGGTATTGGGGATCATTTAGTATTGGTGCTGTTGCTGGACTCATTGGGGATAAGTGGAGCTTGGGTTTTGTTAAAGAAACTGAAGATCAAGTTGTTCGACATTTAGATAAACATCTGATTGAATTACCTGCGAATGATCTTGCTGATCTTGCCATTCTCAAGAAAATGAAAGAGGATGAGCAACATCATGCTAATGTTGCCGTTCAGGCAGGTGGAGTTAAATTGCCTTGGCCTATACGAAAAATAACCATGCCATTAATGTCTAAAGTAATGACTAACTTAAGTGCTAGGATTTAAAAATATTAGTCTTTATGCCACGATACTGCGCTTGACTTCACTCTATAAAATCATGTACCTTTTTGCATCATTGAAATATGACCACTGAGGTAGACTAATTTGTATCTAGAATAAATCTATTCTATGGTTCTATTAATTGATGAATACTGATTTTTTAAATCATATTTTTTTATACAAGAGTTTGAGGAGCGTTGCGATTTTATCCATAGTTGATAAAACCAGGCTCAAACTTCTTTAGCAAATTCAACGGCGCTCAGTCAAATATTTCTTAAGGAGAAATAATATGGCTGAGAGTCACCTCTTTACCTCAGAATCTGTCTCTGCGGGTCATCCCGATAAAATGGCTGATCAAATCTCAGATGGCGTTGTTGATGCCATCCTTGAACAAGATACTTCTGCTCGTATTGCCTGTGAAACGATGGTTAAAACTGGCATGGTTGTTCTCGCTGGTGAAGTCACCACTTCGGCAGTGATTGACTACGAAAAAATCGTTCGTAATATTGTTAATGATATTGGCTATACCAGCTCAGAAATTGGCTTTGATGGCGACTCTTGTGCTGTCTTAAATGCACTAGGTCAACAGTCACCTGATATTGCAATGGGTGTAGACCGTGCAGAAAAAGAAGCTCAAGGTGCAGGCGATCAAGGTTTAATGTTTGGTTATGCCAGCAATGAAACCGATGTTTTAATGCCAGCTCCTATCACTTATGCTCACCGTCTTGTTCATAAGCAAGCGGAGCTAATGAAGTCAGGCAAACTTTCTTGGTTACGCCCTGATGCAAAAAGCCAAGTCACATTCCGTTATGAAGATAACAAGCCTGTATCTATCGATGCTGTCGTGCTTTCTACTCAACATGATCCTGATATTGAACTTAAAGATTTACAAGAAGCGATTCTTGAAGAAATCATTAAGCCAGTCCTTCCATCAGAGTGGCTAACTTCTGAAACTCAATTCCATATTAATCCAACGGGTAAGTTCGTTATTGGAGGTCCTGTAGGCGATTGTGGTTTAACGGGTCGTAAAATTATCGTTGATACTTATGGCGGTATGGCACGTCATGGTGGTGGTGCATTCTCTGGAAAAGACCCATCAAAAGTTGACCGTTCTGCTGCTTATGCTGGTCGCTATGTAGCAAAAAATATCGTTGCAGCAGGTCTTGCTCAACGTTGTGAAATCCAAATTTCTTATGCTATCGGTGTTGCTGAGCCAACCTCGATTTCAATTGATACTTTTGGTACGGGTACTGTTTCTGATTCAAAGATTGAAGCATTAGTTCGTGATCACTTTGACCTACGCCCTTATGGGATTATAACTATGCTGGATTTATTACAACCCATTTATCGTAATACCGCAAGTTATGGGCACTTTGGACGTGATGATATCGACCTTCCATGGGAACAGACCGATAGAGCAGAAGCATTAAAAGCATCACTATAATTTAATTAACAAATGCCTAGGCTAGACCCGTTCTAGCCTAGGGTAAAAATGATCTTTAGGATAAATCCAATATGACAACCAATAACGACTATATCGTTGCCGACATGAGCCTTGCAGAATGGGGACGTAAAGAACTCAATATTGCTGAAACAGAAATGCCAGGTCTTGTGGCATTACGCTCAAAGTATGCTGATGAGCAACCATTAAAAGGTGCTCGTATCGCAGGTTCATTACACATGACCATTCAAACAGCGGTATTGATCGAGACATTAACCTCTTTAGGTGCAGAAGTACGCTGGGCATCATGTAACATCTTCTCAACACAAGACCATGCAGCAGCCGCAATTGCAGCAACA
>JAGLEV010000029.1 GCA_023144895.1 Thiotrichaceae bacterium
GCACACCGAATATGATTCTTGATGATGGTGGCGATGCAACCATGTTAATCGAGTTAGGGACTAAAGCAGAATCTGATCTTTCCGTATTAAGTGATCCTAGTAGTGAAGAAGAAGTCGCTTTATATAAGTCAATCAAAGCAAAGCTGGCAACGCATCCGACATGGTATTCAACAATTCGTCCAAATATCCAAGGCGTAACAGAAGAAACAACAACGGGTGTCCATCGCTTATATGAAATGGAAAAGTCAGGCGAATTAATTTACCCTGCAATCAATGTTAATGACTCAGTGACTAAGTCTAAGTTTGATAATCTTTATGGTTGTCGTGAGTCTTTAGTTGATGGTATCAAACGTGCAACCGACGTAATGATCGCAGGTAAAATTGCCGTTGTTCTTGGTTACGGCGATGTGGGTAAAGGTTGTGCTCAATCACTGCGTGGTTTAGGTGCAACGGTTTGGGTTACTGAAATTGATCCTATTTGTGCATTACAAGCTGCAATGGAAGGTTATCGTGTTGTAACGATGGATGATGCCGCTTCACAGGGTGACATCTTTGTAACTGCAACGGGTAATTTCCATGTTATCAATGAAGAGCAAATGCTACAAATGAAGCATGAATCTATCGTTTGTAATATAGGTCACTTCGATAATGAAATCGCTGTTGCTGAAATGGAAAAGTATGAGTGGGAAAATATCAAACCACAGGTTGATCATATTATCCTACCCAGTGGCAACCGTATTCTTCTTCTTGCTCAAGGACGCTTAGTTAATTTAGGGTGTGCAACAGGACATCCTAGCTTTGTTATGTCGAACTCTTTCACTAACCAAGTTTTAGCACAAATTGAGCTATTCAAAGACGGTGATAAGTATCAAAACAAAGTGTATATGCTTCCTAAAGAGCTGGATGAAGAAGTTGCTCGTTTACACCTTGAAAAAATCGGTGCTAACTTAACAGAGCTTACAGATTATCAAGCAGATTATATTAGTGTTGATAAAAAAGGACCTTATAAAGTAGCGCATTACCGTTACTAAGATGTAAAAAACTGCTTGGATTTAGGCAGTGAAGATAAACCTCACTTCCTATGATTCAAGCAGCGGTGATTTTAATACAGCACCATTGCATCGACTGTCGGTTAGACTTTAGTCCAATCAGTATTTAATCGTACTTATCGGTCTGAAGTCTAACTCACTACTTTACTATTCAAATAATAATTATTTATAATTTAGGATTTCTCCATGACTCAGCAAGCCATTAGTTTTGAATTCTTCCCACCTAAGACGGAAAAAGGTAGTGAGAATCTTCGTCAAGTCCGTGATGAGCTTGCTACCTTAAACCCTGAATTTTTCTCTGTCACCTATGGTGCAGGTGGTTCAACCCAAGACTGTACTTTACAAACGGTAATAGAAATCCAGCAAGAATCAGGGATCGAAGCAGCACCTCATTTATCCTGTGTTGGTTCTCAAAAAATCCAAATTCTAGAGATATTACAAACATTTAAAGATAATGATATCAAACGTATTGTTGCTTTACGTGGTGACCTTCCTTCAGGTATGCAGGATATTGGTGAGTTAAAGTATGCCAATGATTTAGTCCACTTTATTCGTGAACAAATGGGTGATCACTTTCATATTGAAGTCGCCGCCTATCCAGAAATGCACCCTCAAGCACCTAACTTTAACAATGATTTAGAAAACTTTGCACGTAAGGTCAATGCAGGCAGTGATAGCGCAATTACGCAGTATTTTTATAATATTGATGCCTACTTTCGCTTTCTTGATAGCTGTGAAAAGCTTAATATAACCATTCCTATTGTGCCAGGTATTATGCCGATTACTAACTTTACCCAGTTAGCTCGATTTTCTGATGGAACAGGTGCAGAAATTCCGCGTTGGTTGCGTAAACGCCTTGAAGGTTATGGCGATGATCTTGTCTCGATTGAAAAATTGGGTACAGATTTTGTGACAGAAATGTGTCAAAAGCTGATGGCACAAGGCGCACCAGGTCTACACTTTTATTCAATGAACCGTGTTGAACCAACAAAAACTATTCTCAATAATCTTTAAAGGATTAATTTATACGACATGTCTAAAATCTCACAAATACAAATTCGTTATGTACAAGAAGAAGATAGATTATTATTACGTTTAAATACCTCAAATAAAGAAGAGTTTCGCTTCTGGCTAACCCGTCGTTATACAGAAGCTGTCCAGCCATTATTACAGCAGGCTATCCATGAGACTCCCACTGTTAAAGGGCAACAATCTTCAAGCAATAAAAAAGCGGTGATGGATTTTGAAAGAAAAGCGATTGAAGAAAACATTAATTTCAAAGCAAGCTTTAAGGAGAAAGCACAATCTTATCCATTGGGTGAACAGCCTTTATTACTCAGCCAAGCCCGCTTAAAACTTTCTCAAGAAGAGAGTTACATCTTGTCACTAAAGGGAGTGAACGACAAAGGTATTGACTTTATTTTAGATAAGCGACTATTGTATATTATCAATAAGGTGATTAATGATAGCTTGCAACAAACAGAATGGAAACTAGACCTTTCTCGTGCTCAAATAAGCCCTCTTAAGCCTATTGTTAATAATAAAATTCTACATTAATAAAAGAGTAGAGCGGACTTAATTCTATCTCCATCGGCTAAAAATATCGATATGATTTAAATACTTAGTATGTTAAGTTTTTTCCTGTGTTTTTTTTAGTGCAGGTTCAAGCTCACCCAGTGCCTTAGTATAAACACTACGTTTAAAGTAAATCACCTCATCGGCAGGTTTCCAATAATTAATCCAGCGCCAGCCATCAAACTCAGGATTATTAGTAGAACGTAAATTAAAAGAAGCATCGGAACTCACCAAGTATAATAAAAACCAGCGTTGTTTTTGACCGATACAGGTAGGACCACAACCTTTACGAATCATATGCTTGGGAAGCTGGTAATGTAACCAGTCTGAGGTTGTTGCCATAATTTCAACATCATCAGGCTTTAAACCTATTTCCTCATAGAGCTCACGGTACATTGCTTGCTCAGGTGTTTCCCCTTCATCAATTCCGCCCTGAGGAAATTGCCATGAATGTTGCCCCAAACGCTTACCCCAAAAAACTAAACCATCACAATTGCAAACAACAATACCAACATTTGCTCTATATCCGTCTTCATCGATCATAATGGCCTCCTTTTTCTTCACCTATTTTTAACACAATAAAAATTAATAATTTTTCTCTAGGGATTCTTTCATATTAACGATGAATCATCAAACAAGAATCGCTACAATAGGCTTTTTTATTATTGGCATTTTTAGCATGACAACTTTAGCACTTTTTGATTTAGATAATACACTCCTGAGTGGTGACAGCGATTATGAGTGGGGAGAATACTTAGTAAAGAAAGGACTGGTTGATAAAAAAGCCTATGCTGAAGCCAATCAGTATTTTTTAGAGCAATACCAAGAAGGCACATTAGATATTATTGAATTCACTCGCTTTGCTTTTACACCATTGGCTGAAAATAGCTTAGATGATCTTTTACAATGGCGAGCAGATTATTTGGAAGATTCAATCAAACCATTGATTACAGAGAAAGCGCTGGATCTCGTTGAAAAACATAAGCAACAAGGAGATACTTTAGTTGTGATTACGGCAACGAATAGCTTTATTACTCGACCTATTGTTGATCTCTTTGGGATTGAGCATTTGATTGCTACTGAAATAAAGCAAATAGATAATCGCTTTGTTGCAGAAATTGATGGAACGCCTTGTTTCCAAGAAGGTAAAGTAACTCGATTAAATCAATGGCTTCAGCAACAGAGTGCAACACTTCAGGGCAGTTATTTTTATAGTGATTCTCATAATGACTTACCTTTATTAGAACAAGTTGATCATGCTATTGCGGTTGATCCTGATGAAAAGTTGGAGAAAATTGCGCTGAAAAATCATTGGTCTATCATTTCTTTACGTTAATTTATTCATTTAGGGCTGGCAGTCCTAAATGAATAAATTAGCTATCTTGCACTCGATCAAGTCCTTTATTGTGAGCACCAAAAATAGTTACTTAACAACCCACAAAGCAAAGGCATAAGACTGAGCCTCATCCTCAAGCGCAGCAAACCGCCCTGTTGTACCAAAGTGCCCTGAGGTCATATTAGTCTTTAATAGCAAAACATTATTATCCGTCTTCAGCTCACGTAATTTAGCCACCCACTTAGCAGGCTCCCAATAGGTAACACGAGGGTCAGAAACCCCTGCTGTCACCAGCATCGCAGGGTAATCTTGAGCAACCACATTATCATAAGGTGAATAAGCCGCAATCCAGTCATAAGCTGCCTTATCTTCAATCGGGTTACCCCACTGTAGCCATTCTCCTGGAGTCAGTGGCAAACGATCATCTAAAATAGTATTCAATACATCAACAAAGGGTACATCGCCAATAATCCCAGCAAAAAGATCGGGGCGCATATTGGCAACAGCCCCTACTAAAAGCCCACCTGCTGAGCCTCCTTGACAAACAATATGTCCCAGCTTGGTATATTTCTCCGTAATCAGCTTCTCAGCAACAGCAATAAAATCATGGAAACTATTCACCTTTCCTGCAAACTTGGAGCTTTCATACCAATAATGACCTTTTTCCTCACCGCCACGCACATGAGCAATAGCATAAATAAAGCCACGATCAACTAATGACAATCGATTAGAAGAAAAATTAGCAGGAAGGCTATGACCATAAGAGCCATAACCATACAATAAACACGGTGCTGTACCATCTATAGGGGTTGAAGAATGATACAAAATAGTCATAGGCACGGTTTCACCATCATGACTCGTTGCCATTAATCGCCGAGTAATATAGTCACTAGGATTATGCCCTGACGGGATTTGCGTTGCTTTGCGTAAGGTTCGCTGATTGGTTTTTAAATTATAATCATAAATACTGGAAGGTGTTGTTGGTGATGAATAGCTAAACCGTAACGTATCTGTTTGATACTCTAAAGATGCCTGAATCCCAAGAGAATAGGCATCTTCATCAAAATGAATCCTTTCCTCATTGCCCTTTTTATAACGCACCACAATACTAGGCAAGCCATTCTCACGCTCCATCCAGATCAACCAATCCTCATAGACTTCAACATCAATAATCATCCGACCTAATTGATGAGGAACAATATCTTTCCAATTTTTTTGATGAGGTGCACTAATCGGTGCTGATACAATTTTAAAATCTTCAGCACCATTCGCATTGGTAACAATAATAAAATGGTCACCTTGCTGTTCAACAGAATATTCCAACTTATCTTGGCGTGCTGTGATGAGTTGTGGCTTGCTATCAAGACGATGAGTAGGAATAAACCAATGCTCATCTTGATCATTCATACCCGATGACAATAATAAATAATTACCCGACAATAAACGGTCTACTGACATAAAAAAGCGTGAATCTTCTTCTTTCATCACTAAAATATCACTATCAGGATGAGTGCCAACTGTATGACGAAATATCTTATTAGGATGGTGATTTTCATCAACACGAGTATAAAATAACGTTTGATTATCACCCCATGCCAGCGATGCGACATCTGCAATACTATAATCAAGGTCTTTCGTTGTCGTTAAATGACGAATTTTTAGCTGGTAATACTCCGAACCATTTTGATCCACAGACCATGCAAGATACTGATGATCAGGGCTAATCTCCGTTGCTCCTAGCTCAAAATAATCTTTATCTTTAGCTTCTATATTACCATCAAGTAAGATTTCTTCCTTATCACCCTCTACTGCATCGCGAGCCGTTCGCACCATCATTGGATATTCAGAACCCTTTATATACCGAGTATTGTAAGCATAATTATCCCATTGATCAGGTACACTAGAGTCATCTTCTTCAATACGTCCACGCATTTCAGCTATCAATGCTTTTTGCAGAGATTCTGTACCTGCCATTGCTGACTTGAAATAACGATTCTCTGCTTCAAGATATTGCTTAATTTCACTGGGTAGCTTTTCAGGATCACGCATTGCTTCTTGCCAGTTATCAGCACGTAGCCAAAAGTAATCATCTTTAGTTTCAATGCCATGATGTGTCTGAAAATGAGACTGCTTTTTTGCACGAGGTAACATATTTTTCCTATCCTTTTCTTACTAAAAAACATTATACTAAAGTCTGTACAATCTTTAACCTTTTCGGAGTGATACTTTATTTTGTCAAATGCATCCAATGATATGCCTAAACCTTCCCTTCACTTTGAGTTTGCAGAGGCAGATAATGAGCGCTTATTAAATCTCTGTGGCGCTTATGATCAGCATTTAAAGCAGATTGAAACAGCACTTAATATTAGTATAAACAATCGTGCTAATATTTTTAATATTAAAGGCACACAGCAGCAAGCACAAGTAGGTCTTAATCTCATCCAAGACCTGTATAAACTCACAGAAAAAGAACAATTAAGCTCTGAAACTATTGATATTTTTTTACGCCAACTGCCCGATGGTAACCATCAATCCTTGACCAAAGTAAAAACACAAAGTGCCGCAGATTATCGCATTAAAACGAAACGTAAATTAATACGTGGACGTGGTGCAAACCAAAATGACTATATTCGTAATATCCAACGCAGTGATCTTGCTTTTGGTATTGGTCCAGCGGGTACAGGTAAAACCTATTTAGCCGTAGCCAGTGCCGTTGAAGCACTTGAGCGCGATGAAGTGCGTCGATTATTATTAGTGCGCCCTGCGGTAGAGGCGGGTGAGCGTTTAGGCTTCTTACCAGGTGATCTCTCACAAAAAATCGACCCTTATTTACGTCCGATGTATGATGCTCTCTATGAATTTATGGGTGTTGAGAAGGTTGCCCGATTAATTGAAAAGAATGTTATTGAGGTTGCACCACTGGCGTATATGCGTGGGCGTACATTGAATGATGCCTTTATTATTATGGATGAGGCACAAAACACCACACCTGAACAAATGAAAATGTTTCTGACTCGTATCGGTTTTGGCTCGACAGCGGTGGTGACAGGTGATATTACACAAATTGATTTACCCAGCCACCAAAAATCAGGTTTGAAGCAGATTGTGCCGATATTAGAAGGGGTAAAAGATATTAGCTTTACTCATTTTATTAATAAAGATGTGGTTCGACATGCGCTAGTACAGCGAATTATTGATGCTTATGATAGTGTGTCTGAATGAGCTTAATAGAGTTAAATCTCAATATTACTAGAATAAATGATAACCATCAGCTACCAACTTACGCTAGAATAAGTGACTGGCTAGCGTTGGCATATTTTGGGGAAAAGCCTTGTACTATCAATATAGAAATTGTTGACAAAGCATTAGCACGGTCTTTAAATCTGCAATACCGAGAGAAAGACTATGCAACTAATGTATTGTCTTTCCCATTTGAAGCACCACCGATTGAAATGCCAATAGAACATTTAGGTGATCTGGTGTTATGTGCTGACGTTGTTGATACAGAAGCACAGCAACAGAAAGTTTCTGTAGAAAATCATTGGGCGCATTTATTGATTCATGGCATTTTACATTTACAAGGCTATGATCATATTGAGGATAACGAGGCTCAAGCAATGGAGTCACTCGAAATTAAAATACTAGAAAAATTAAATATAAAAAACCCATATCTTATTTCAAACTATGAATAAATCTGTCATACCCGCACCAAGCTTATTATCTAAAGATTGGTGGAAAAAATTCATCAATAATAATCCTGAAGATCAACGACACCCTGTAACCACTAAGTTACAGCTCACGGATACTATTCGACGCGCCCATAATGATGGTCTTATTGCCAATGAGGCTTTAGGCATGATTGAAGGTGTGATGCAGGTCGATCAATTACAAGCACGTAATGTGATGTTGACTCGCTCACAAGTGAACTTTATTCAGCGTGATAGCAATTTCAAAGATATTCTCAATCAAGTGTTGGATACAGGGCACTCTCGCTATCCTGTAATTGATGAAAATAAAGATGATATCGATGGTATTCTGCATGCTAAAGATTTGTTGAAATTTTTGGGTGATGAGCAGTCATTTGATATTGATGATATTATTCGCCCCCCTATTTTTGCCTCTGAAACACAACGGCTCAATAAATTACTTTCTGAGTTTAAAAAAAGTCGTAACCACATGGCAATGATTATTGATGAATATGGTGGATTGTCGGGTATCGTCACCATTGAAGATATTCTAGAACAGATTGTTGGTCAAATTGATGATGAACATGATAAAACGGAAAAGCCTAATATCCAATCCAATGGTGATCGGCTTTATACAGTCAATGCTTTAACCCATTTAACAGAATTTAATACATTCTTTGATAGCCAACTGGAGTCGGGTCACTTTGATACTATTGGGGGTTTTGTCACTCATCTCATTGGTAAAATACCTCATCAGTCCGAGCAACTATTCCACAATGATTTTACTTTTACGGTGTTAAGTAGTGATGGACGTTGTATTCAATTATTAGAAGTTAAACAACTTGAGCCACTCGATGATTAATAAAAATAAGAATCTATCAATAGGTCACTACCTGCTTGTATTTATTGCAGGCTTATCATTAACACTGGCTTTTGCACCCATTAATATCAGTATTATTGCCATTATTGCACCAGCCGCCCTATTCTATTCACTGAATACAGCAACGACTTTAAAACAACATTTGGGCTTAAATTACCTCTTTGCACTAGGATTATTTGGTAGCGGGGTGTCATGGGTGTTTAATGCGATGTACTTCTTCTCCCATGCGCATATTGCTTTAGCCCTTTTATTTACCTTAATTTATATCTTAGTACTTTCTTTAGTCTTTTTATTACAGGGTTTGATTACTTACCGTTTTAGACTCGCATCACTACCGATTAAAATATTATTGCTCTTCCCTATTGCATGGGTTGTGGGTGAAGCTTTTCGTGGATGGGTATTTACTGGCTTTCCTTGGTTGTTGCTGGGTCATAGTCATATTGATAATTTTCTTAGTAGTATTGCTCCAGTACTAGGAACATTAGGTGTGAGCTATCTGAGTATTCTACTATCAGCCAGTCTGGTTATTTTATTTATTCAATCTAAGTCTTATCGTATTGTTGCAACACTGAGTATCAGCATAGTCATCTTGAGCTATGGTTTAAGCTTAGTGAGCTGGGTATCTCCTACAGGGGAAAGCCTTAAAATAGTCATGATTCAAGGCAATATTGCACAGGAAAATAAATGGAGAAAAGCATATTTACAGCCAACTCTTGATCTTTATATGAAGAAGACTCAAGAGCATTGGGATGCTGATGTGATTATCTGGCCAGAAACAGCCATTGCAGGATATTTTAGCCAGCATTTTGATAAGGTGCTTAATCCACTCCAACAGAAATCAAAAGAAACAAAGACTGACCTCATTATTGGTGGCTTCTATCGTAATATGAAACATAAGCCAGCGACGACAGAGAATAGTATTTTAGTCATTAACGCAGAAAGGCGAGATATTTATTCAAAACAGCATCTTGTGCCTTTTTCTGAATATGTTCCCTTATTGAAATACATGGGCTGGTTAAAACAATGGATCGACCTACCCTATGATAATGTTGGCAAAGGAACGGGACCGACTAATTTACTTGTTCAAGGACATCAAGCACGACTATCCGTTTGTTATGAAGATGCCTTTGGTGAAGAAATGATTAAAGGCTTGCCATCGGCAGGTTTATTAATCAATCTCAGCAATGATGGCTGGTTTACTGGCTCTTTAGAACCTTATCAACATATGCAAATTGCTAGAATGCGATCTCTGGAAACAGGACGTTATATGTTACGATCTACCAACATTGGTGTTTCGGGCATTATTGATCAGCGTGGTAAGGTAATAGCAACAGCACCAGCCTATCAGCTAGCAGCGATTAGCGGTGAAGCAAAGATATACCAAGGGGCAACACCGTATGTCTATTTAAGCAATTGGCCCATTTTAGGGTATAGTTTTCTCATATTAATGATTAGTACTTTACGGATTAAATCAGCGCATTAATTGCTCTACTCACTTATAAATATTTTTAATAATATCAATATGATGAAACTTTTATTTAAGATAGGTGTCTCTCTATGTAGGGACTGATGGTATTTCTCAAAACATGCTGTAGGGTCGGATTTATTCGATTCTACAGTTTTTCTAAAATTTACATTAATGTGTTATATGCTGAATTCAGCATATTTAAAACACATCGCAAAATGATTATCATCATTTTACACTAACTTATTCGCATATAGGTTATCCTTATGAAATCAATAATAAAAACACTAAGCAGTACTCTATTAGCTCTGGTTACTTTACTTTTTTTGATACCTTCAGCTTATGCTAATCGCAATGCACTTGTACTAGGTGATGTGATTTATGATGGTAATGCTTGCCCTAAAGGTTCTGTTGATATTTCTTTATCATCCGCTAACCTCATTAATATTCAATTTAAAAAACTTAAGGTACAAAACAAAGGTCGTAATCAATTTAATCATCATAAGACTTGCTCTCTTAGAGTGCCTATCAATGTAGCAAAAGGAATGAGTATTTCTTTAAAATCTGCAAGTTATAAGGGTGATATTGTACTTGCTAAAAACAACTTAGCCAGAATGATGACCGTATTTAATTTTGCAGGTAAATACAGTGATAAATATGTCGTTGATTTTAATGGCCCAGAAACAAAGCGCTATTTTCTACAAGATCAACTCAGTGCTCTAGCAAATATTTGGTCGGGTTGTGGTCAAAATACGATGCTGTCGGTGGTGATTTCTGCCCGATTGAAAGGTAATAATAATGCTCATTCAATGGCAGGCTCTAACTCATCGATTATGATGCGCTTGAAATCTCGCAATTGTCAGCGTTAAGGTTAATTTGAAGGACTAAATGCTTAGAGTAGACGCTTGAGTATAAGAAACCAATGGATGTTTATAGGAAAAGCATAGCAACAAATCAGGCGTTAAAAGCAGTCGATTGATCAATAAGAAATTTGAAAAAGCTGTCTAGACTTTTGGGGTAATATAATCTTGCTTTAAACCTTTGGATTATTTTTTCGAGTTTGTAACTTGATAAGGATATCTATAGAATGAAAAACTAATTTAATTACTTGACTTGGAACCACAGTCATTTGCAATAATAAGTCTCAATAAAAATATAAGGGCATCCCAAAAAAGACACCCTTATTCACACTATGAAACCTTCGTATTAGTCCTAAGGGCTAACAGGTGTATTACTTGATGAACTTGATGAGTTTTTATTTAAAGCATGTGCAATAGCAGCAATACCAACAACTCCAGCTGTAATCATCGCAACCTTTTTAACGTTTAAACCACGACGAGCAGCATGACCATGTGAAGGACTAAGATCAACATAGTTAGTACCATACCCAGAGTGTTGCGTTGTATGAGTATTACCACCATAAGTTGCCCGATGTTGAGTCGTACGTTTTGCTGTACTACCTCTTACATTGCGCTGAGCAGAACTTCGGTACTGAGTATTTGTTCTTGCTGTTGATCTCGCACCTGAACGATACTGAGTATTCACTCTACGCTGAGCATTACCGCGTGTGCCTCTCTGTGCATTCTTCTGAGCAAGACTTCTTCTCTTCGCATTATTAGCACGTTGCTGAGCTTCTTTACGCTTAGCATTTTGCACCCGTGCTTTACGTTGAGCATTAGCTTTACGTTGAGCATTTTGTTGTACATTACGATGACCAGCCTTTGGAGTTTTTAAATCCGTTTTTTTAGCTGGAGTTCCTGTAGGGCAAGGACGTGCTGCATCCATAGTCACCTGATGAGACGTTTTTACATGACTCACACATGATGAATACTGTAGTTGAACATTACCAGTAATACAACGAATGATATCGCCTTTTTCTAATAACATACCATTTTCAGCAAGGTAGCTATAGTTGTTACGAACAACAACGGCCTTACCATTAATAGATGTTATTTGAGCAACATTAGCCTGAACACCAGAGGCGATTGCAAATAATGCAAGAGCTAATCCTCCTTTAGTTATTTTAGACATCCAAATTTCCTTGTTTATTAATTAATTAGTAACAGAAGTTATCTGTAATGATGTAGCTTTTTTATCACACTAAGAAGAATAGTAAGGGTTAAAAAAAGCAGGATACCTAATGATACTAGTGGTATTAAAATCCAGATTACTGGTGATAATTGTTATGTGCTTAATCAATAAAACTTATTACCAATTAACAAAAAACAAGCAAACAAAATTATTGCATACCGACCAGTATGTATGTATCGTAACCATACTGATCGGTATGGTAAATAAAATGAGCCTTTTAAATACAACAAAAAATCATCCATGGTGGCACTTATGGAAGTGCCCTGCCTGTGCATCTCATCATGGGCGTGGAGAGCAAACTCGTCAAAAATTATTAGAAGCTGCATTTGATGAAATACATAAAGTAGGCTTTCAGGCAGCCAGTTTAAGTAAAATATTAAAAGATACAGGGATTACAAAAGGTGCGCTTTACCATCATTTCAATAATAAATTAGAACTAGGTTATGCAGTAGTTGATGAAATTATCTTAGCCTTTATCCAACAGATCTGGATAGAACCACTGGATAAGACAGATGATCCTATTCCGATTATTCAAAAAATTCTTATTGAAACAGGTCAGAATATGACTGAAGAAGATGCACGCCTAGGATGCCCTGTTAATAATCTAACACAAGAAATGTCTCCCATCGATGAAGGCTTTCAACAACGCACAGTGGCTATTTATGACCTGTGGAGAAAGACACTAGAATCCGCCATTGAACGCGGAAAACTAGCAGGTAATGTGCGTAAAGAGGCGAATCCACGGCAGCTCGCTATTTTATTTATAGCCACACTTGAAGGCTGTATGGGCTTGGCTAAAAGCGCACAAAGTTTAGAGGTGATAATGGAATGTGGTGGGGGCTTGATCCATCATTTAGAAATATTTCGCTCTGAGTCAACGATTAAATAAACAGTAAGGTATGTAAATGATAAAGCAATATACAAAGTTATTATTACAATGGCAATGGCAAGCATTACTCCTAGTGATTGCCATGGTCGGTTTCATCGGATTAGGAGCCAAGAACCTTACTTTTACTAATGACTATAGAATATTTTTTGATAAAACTGATAAGCATTTAGTGGCATTTGAAAACCTACAAAACACCTATACTAAAAATGATAATGTCTTAATAGCACTTGCACCTAAAAATGGTAAAGTTTTCACCCGTGAAACATTGGCTGCCATTGAAGATATTACCGAACGTGCATGGAAAACCCCCAATTCGATACGAGTCGATTCACTGGCTAATTATCAACATACTGAATCGACTAAGGATGAGTTATCCGTTGCTAATTTGTATGAAAATGCAAAAAGCCTTAGTGATGCAGAGCTAGTTAAAATAGAAAAAATTGCAGTCAATGAGCCGTTATTAGTACATCGACTAATATCAAAACAAGCGCATATGTCAGCCATTAACATTATCATTGAAATACCCACTGACGGTGATATAACCACTATTTTACCTGAGGTGGTGACTCATACACGGAAGATAAAAGCTTATATCAATCAGACCTATCCTGAGCTAGATGTTTATCTGACAGGCATTGCCATGTTGAACAATGCCTTTGCCGAAGCATCTAAGTACGATTTGTCAAATTTAATCCCAATGACCTTTATATTGATATTACTGATTGCTCTTCTGCTTTTGCGTAGCTTTAACGGTATTCTTGCCACCATATTAGTCATTTCTTTCTCAATTATAACCGCAATGGGGTTAGCAGGCTGGATTGGCATACAGCTCTCCCCACCCGTTATGTCTGCTCCTGTCATTATATTAACGCTAGCGGTCGCTGATGGTGTACATATTTTATCAACATGGATGCATCAAATGCGTCAGGGAATTGATAAAAATACCGCAATGATTGAGAGTATACGGATTAACTTTAGTCCCATATTCCTTACCTCCTTAACAACGGCTATTGGCTTTTTATCACTTAACTTTAGTGATGCCCCCCCCTTTAGAGATTTAGGTAATATTGCCGCAATCGGTGTCATGGCTGCCTTTGTCTTTTCAGTCACTTTGCTCCCTGCTATTGCAACCTTATTACCCTCTAAAGTTAAGCCAACAAAGAAAGAATCGATCATGCGATCAACCATGATTCACTTTGCAGACTGGGTTATTGCCAAGCAAAAAATCTTATTCATTAGCATGATTTCTTTGACTATTGTGATGGTTGCACTAATTCCTAAAAATGAATTAAATGATATTTATGTAGAATATTTTGATGAGCGTATTCCCTTCCGTACGGATACTGAAATTGTTGTTAAAAATATGACGGGTGTCTACTTTATTGATTATTCATTAGATTCAAAGCAAACAGGAGGTATCTCAGAGCCAGAGGTACTCGCACAAATCGATCAATTATCTCAATGGCTACGTGCACAGCCTGAGGTGATTCATGTCAATACGATTGCGGATACTTTTAAACGACTGAATCGTAATATGCATGGCGATGATGAAAACTGGTATCGATTGCCTGAGAGTCGTGAAATGGCAGCACAGTATTTATTACTGTATGAAATGTCATTACCTTATGGTTTAGACCTTAATAATCAAATTGACATTGACAAGAGAAGCACTCGTTTAAGCGTTACCCTAGAGACTATTTCTACTAAGGAAGTCTTGGCCTTTGAGCAACGTGTCGATACATGGATGAAGGATAACACTGCCTTAATTCGAGGTATGGGATCAAGTCCAACCATTATGTTTGCTCATATTGGTATGAAAAATATTCTCAGCATGTTAACAGGTACCACTATTGCCTTGGTTTTGATTTCCCTTATCTTAATTATTGCACTAGGCTCTGTTCGCTATGGCTTATTAAGCCTTGTTCCTAACCTTATTCCTGCGGGAATGGCATTTGGGTTCTGGGCAGTTTTCGATGGTGAAATTGGGCTGGCTTTATCGGTAGTCACCGCGATGACACTGGGAATTGTTGTCGATGATACGATCCACTTTTTAAGTAAATATATTCGCGCCCGCCGAGAGCAAAACCTGAGCGCAGAAGATGCGATTCGTTATGCCTTTTCAACCGTGGGTGTTGCTTTATGGGTAACCTCTATAGCACTTATTGGTGGTTTTCTTGTATTGGCGACCTCATCTTTTGAGTTAAATGCTGGCATGGGCTTATTGACCTCAATTGTTATTGCCTTTGCACTACTCACAGATTTTCTATTATTACCGCCTTTACTCATCAAACTAGATGGCTGGCTAAGTCAAGGTGAGACGAAGAAAGTAACAACAACAGAATCAGTGCTTCCTATGAAATAAGCCTGATTTATTTATTATCCCATCAGGATAAGATGGGATGCCTATCAATTGCTATAAATTAAGGAAAATAAAATGATTAAAATAATGACAAAAAGTATATTACCAATAGTAATGAGCCTACTTGCAGTCAATGCAATAGCAGAAACAGCAGAACAAAAAGGTCTACGTATTGCAAAAGAAGCTGATGCACAAAATATTGGCTTTGGTGATACAACGGCAGACATGATGATGACGCTAAGAAATCGTGCGGGTCAAACAAGTACACGTAAGATTCGTAGCAAGGTATTAGAAGTTAGAGGAGATGGTGATAAATCATTATCTTTATTTGATAGTCCTGCAGATGTAAAAGGTACATCAATGCTGACTTTTTCTCATGGTCTAAGAGCGAATGATCAATGGCTTTACCTGCCTACTTTAAAACGTGTGAAACGTATTAATTCACGTAATAAATCAGGTCCTTTTATGGGTAGTGAATTTGCCTTTGAGGATTTAGGTTCTCAAGAAGTGGAACAATATACCTATAAATATCTACGCTTAGAGCCTTGTGGTAATGGCTGGACATGCCATGTTGGTGAACGTATCCCTGCTTATAAATATTCAGGCTATAGCAAACAGATTAGCTGGATGGATACCAAAGGATATCGTTTAGTAAAATCTGAATTTTATGATCGCAAAGGGAGCAAAATGAAAACACTAGTATTCTCTGGCTATCAGCAATTTTTAGGCAGATATTGGCGACCGGGTGTGATGAATATGCAAAATCATCTAACGGGTAAAAGTACCGTTCTACAGTGGAGCAATTACAAATTTCGTACGGGTTTAAGTAAGCGTGATTTTAATAAGAATGCCTTATCACGATAAAGCGGCAACTTGGGCTTAAGCTCATATTTGAAGCCTTTGTATGAAGACCTTTTGCTACTCTCATACAAAGGTCGCATTATTAAAATAAAAACAAGAAGATCATTATGAAATCAATACATAAAAAACTAATTTTTCTTACCAGTTTATTGCTATCAACAACATTACAAGCCAATGACTTATCAGGAAAAATTGGTCTTGAAGGTCGTTATTTTCTTGATGACCCCGCTTATACAGGGCAAAAATCAGGAGGTTTATCACTTAGCTTACAACCAGAATATAAACATAAGTGGAATAATGACCATAATGTATTGAGCTTTATTCCCTTCTACCGCAAAGACTCTAAAGATCCAGAACGGACTCACGGTGATATTCGTCAGCTTGATCTCACCATGGCAAAAGGTGATTGGGAATTTCAAGGCGGTATTAGTAAAGTATTTTGGGGTGTCACTGAATCTCAACACCTCGTTGATATTATTAACCAGACCGATGGAGTTGAAGGGGTTGATGGTGAGGATAAGCTAGGGCAACCTATGTTTAGAATGAGCCGTATCCATGATAACGGTACACTTAATGTCTATATTCTCCCCTATTTTCGTGAACGCACTTTTGTTGGAGCTAATGGTCGTTTTCGTGGTAGCTTGCCTGTTGATACTCATGATGTTAGCTATGAGTCCTCAAAAAAAGACAAGCATATTGATTATGCAGCACGCTTGAATCATACTTTTGATAAGCTAGATGTCGGGCTAAGCTATTTTGATGGCACATCACGCACACCACAATTGACTCCCAATCTCGCCAGTGGTGTATTAAAACAGCACTATCCCTTGGTACGACAAGCAGGTTTGGATTTGCAATATACGGGTGAAGCATGGCTATGGAAGCTTGAAACCATTCATCGTGATACCAAAGCGGAGAACCACAGTGCAGCAGTTGGTGGTTTTGAATATTCTCTACCCAGTCTAGGTAGCACAGGTGCAGATCTTGGCTTACTGGCTGAGTACCATCGTGACTCACGTGGTTATGCTCTTAATGCACCGCTTCAGAATGATCTATTTCTTGGTGCACGTCTTGGCTTAAATGATACAGAAGGTACTGAGTTTTTAGCAGGTACTTTTATTGATTTAGATGATCAAAGTAAAGTCTTTAGAGTCGAAGGGAGTCGTCGTATTGGCAAAGGTGTCAAACTCAATATAGAAGCACAAAAACTGATTGATATTGATAATAATAATCCATTACGCAATGTTGAAAAAGATAGCTTTGTACAAATTGAGTTACAGAAGTATTTTTAATAGAAGGCTTGACAAGCGTTCAGCCTTCTAACCTGGAGGCCATTGCAGATTCCGACCTGAAAGCAGGTGCAAGTGAATATGGTAGACAGTTTGTCCGCCCTGTTCACCGCAATTAATCACAGTACGATACCCTTGTTCCGCAATACCCTCTTGTTTTGCAAACTCTTTTACAGCCAAGTACATCTTAGCAATAAGTTGATGATTATCGAGCGTTAAATCATTTAAAGTGGCGATATGTTTTTTAGGAATAACGAGACAGTGTAAAGGTGCCTGTCCTTCGATATCATCAAAGATAAGCACATCATCATTTTCATAACGTATTTTAGCAGGTATTTTTCCCGCAACGATTTTACAAAATAAGCAATCTGACATAAGTATTACCTTGTTTAATATTGTTGCCGACCACTAAAGGCATGTGCCAACGTTCCCTTATCCACATAATCCAACTCCCCACCAATCGGAACACCGTGTGCGATACGTGTTGTATTAATCAACTGCTTTACTGCAAGCTGACTAATATAATGCGCCGTCATTTCACCTTCAATCGATGGGTTAGTCGCAAGGATTAACTCAGTGACTTTACCTTCTGCCAGAATAGCATCTAATTTATCTAACTCTAGCTCTTCTGGTCCAACACCATCTAATGGTGATAACTTGCCCATTAAAACAAAATAATACCCCCGAAAGTGTGCAGCTTGCTCTATTGCCAGTACATCTGCAGGATTTTCTACCACACAGAGCTGTGATTCATCACGTCCTTTATCTAAACAGAGTCGACAATAATCATTTTCCGTCAATGTTCTACAACGCTGACAGTGTCCTATTTTTTCTATTGCGGATGATAAAGCAACAGCAAGCTCACTTCCTGCGCCTCGATCATTTTCAAGAATATGAAATGCCATACGTTGTGCAGTACGCTTGCCCACACTCGGTAAGCAAGTGAGGGAGTTGATTAAATGCTGTAATGCAGAAACATCACTCATTTAAAACGGTAGGCTCATTCCACCAGGTAAGTTCACGCCATTCGTTACTTTTGACATCAGTTCTTGTGATTCTTCTGATAAACGCTGTACAGCATCATTCATTGCCGCAGCAACAAGGTCTTCAAGCATTTCTTTGTCATCAGACATCAAGCTGTCATCAATCATGACACGCTTACATTCATGTGAGCCATTTAATAAGACAGAAACCAAACCACCGCCAGACTGACCCGTAATTTCTAACGCAGCAACTTCTTCTTGCGCCGCTTTCATATCTTCTTGCATCTTTTGGGCTTGCTTCATTATCCCACCCAAACCACCTTTTAACATATCAATTCCTATAATTTTTGTCTAATAAGGCTTTCGCCAGTTCTGCTATTCAAGTCTCATTCCTAAGGAACTTCATTTTCCTAACAGATGCTTTTCAAAGTATACATCAGCTAGGTTGCTACTGTAACTTTATTGAGTTCGGAATCACTTGTGCTGCTAGTTTTTTCTGCAATTCAACGACAAACGGATCGTTATAAATAGCCTGTTCCGCTCCCGTTTGACGCTCTTCTTGCTGACGGTGTGTACGTTGATCAGGAGTTTCAGCCGTATTTTCTGCTACTTTTATGGTGAGCTTAACTGATGAATGGTAATACTGTTGCAAGGCTATTTGCATCAATGTTTCAGCAGTCTGGCTATACAGTTGGCTAGCTACCTTATCCAGTAATAAGGTAATATTTTCATCATCTTGATGTCCTATTGTACAATGTCGTGCAAGCTGTAAGTTCATTCCCTCTAGCTTAAGTTTATCAACCACTTCATGCCAAATATTCCCTGTATTTTCTTTCTTTTTATCTTGGGATGGCTGTATTGGCTCTACTTTCTTAGGCTCTATTTTTTCTATACTCTCTGTCGCTTTAGTCCTATTAACAACGGGTTCAGCGTTAACAACTATTTTTTTAGCTTCTGGAGGCTCAACCTTTTCGGGCACTATGACCTCTTTTACTACTTCCACTGTTTTAATTATTTCAGCAACAGGCTCAGGCTCTACAGGAGGAGTTTCTATTCTCCGCTCATTAAGCAACGGCTCTAGAGGTTTTAAAGTCTCATGACTATGAATAGATTCATTTTCGGCAACACGGGGGGAATAATCATTCTGAATCTCTTCAATCAAATGTCCCTTATCGCTAACCGTATCCGTCACCACTTCAGTTAATTTTTTTTTAGACTCAACAGAAGCTAGCGGTATATCATCAGTACCTGCGGGTCTAAATGTCATTATCCGCAATAACATCATTTCAAAACCCGAGCGACAATCAACAGCAAGCGCTAAATCTCGTCGTCCATGTAGAGCAATTTGATAATACAATTGGATATCTTCAGGGCTTAATACCTTAGCGAGTACACTAATATGCTCATTATCAGTATAGATACTAGGCGTTGCTTGGTAAACCGCAATTTGATGTAAGAATGAAATTAAGCCATCAGCAGCTGCTTCAAAATCAGGCGTTAATGTTGCCATATCCTCAATAGCCTGCATCAATTGTTCCGCATTACCCTCATGAGCAGACCGTACCAATATCGCCATACGATCAGCAGGTAATAAGCCCAACATATTACTAATGCCTTCCAGCTCAAGACTTCCAGCACCATACGCAATCGCTTGATCCAACAAGCTTAATGCATCACGCATACTGCCATCTGCTGCTCGTGCTAATAATTTTAAACTTTCAGCATCAGAGCTAATATTTTCATTTTTAATTAATAAAGCAAGATGGCTTTCAATAAGATCCAGCGATAAGCGCTTTAAATTAAACTGCAAGCAACGTGAAAGAATAGTCACTGGAAGCTTTTGTGGGTCAGTGGTCGCAAAAACAAATTTAACGTGTTCAGGAGGCTCTTCTAACGTTTTTAACAAAGCATTAAAACTATGCCCTGATAACATATGGACTTCATCAATAAGATAAATCTTAAAGCGACCCCGACTCGGCATATATTGCACATTTTCTAATAACTCACGGGTATCTTCAACCTTCGTTCGTGATGCTGCATCTACCTCGATCAGGTCAATATAACGCCCTTCCGTTATCTCTGTACAGGAGCTACAAGTACCACAAGGCTCTGCAGTAATACCTGTTTCACAATTGAAGCACTTGACCAGAATTCTAGCTAACGTTGTTTTTCCAACACCTCGTGTCCCTGTGAATAAATAAGCATGATGTAAGCGTTGTTCTTTAAAGGCATTTGCTAGTGCTTTAATAATATGCTGTTGACCCACCATTTCGGTAAAATTCTGTGGTCGCCACTTTCTAGCAAGTACTTGATAGCTCATATATTTATCTATTCATAATAAGAAGGGGATTCACCTAATTTATCATAGTAGGTCAATGAAAGGAACTCTGAACAATGATGACCCAAAGCCCCTTTACAGAGAAACCTACTGTTTTGCTACAAACTCAGTAAATTCCTTACCAATTAATTCATGACGTAAACCATAAATATAATTTGCTTTCATGTAGCCAAGCTTAGAACCACAATCATGGCTTTGACCAGTGATGTTATAAGCATTAACGACTTCGTCCTTAACGAGCATTTCAATGGCATCAGTGACTTGAATCTCATTACCTGCACCAGGGCGAGTTTTCTTTAAATAATCCCATATCTGAGCAGACAATACATAACGCCCCACAATGGCTAAGTTAGACGGCGCTTCATCTTGGAGTGGCTTCTCAACCACTTGACTAATCTGGCAGTATTCACCAGCACCAAGGTCGGTGCCATTAATATCAACCACACCATAGTTACTTACCTCTTCCTTAGGCACGGCTTCAACCATAATCTGGCTCTGCTGATTTTTATCAAATAAACGCATCATGTGAGCAAGGTTTTCAGTCGCAAGGTCTGACTGTACTTCATCGATTAACACATCAGGCAATAAAACGGCAAAAGGCTCAGGGCCAATCACTGGCAATGCACAAAGAATGGCATGACCCAGTCCTTTAGCAACACCTTGCCTTACTTGCATAATCGTTACATGCTCAGGTGTAATAGCTCGAACTTCATCTAATAGTTGACGCTTAACACGCTTTTCTAGCTCTGACTCTAGCTCGTAGCTGGTATCAAAATGATTTTCAATGGCATTTTTACTAGAATGTGTCACCAAGACAATTTCAGTAATACCTGCTGCCACACATTCATTAACAATATATTGAATCAATGGCTTGTCGACAACAGGTAACATTTCTTTTGGAATGGCTTTTGTTGCAGGTAGCATTCTTGTGCCTAGCCCTGCAACAGGAATAACTGCTTTAGTAATATTATGATTTATCTTCATTGTTTATTTTCTCGTTTCTTCAGTGAAAAATGATCAACCTATAGCCTCAGATTGCCTCGTAATACGCCCAAGTGCAAGGTTTCTGCGTTATTATTAACTAGAATGAGGTAATATTTAGAATAGATACTGATATTTGGTATGGTTATTAAAAGTTCTCAGTTATTAGCAACAGATCATGATAGCCCTCATCAAAATTGTTCCTAAATCCACTTCTTTAGCGTTATAATCATACATTGCATGAATTTTACACACAAGTACCACTGCTCGAATAGATTAAACCTGATGGTATTGAAAGTGTCATGATTCCTTGCAATTAAGAAACTAGATTCCTAAGAGTAATAAATTGAGAGTTTTACATGAGTGAAACTTTTTACAAAAAAAGTAAAATCTGAATAAAAAGCACAGCTTACTGGAGAGAATAAAAACCTTTAGACTGTTTTTAACGTCGCTACCACGAAAATTTACTCTTGTAAAACCCTCAAACTGAAACCTTGAGCTTGTATTTATGTAAAAAATACCTATATATATCACCAACATCCTATTTATTTGATCCAAGGAGCTTATTTTGCCATATGCATTAAAAAAATTATTAGGCTTATTACTTTTAGTCGCCAGTGTTGGCATTATTGCTATAAAAGTATTTATCACAACACTTTAAACCTATAAAATCATTCATCTATTAAAAATATGTCTAATATTAAACGCATTAACGATTCAAAAGATATCATTCATGAAGTCCGCTATGGTCTAAAGGGCACGCTTCTTTATGTACTCCCTGTGCCTATTCTGATAGCAACACTCTTTTCTTTGATCTCTGGTGATGTTATTAAGACCTTACTGCTAGCACTAAGCTCAGCAGGGTTTCTCATTGCTGCCATTATTACCCGCCATGGCTTAAAGTTAGAATCACAATTTGTAAAAAATACTATTGCTAAAGCGCCAGATACGCCCTATAAAACAGTAGGTGCTATTATTTTAAGCCTATGTACAGGCTTGAGTGCTTATTTTCTCACTCAGTACGGATTGCTTAGCAGTATACTTTTTGCCTCAGCCACCTTATTAGGCTTTATTTTTTCCTATGGGCTAGATCCACGAAAAGATAAGAACAATGCACTAAACTTTGGTGTATCAACAGAAGATGTTATTAAAGCCTTAGAAGCCGCTGAAATTAATATTAAAGGATTACGAACCGCTCAACGAGCCATTGTTGATATTAATATTAAGGAGCAACTTGACCGCATCATTAGTAAAGCAGAAGGAATCCTTACTACGATTGAAAAAGACCCTCGTGACTTAGATAAAGCACGGAAGTTTTTGAGAATTTATCTAAAAGGAGCACACGAAGTCACTGAAAAATATGTCGATACCAATGAAAAAAAGGCGATGACTGAAGTGCTCAAAGGTGATTTTTACAAAGTATTGGATTCAATCGAAGAAACTTTTGAACACCAACAAAATAAACTGAATAAAAACAATCAATTTGATCTCGATGTTAAAATCGAAGTATTAGAAACTCAGCTTAAAGAAACACTTAAAAAATATTAATCTTTTAATCACAACCGTATAAAACAATAGGAACAACAGGAATACATGATGCCTGAAAACCAAATAACAACAACGACTAAGGTCGGTGAAGAGATACTAGATACTGTATTAAAAAAAACAAAAATCAGTCACGATATTGTGAGCTATTCAGAAGCAAATAGTGATGATAAAACAGTAATCACATCATTGGTTGAACAGATTAATATGGATGATCGCAATAGCATCCTTTTCTTTGGTGCTGATGCTCAAGAAGACATGAGCACAATCTCAGAAGAGATGCTTAATGGGGTTAAAAACAAAGACCTTGGTAATGCCAGTAAATCATTGAATGATATTGTGGTGGCTATCAAAGGTTTTGATATTGATGAGCTAAACCCGAATAAAAAAGTAGGTTTCTTTAGTAAATTATTTGGTAAGGCAAAACCTGTTGTTGCTTTTATTGCTAAATACGATGATATTAAAGAGCAAATTACTATTATTACCGATGATCTTGAAGATCATAAGGGCTTATTACTGCATGATATTATCTCGCTTGATAAGCTTTATGAGGCTAATTTAGAATACTTCCACAGTCTTGAACACTATATTGCTGCGGGTGAAGAAAAGCTGAGCCAAATTAATAAAAATATTTTGCCTAAGATGATGGCAGAAGCTGACACTGAAAATAAAGATGTGCTTCTTACACAAAAGCTTCGTGATACTCGAAGCTCACGGGATGATTTAGATCGACGGATACATGATCTTCGCCTAACTCGCCAAGTTGCCATGCAGAGTTTACCTAGTATCCGCATGATACAGGAAAATGATAAATCACTGATTACCAAAATTAATTCAACACTGATTAATACCGTACCTTTATGGAAAAACCAGTTAGCTCAGGCATTAACTATTTTCCGTATGAGTGCTGCTGCTGATTCGGTTAAAAGTGCAACCGATTTAACGAATGATCTATTAGAATCTAATGCTGAAAATCTTCAACAGGGTAACCTTGAAGTACGCAAACAAATTGAGCGTGGCATTTTTGATATTGAATCAGTACGTAAAGCAAATGACTCGATAATTACTTCAATTAACGACAGTTTACAGATTGCAGAGGAAGGTCGTGTAGCAAGACATCGTGCAGTGACGGAACTTACTGAGATGGAAACAGATCTACATGAGGCATTGATATCAGCTAAAGCACGGGCAGAAGAGCAAGCTGAACAAGTTGAATTAAAGTAAAAGGGGAGATAAGTTATGGGATTATTTGATAGATTTTTTGCAGAATTCATTGATGTTATTGAATGGATGGATGATAGTCATGACACCATCATTTATCGCTTTCAGCGTTATGGTGATGAGATTAAATATGGTGCAAAACTAACAGTACGTGAATCACAGTTAGCTGTCTTTGTTAATGAGGGTGAAATTGCTGATGTTATTGCACCGGGAATGTATGAATTAGAGACTAAAAATCTACCCATACTATCAACGTTGCAACACTGGGATCATGGTTTTCAGTCCCCCTTTAAAGCAGAAGTCTATTTTTGTAATACCAAACAATTTGTTGATTTAAAATGGGGTACAAAGAACCCTATTATGTTACGTGATAAGGAGTTTGGTGCGGTACGTTTACGTGCTTATGGAACGTATGCTATTCGTATTACTGACCCTGTTAAGTTTATTAAAGAAATAGCAGGTACTGATTCTCATTTTACCGTGGATGAAGTCAGTAATCAGCTACGTAATTTAATTATCTCAAGATTTACCAATATTGCAGGCAAGGCCAGTATTCCTATCCTAGATCTTGCTGCAAATTATGATCAACTCGGAACCTATCTTACTCAACAAATATCTCCTGAATTCCAAGAGCTGGGTGTTGAGTTAACCAAGATACTTATTGAGAATATTTCATTACCATCAAGCGTTGAAGAGGCATTAGATAAACGCACTAGCATGGGTATGATTGGTAATTTAGATCAATATATTAAATACCAGTCTGCAGAAGCACTAGGCAGTGGTGGTAGTGCCTCCAGTGCGATGGATATGGGTATGGGCTTTGCTATGGCAAATAAAATGGCGGGTTCTTTAGATGTAGATGCTAAAGAGTCGACACTCAGCCCTCCTCCACTCGTCTCCGTTGAGACAGAAAAATGGTATGTTGCGATTAATAATGAGCCATCAGGTCCACACACAACAAAAGAACTTAAAGCACTCATTGGTGATAATAAGTTATTGCCTAATAGTCTCGTTTGGGCTGAAGGAATGACTGACTGGGTTGCAGCCTCTGAAGTTGAACAAGTCAGCAAGCTAATTCCACCACCTCTTTCTTAGAAAAATCCTCGTTTCCTTAGAAAAAGTTTTCAACAGCATTAAATTATCTGGGCACTTAGTCTGTATTACTTTCTGGTAGTACAGACCCACTAATATCGAAATGAGTTATTTTTTTAGTGAAAATTAAACACTATCATGAAGACAAAGCCTCTGAGCATCATGACTTCCCTTGTGGGCAGTGTGGAGCGGAGCTGACCTATGCTATTGGTACAAACCATTTGCTATGCAATTATTGTGGTCATACTAATATCATTGAAGTTAAGTCAACACCAATAGAAGAATATGACCTACACTCTGCACTAGAAGAATTATCACACCTCGAAGAAGAATCTACGAATGTTGTTTCAGTATTAAACTGTCCTTCTTGTGGTGCTAAATTTAGTTTAAATGCGAATGAACATGCAGGAGATTGTCCCTTTTGTAGCGCACCAGCGGTGGTTAGTCATGAAAGTACACGGCATATTCATCCAGAATCATTATTACCGTTTAAACTAACAGAAGTACAAGCATTAAAGATATTTGATCGCTGGATATCCAGCCGTTGGTTTGCACCTTCTGCATTAAAAAATGCCTCCAAACGTGATGATAAAATGGTGGGAATTTACCTGCCATATTGGACTTATGACAGCCAAACTGAGACAAGATATCAAGGGCTACGTGGTACAACTTATTATGATCGCCAAGTCTATACCACCGTAGAAAATGGTCGCACAGTAAGACGGGTGCGTAATGTACCCCGTATTCGCTGGCGCACAGTGCAAGGTCATGTCAGCTTGTATTTCGATGATGTACTGATTGGTGCTTCAGAGACACTACCAAGAGTCATCATTGATAATTTACAACCATGGGATTTGAGCCAGCTCATTCCTTATAGTGAACATTATATTAGTGGATTTCGCAGTGAAATTTATCAAGTTTCTCTCAATCAAGGGTTTAATTATGCACGGGCACGGATGGACTCAGAGATAAAGAGAAAAATTAAAGTAGATATTGGTGGTGATCAACAACGAATCTCATCAAAGCATACTGACCACTCAGAAACAACCTTTAAGCATTTGCTACTGCCTGTATGGTCAGCAGCATTTCGTTATAAGAAAAAAACCTATCGCTTTGTCATCAATGGACGGAATGGCAAGATCCAAGGTGAAAGACCTTATAGTGTTATTAAAATTACTTTATTTTCTATTTTTATCGTAGCAATAATACTTAGTATCATCTTCCTATTGAAAGATTCTAATATCGATTTTTCATCACTCCAAATGGACTATAACTACCCTACCAGTGGACACTCTTATGGTTATTAAACCGAATACAAAGCATCTTACACTTGGTCTTTCCATTGTTTTACTCAGCTCTTGCTCATCAACAACACCCGTGGTGAAAACGATAGAGAAAACGACACCCGAGATTGTAAAAACCCCAGCCAAGGTCGTCAAAACCCCAATCAAAAAGGCTCCAGTACCAGCGGTTAGGTATTATTCTAATCCACCACAAATAACAACACAAACGGCTCGCCGACCTAAAGCCCCACCGAAGAAAGTAGCATTGCCTAGAGCACTACCAAGAGCATTGCCTAAACCTGTGTCTAGAGCAGTAGTGAGATCTAGACCTGTTGTTCGTCCTGTCGCAAGAAGACCTAGATCGAAACCTAGACCAGTAGTTCGTCGCCCTATAGTGAGGAGACCTGCAGCTAGAAGACCTGTAACAAGAAGACCTACCATTGCTAGAAGAGCTCCAGTAAGAAGAGCCCCTGTAAGAAGACCTACCGTAGTTAGAAGAGCTCCAGCAAGAAGAGCACAACCGAAATATCAAAAACCGAGACCAAGACCTCCTTATCGCCATCAGGTCAATCCTTTTCCAATGAAGCTTGCCTATGCTGCATTAAATCGTACACGACATAACGTACGTTATGATGGGCGTTATTTAAAAATTGGTTATCCTTGGGGAGATGTTCCTAGAGGTATCGGTGTTTGTACTGATGTCATTATTCGCTCCTATAGAAAACTAGGCGTTGACTTACAGCAACAAGTACACCGTGATATGAATAGTAATTTTTCTGCTTATCCTAATTTAAGAAAGTGGAATCTAAAACGACCTGATAGTAATATCGATCACCGTCGTGTCTATAACTTGCGTATTTTCTTGGCTCGTCATGCACAGACATTACCACGGACAACAAATCCTGCACATTATCAACCCGGTGACCTAATAACATGGCAATTAGGACCTGGACAAGGACATATTGGTGTTGTTTCCAACCAACGCTCTAAAACCGATCCGCGACGCTATATGATTGTTCATAATATTGCAGAAGGACCCAAGCTAGAAGATGTTTTATTTAGCTACCCAATGTCTGGGCATTATCGTTATAACGGTCAAATGAAATATTATAAGAGCCACCCTTTGCCAGAAGTATTACCGCTACCTTTAGCTCGTCACACAAAGAAAAAAATAAATTTATTAAATGTTCGACTTGCCCCCTTACCTTCACCTCGTAAAAAGGCTAGAAAAGTAAGCTTGTTAGATATTCGACCCGATCAATTGCCTTTACCCCCCAAAAGCAATAGAAAAATAGGACTATTGGATATTTCACCTAGTTTGTTAAGGTAAGGTATTGACTTGATTTGTTTTAATAGCTGACACAACAAATCCCTCAATAATCATTTTGATTTGTATACTATTTACCCCACCTAGAAAGCATTGTTTGTTCTATGCTTTGTGCATGGGGAATAGAAGTTGTATCTAATAGGCATCTTTTATTCAAATGATAAGGCGCAACTAACAAAAAAAGTTGCCCAAATAATGCAGTGCTGTCAATTGACGACAAAATAACAGGAAAAAGTTTACTCAAAGATATATTCAGTAGATTTTATATAAGTTATAGTCATCAAACAGCGGCATTAATATGGGGTTCTTGCGCTTGGGCTAATCAGGATTATTATGAATATATTATCGAAGAGTATTATTGGATCAGTAATAATGCTCAGTATAACATTAGGCATGGCAGAGGCTAATGCCAAAAATAAGAAAAACACTAAATCTTATCGATATGCACCTTGTGAAAGTTACCCTAAACACATATTAGATAAAAAAGCCTCAAAGTATGGTAAAAGTATTAGTAAGTCAGCAAGTGACTATCAGGTTTCAGAAAATCTGATTAAAGCCGTGATTACGGTTGAATCTTGTTTTCGACAACGTGCACGCTCACCTAAAGGTGCCGCAGGTTTAATGCAATTAATGCCAGCAACTGCACGACGCTTTGGCACTTCAAGAAAGAAACGCTATAACTCAAAGTATAATATTAGAGCAGGTACTCGCTACCTCAAGTTTTTACTGAAACGCTATCAAGGTAATCTCGCACTCACTGCCGCAGCGTATAATGCGGGTGAAGGAGCTGTTGCTCGCCATAACGGCATTCCTCCTTACCAAGAAACACAAAAATATGTTCGTAAAGTACTGCATGTTTATAAAAAACTTGCAGGTTATAAGCCAGCACGACGAGGAACGATTGCAGGGAAGCGTATTAATCACCGCTATCAAGTACAAAAGAGACCGATCCAACGTAGCCGTGCATGGTATATCAGCCAATTTAACCATCGTAAAAATTTACAAAGAATTAAAAATCTTCGACTGAAAAGACGTATAACTAAACGCAGTAGTGGACTCACCCGTGCAGAACTACGGCTAGTCAAAGATTTATTACATTAAAAATTAAGAGAGTAAGCTTCCTGTTTACTCTCTTGCTACCACGATCGATTAGTCATCAATACTCGCCACAACAACACAGAATGAAATCAGTGCAAGAACAATAACCATCAGTATAACTAGACCAGCGACTAGTGACATAAGCCCCTCCTATTATGGTAATAGAAAATATAGGTATCAATATTTCTTAAGTCTAGTATAGATCAAGTATTGAACAATGTAAGATTTTTTTTCGTGTGTTTTTTACAACACGATTGCTTATTAATTCATTAATAATTAGATCAACGGTTATTTAAAATAACAATCTATACTGTATAGTGAGCCTCATAACAATCATAACAATGGCTTTCTAGCAATGACGACCAGCGAATCAGCTATATTACCTACGCTTGTAAAAAATCTAATTAATAAAGGTAAAATTGATCTTCAAACAGCACAAGAATCAATAAAAAATGCAATTGATGTGGATACACCCATCGCAAGCTATCTAGTGCAACGACGAATAATAAGCCAAGAAGAACTTGCAATGGCTTGCAGTGAAGTCTTCGGTTTAAGCATTACTGACCTTGACAGCATCAATATTACCGATGAGGTTCGTCAGATGTTAAGCCTTGATCAGGCGCGAAAACTCCAGTTATTACCATTATTTCATTATGGCAAAAGCATCCATGTTGCTGTCGCTGACCCACATTTTTTAAATAATTTAGATGATATCAAGTTTGCAACAGGCTTTGTTGCTGAACCCATTATCGTTGAATACAACAAACTACAAACTGTTTTCCGTAACAACAGCTTAGAAGGCAGTGAAACGGCTGAACGTATTGGTATGACCGTTTCTTCTTCTACCGCTGAAAAAGATTTAGCGATTTCAACTTACCAAATTGAAAGTGATATTGAGGAAGAGGAAGAGAGTGAAGATGATACGGGCATTGATATTACTAAATTTGTTGATGAGTTACTCATTCATGCTGTACTAAAAAGTGTATCAGATATTCATGTAGAGCCTTATGAAAAGCTATTGCGAGTACGTTATCGTATTGATGGAATTTTACAGGTTGTTGCTACTCCGCCTAAGCAAATTACTAGAAAGCTCATTGCACGGATTAAAGTCATGTCACGACTTAACACTTCTGAAAGACGTGTACCGCAAGATGGGCGTATTCATTTTAAGTTAAATAATGATCGGTTTATTGACCTTCGTGTTAACACCTTACCAACTCTTTATGGCGAAAAAGTGGTGATGCGATTGCTTGATGCTAGCCATGCTCTCATTGGAATGGAAAAGCTTGGTTTTGATAAGGTGCAACATAAAGTCTTATTAGATGCATTGAATAAACCTGATGGCATGATCCTAGTCACGGGGCCAACAGGTAGTGGTAAAACCGTGACTCTCTATAGTGGCTTAAATATATTAAACACCTCAGAGCGTAATATCTCCACAGCAGAAGACCCTTGTGAAATTCAGCTACTAGGAGTCAACCAAGTCAATGTTAATCCTAAAGTAGGCTTAACCTTTGCTTCTGCCTTAAAAGCCTTTTTACGACAAGATCCAGATATCATCATGGTCGGTGAGATTCGAGATATAGAAACCTCTGATATTGCGATTAAAGCCGCGCAAACAGGTCACCTTGTACTCTCCACACTGCACACCAATAGCGCCCCTGAAACACTCACTCGACTCGTGAATATGGGGGTTAAGCCCTTTAATATTGCTTCAACGGTTCATTTAATTATCGCTCAGCGATTAGCAAGAAAACTTTGTTCTCACTGTAAGTCAATCACTGAACCAGGGCATACTATATTGCAAACATTGGGCTTTGCAGAAGAAGAGTTTGATGACCTAAAAATCTATGAAGCCATCGGTTGTAGTGAATGCTCTGATGGCTATAAAGGACGAGTGGGTATTTATCAAGTCATGCCTATATCTCCCTTGATGGGAAGAATGGTAATGGACGGTAAAAATGCTCTTGATATTGCTCAGCAAGCAAAAGCAGAAGGTATTGCCGACCTACGAGAGTCAGCACTCCAAAAAGTACGGGAAGGAGTTACCTCCTTAAATGAATTAGAACGTATCACTAAAGACTAATAATTATGGCTACAAAAACGATGCAATCATCCCTAGACTATCCTACCTTTATTTGGGAAGGAAAAACCAAAGATGGGGTTAAAATTCGTGGGGAAGATCGTGCACCCAATGCGAATATGCTCAAAGCAATCTTACACCGTAAAGGTTACCGAATTCGCTTTATCAAAGCTAAGAGCAAGCCACTATTTAAGCAACGCATTAAATCGGCAGATATTGCTTATTTTGCACGACAGCTCACCTCAATGATGCGCTCAGGTATTCCCTTAATGCAATCTTTAGAGATTATTAGCTCAGCTCATGATAATCCGTCCATGCAGGAATTGATTATCACCATTAATAAAGATATTGCCACAGGTACTGATTTTGCTGGGGCTTTATCAAGACACCCCCGTTATTTTGATGAGCTATTTATTAACTTGATTGCTGCGGGAGAAAAAGCAGGTACTTTAGAAGATATGCTTGAAAGAATAGCGACTTATAAAGAAAAAACCGAAAACCTTAAAGCTAAGATCAAAAAAGCAATGACCTATCCTATTACCATTATTATCGTGGCATTGGTAGTCACAGGCATTATGATGATCTTTGTTATTCCACAATTTAAAGAATTGTTTACAGGTTTTGGTGCTGAGTTACCTGCATTTACACTGATGATAGTTAATATGTCAGAATGGTTAGAAGCCAATTGGTGGATTCCTTTAGGTCTTATTATTGCGGGGATCTTTGTTTTTATTAGAGCAAAACGTAGTTCCAAAAAGTTTAATCACTTCCTTGATCGCTTAGTATTAAAAATGCCAATTTTTGGCAATCTTGTCGACAAATCAGCGATTGCACGTTTTTCACGAACACTCGCTACAATGTCAGCCTCTGGTATTCCCATCGTAGAGGCACTAGAGTCCGTTGCAGGAGCAACAGGTAATATAGTCTATCAAACAGCAACACTAGAAGTTAGAAGTGATGTTTCTAAAGGTGTACAATTAAATCAAGCAATGCGTACCACCCAAGCATTTCCTAATATGGTGATACAAATGACCAAAGTGGCTGAAGAATCTGGGCGACTCGAAGAAATGCTGAGTAAAGTAGCTGACTACTATGAAGACCAAGTCGATGACTTAGTTGATTCACTTTCGAAACAAATCGAACCAATCATTATGGCTATCCTTGGTGTATTAGTGGGTGGAATGGTGATAGCAATGTATTTACCTATTTTCAAATTAGGATCAGCGATTTAATGGAAGCCATAGAATTTTTAAAACAGTCTCCAGTGACGCTATTTATTGTGGTTACTTTTTTTGGCTTAACCGTTGGTAGTTTTCTTAATGTCGTTATTTATCGCTTGCCTGTTATGCTGGAAAGAGAGTGGCGAGAACAATGCAATGAATTACAAGAAGATGATAAGAAAAAAGAAGATAATACGAATAAAGATAAATTTAACTTAGCCGTACCTCGCTCTCGATGCCCACATTGCAATCATTTAATCACCGCACTAGAAAATATACCCATCATTAGCTATCTCTTAATGCGTGGAAAGTGTTCTGGTTGTCAGCAAGCTATTTCCATCCGTTATCCTTTAGTTGAGCTGATGACAGGGCTACTTTCTGTTCTAGTTGCATGGAAATTTGGTGCTAGCTTACAAACACTCGCCGCTTTATTTTTCATTTGGACATTAATCAGTCTTGCGCTGATTGACCTTGATACCATGTACCTACCTGATAGCCTTACTCTTCCCCTGCTGTGGCTAGGTATTGTTGTCAATTATTTTGGTGTATTTATCTCACTAGAAGATAGTATTATGGGTGCTATTGTTGGCTATCTCTCATTATGGACAGTATTTCAGCTTTTCTTATTATTAACGGGTAAGGAAGGTTTTGGCTTTGGTGACTTTAAACTACTTGCCGCTTTAGGTGCTTGGGGTGGATGGCAAATTATATTACCAACTATCTTTGCAGCTTCTTTATTAGGCGCTATTATAGGCATCGCCATGATGGTAGTAAAAAAAGACTTTACCAGCAGAGCAATACCTTTTGGACCTTGGCTAGCCATTGCTGGAGGCGCTAGCTTTATCTGGCAAGATGAAATTAAACAATACTTACATTACCTACTCAATCCCCTATAGGATTCTTAATGAACGATACGATCAGAGCCTCTATTCGCACAATCCCTGACTACCCTAAAGCAGGGATTCAGTTCCGAGATATTACGACATTACTCGCTAATCCCACGGCTCTCCGCATGACAATTGATGGCTTTGTACATCGCTATATGCAGTATGATATTAATGCCGTCGCAGGAATTGAAGCACGTGGCTTTATCTTTGGTGCAACAATCGCCTATGAACTAGGAGTAAAATTTATTCCTATTCGTAAATCAGGAAAATTACCTGGAGAAACGATTAGCCAGTCTTACCAGCTAGAATATGGTGAAGATAACTTAGAACTCGATGTTGATAGTGTTCATGCTAATGACCGCATTTTGTTAATTGATGATCTCATTGCAACGGGTGGCACTGCAGAAGCAGCGATTAAGCTCATTCGTCAATTAAAGGGTACAGTTGTTGAAAGTGCTTTTGTTGTTGATTTACCCGATTTAGGTGGCTGTCAGCATTTGGAAGAAAAATTGAACTGCCCTTGTTTTGCCTTATGTGAATTTGAAGGTGATTAAGTGATGCGTTACCTCATTGTTGCCGCTCTAGAGCAAGAAACTGCAGGTTTAGAAAGCTTTGCTCCATTGATTCATACGGGTATTGGTAAGCTTAATGCAGCAATCAAGCTTTATCAAGCCATCATAAAATACCAGCCTGATTGTATTATTAACTATGGGACAGCAGGTAGCGTATCAGGACATTCTGGCTTACTCAAAGTCGATACTTTTATCCAACGAGATATGGATGCACGTGGCTTAGGTGTTGCACGTGGGATTACTCCTTTTGAAAATGAGAGCCTTCCTGAAGCAAAAGGTATTGTGCTCGCCTCAGGTGATTCTTTTGTTACTCATTCTGCTCAGCAACTAGAAGGGCTCAATATCAAAGTGGATTTAATTGATATGGAGGGCTTTGCTTTACACAAAGTCTGTCAACATCATCAAGTAGACTTTGAGTGTTATAAGTATGTTACCGATAATACTGATGAAGAAGCTTCTAATGACTGGCTAAGCAATGTTGCAAAAGGTGCGGTACTTTTTGCTGAAGTATTGAAGCAAGATTATGGTCGTTCTTTGCTGCAATAAAATACATGATAATCATTACAACAAAGCGACTCATCTTTATTACCATAGCAATGGCTTTAATCTGGCTTAGCCCGATTTTATTTGATGGTCATAAACTAAAACCTTATACCTCTGATGGCTGTAGCTCATTCCCTGATGGCACAATCAGCCAACGCTCGCTTTGGGCTGATTGTTGTTTTGCCCATGATATTGCTTATTGGCAAGGGGGAACAAAACAACAGAAAACGACTGTCGATGAAAATCTAGCAAAATGTGTCAGTAAAACAGGTAGCCCACATATTGCTAAGCTCATGTTAAATGGTGTTAAAGTCGGTGGATCTGCTTACTTCCCTACTTCTTTTCGATGGGGTTATGGCTGGCATTATCCACGAACATATCAACCCCTAAGCAGTGAAGAGAAACAGATGATTATTGATCAACTGGAGAAACAACAGCGAGTTGTGGAAGCTTTACAGAAACGATTGTTACCATAAGATAATAATGATTCAAATGATGCATCAAGACTTCTAGGGTTCAATTTAAGATTTAGACTATTTAAATTTTACTTACACATCAATAGATTACTTCCTAAGATCAAAAATTCAAAAATCATTTCAACACACTCATCCAAATAAGTTTGACTAACTTCCAGTACTCTGCAACTATTTTAACCACAAAAAAGGGCTTTAATCTCGTTTCTTAATAAAAATAATAATTATGAATATACTTGTTGTAGACGATGCTGCTGATATGAGAATGATTATCAGGCAACTGTTAATTCAGCTAGGTCATACGGTTGATACTGCTATTGATGGTGAAGATGCATGGACAAAAATTCTTGAAGGAAACTATCAGACAATTGTCTGTGATTGGATCATGCCGAAACTTGATGGGCTTGAACTATGTAAGCGTATTCGCTCTCATGATTTTGATAGTTATCTCTATATTATTCTATTAACAGGTATGTCAGGCAAACAAAACCTTATTAGTGCGCTTGATGCTGGGACTGATGATTTTGCTACCAAACCTGTCAGTAAAGCAGAGCTTCAAGTGCGCTTATGTGCAGCCCATCGTGTTCTCACACTAGAGCACTCCTTAGCTAAGAAAAATGCAGCTCTAATTGAGATGAATCGGCATATTGATGAAGATCTTAGAAATGCTTATATCACCCAAAGAAACCTCCTTCCAGCGCCTATTAGAAATAACAAATTAACCACTTCATGGCTATACGAACCCGCTATTTTTGTTGGTGGTGATACATTTAATTATTACTCTCCTACAGAAGATTTATTAGTCTTTTTTAGCCTTGATATTTCAGGGCATGGAATATCAGCGGCGATGCTATCCATGTCACTACAATCGTCAATGTCATTAAAAAGAGGACTTTATGGCAATCCTGTGCGCCATGACACAATTTATGACATGCCGAGTACTTTTGCTAAAAATGCCAATAAATTAGTACTAGAAAATGAATCGAGTCACTATCTGACCATGATCTTTGGCATTGTCGATTTCAAAGAGAAAGAAATTCACTTTGTACAAGCAGGGCATCCCTACCCATTATTCTATAAAGCTCAAGAAAAACAGCTAGAAGAAATAAAAATAACGGGCTTCCCTATTGGCTTATTTGCAGAAGCTGAATACGAAACACAGCATTTATCTTTCGCTAGTGGAGATAAATTCATCTTATATTCGGATGGTATCAGTGAAAATGATTCTGTCATCAACAATGCTCCACTAGAGGGAGATAATCTCATTGAGCATTTTGAACAGATTAAAGAAAAACCAGCCGCTGAAATAACCGAGCATGTTCACAAGCATTGGCTCTCTGAGGAACAGATGAAATCGCTTCCTGATGATCTAAGCCTGCTAGTACTAGAATTCCAATAAAACCAGCCAACACAATCAATAATAAAAGGATAATAACCATGAACTTACAAATAAAAAACGAAGAGTCATTTACTCTCGTTACCTTAGATGAAACACGCTTAGATGCTTCTATTGCAGCAGATTTCAAAAAACAAATGGAAGAAATCATTGATGCGGGAAATAACGAAATTATCCTTGATATTAGTGCTTTAAACTTTATGGATAGCAGTAGCCTAGGTGCAATGGTTGCCGTATTAAAGAAAATTGGTACTCAAGGAAAACTGATCATTAGTGGTGCTTCAGGTGTGGTATTAGACTTGTTCAAACTCACTCGTATGGATCAAATATTCATTTTAGAAAAAACAGTAGATCAAGCAAAAGAACAGTTTGAAACATTGAGTGCATAAAATAGTCAGTCTCAGGGGGAGGTAGTAATGACACAGTATTCTATTGTGAGTGATTTTTCTAATGTCAGTATTCTTGCTGAACAATTTACTGAATTCTGTCAGCAAAACCATATCGTTACTGATGTGATATCACGGCTAGAATTAGCGTTAGTTGAAAGTGTTAATAATATTATTGAACATGCTTATAAAGATCAGAGTGGCATGATTGATGCCAGCTTTTTAGTCACATCAAAAGAGCTGGTCATTACACTGGTTGATCAAGGCAAGCCACCCTCTGGAACTGCACTATTAGACACTAGCCCCCTACCCGATATTAACCTTCTTCCTGAAGGGGGTTGGGGCTTAGGTTTAATCCAAACATTAACGGATCATTTTGAAGTCAGCCAAAATCAAGGAGTCAATACGACCAAGCTGACTAAATATTTAAGTGAGGATGACCGAGTACAGTGAAGCACTTAACACCCTATCTCTTCATTAGTTTTATTTTTATCATACTCAATGGCTGTACAACAACAGACCCTACCAGCAAAGTCGATCATCAAACTCAAAACTCTGCACGATCAACGCTAAACCTAGACGGTCAATGGCAATTTTTTATTCCACAAAAAGAGAATAAAAAAGGTCGATGGCAAACTATCCAAGTCCCTGCTAATTGGTATAAACAAGGCTTTGATATTAGTGGCAAGGCATGGTACCGAAAGTCATTTCACCTTAATAAAAAACAACAAAATAAAAAGATTACCTTAGAATTTCATGGTGCGGACTACTTTAGTCAAGTCTGGATTAATGATCATTATATTGGTCAGCATGAAGGTTATTTTCAACGTTTTAGCTTCAGTATCGATCCTCAGTACCTCCATGAAGGTGCTAATAAGATATTAGTAAAAGTTAATAGCCCTACTGAGAAACCTGAAGATTTTTCATTAAATAAACGATTAATTAAAGGCATATTCTCTCACCATGATACTCGTCCAGGTGGTGCTTGGTCTAAACGAGGACAAGAAAAGAATACCGGTGGATTATGGAATTCTGTTCAACTGCATTTTACGCAAAAAGTCTTTGCTCAGCAGATCATTGCTCGACCTTATCAAGCCAAAGATAAAACATGGCAACTAAAGGTTAAGTTAAAACTGAGTCACTCATTACCACAGGGAAGCACTATTCAGTGGCAACTACATCCAGATAACCATCAAGGTGAACATTTTTCAGGTAATGCAAATCAACAATATTTTACTATCAATGTCAAACAACCCAAACTCTGGTGGCCCATTGGTCATGGTAAGCCGAATCTTTATAAACTCTCTCTCACTATAAAGCATCAAGGCAAATCACTTGACCAAATTAAAACGCAAGTGGCTTTTCGTACAGTACAACTGGATAGTAAGAAAATATGGCGTGTCAATGGTCAGCGCCTTATGTTATTGGGGACTAATTATATTGGTAGCCAATGGCTAAGCGAGCTAAACCGCATAAAATTACAAAAGGATATTGCTTTAATCAAGGCAGCTAATATCAATACAATTCGTGTTCATGCACATTTATCATCACCTGATTTTTATAAGCTGTGTGATGAAAATGGCTTAATGATCTGGCAAGATTTTCCTTTGCAATGGGGTTATCAAGACACGAAAATATTTCATCAACAAGCAAGCTTACAGTTAAAAGATATGCTGGAGCAATATGCTAATCACCCTTCTATTATCCATTGGACATTACATAATGAACCGCCATGGGATGCTAACTGGATGAAGTGGAAGTATAAAAACTATAATCCAGAGCAAAATAAAGCACTGGATAAAAAGCTTTACGCTCAAGCAATACGTATTGATAAAAGTCGCCCTACCAGTTCTCATTCATCAACGGCTGAACATCCTTGGCTAGGTTGGTACTCAGGGCACTGGTTAGATTATGCCAAACCGACCAAGCAAGCTTTTATTGCCGAATATGGCGCGCAGGCATTGCCAGATATTGCTTCTTTAGAAAAAATAATGGGTAAAAACCTGCAATTACCTGAGAAGTCTAAGGATTGGAAATCATGGCAGGAATGGAAATATCATAATTTTCAACCAAAAGAATCCTTTAAGATTGCCAAGATTAAACAGGGTAAAACCGTCAATGAGTTGATTAAAAATACTCAGGCTTATCAATCACAATTAATCCAGCTTGCAGCCGAGTCTTATCGCCGTCAAAGTTATCAGCCTGTTAGCTCACTATTTCAATTTATGTTTGTAGAAAATTGGGAGTCAATGAACTGGGCAATTGTTGACTATTGGCGTAAACCAAAACCTGCTTATGAACAACTTAAAATAGCCTACCAGCCTATTCTGCCCAGCCTAGAATGGAATAAGGTAGATTATCCCTTAGGTAAGCCAGTGACTATTGGACTTTGGGCTTTAAATGACAGCATCACGAGTTATAAAAAGGTTCAATATAAGGTCGAACTCCTGTATAAAAATAATACAATACAGACGAAACTATTAAGCTTTGATATGGGAAGAGACACCCATCATAAGATCAACACTTTTACAGCAGGGGTAAAAGGTGTTGGTAAATATACAATAAAAGCACAATTAATTGCTAAGGATAAGACAGTACTAGGGTATAACAACTACACCTTTCATGTACGCCCTGTTCCGTAACAATCTGTTATTACAATAAAAATATTATTATGGGCTTCTACTTCGACAAATACGAAAATCGTATTCCTGAGCCACCATTGGCTCATAATCCTAAACTAGAATTAGTTTGGCAATACTTCGCTGTTATGGCACTTATCGTTGGTGCATGGTATCTCTATTGGCGCTGGACTGAATCGCTGAATATGGCTGCATTGTGGTATGCCGTTCCCTTAGTCTTAGCAGAAACAGGGGCTTATATTGGCTTAGGCTTGTTTATTTTCAATCTTTGGAAAGTACGTGATACCGAGCCACAGTTAGCACCTCATTTTCTCAATGAAGTGGTAAGCCATGAGGACAAAAAAGATCGAATAATCAATGTTGATGTTTACTTTCCAACCTATGATGAAGATCCTGAGCTGGTTCGGTTAAGCATCCAAGATGCCAAGAAGATCAATAACCCCATGCAGGTCAATATCAGCATTCACGTATTGGATGATGGTAGCCGTGAAGCCATGGAAAAGGTCTCTAAGGAAGAAGGGGTTAATTATATTTCTCGCCCTGATAACACAGGCTACAAAGCGGGCAACTTGCGTAATGCAATGGAACAAACCAATGGTGATTTCTTAGTTATTTGTGATGCAGATACCCGTCCTTTTCCCACCTTATTAGAAAATACCTTAGGTTACTTCCGAGATACGAGTGTGGCATGGGTACAAACACCACAATGGTTCTTTGATATTCCTGAAGGTAAGCCACTAGAAAATGTCTTAGAAAAGTATCTTTCTAAAACAGGACGCTTTCTTGGTAAGGGTATTCAAAAAATAGTAGGAGAAATTCGAGTCGGTGAAGATCCTTTCGTTAATGATCCAAAAATGTTTTATGACGTAATCCAGCGTCGTCGTAATTGGTGTAATGGCTCATTCTGTTGCGGTGCGGGTTCTATCCATCGACGTGAAGCAATTATGGAAGCAGCACTTAAAGGCTATGCAGACCAAATCGACAAGCAAAGTAAACAACATGAGAAAGCGTTTGCTAAATCGATGGGTGTTAAAACACTAAATGAAACTCAACAGCGTCAGATTCGTCAAAAAGCCTTATTTGAGAATGAATTTACTCCCTATAAATTTCATGTTTCCGAGGATATTTACACCTCTATTGTATTGCATTCTGATCCTGATCGAAATTGGAAATCAGTCATGCATCCTGCGGTTGAGTCAAAAATGTTATCACCACAAGACTTACTCACATGGACAATTCAACGCTTTAAATATGCGGGTGGGACACTGGATATCACCAAAAATGATAATCCCATCTTTCGTAAAGGTATGTCATTACCTCGTCGGCTCATGTATGCCGCGACTATTTGGTCTTACTTAGGTGGTATTTGGAATGCAATGTTCCTTATTGCTCCAGTGGTGTACTTGTTTACGGCTATTTCTCCCGTCGCTAGTTTCTCACTCGATTTTTATGTCCATATTTTACCCTTTCTTATTTTGACAGAAATTGCCTTTATGTTAGGCGGCTGGGGGCTGAAAGGCTATCCATCCAAAGCTTCCTATTTGGCATTTTTTCCAACAAATTTACGCGCGCTATGGACAGTAATGCAAGGAAAAACCATTAGCTTTCCTGTAACACCGAAATCAAGACAGGAAGGCAACTTTATTAATCTTGCCATACCGCAAACCGTCATTGTCATCCTAACCCTTGTTGGAATTGCCTATGCAGGCACCCAATTAGCATTAGGTACTGGCAACTATGACACGAATGGATTGATATTAAATACCTTTTGGGGTCTTAATAATATTTTAGCACTCAGTAGCATTATTTTTGCTGCTTTTTGGAAGCCAGAGCAGGATGAAACAGCATCATGAATATTAAGCAAAACCTAACACGAGCACGCTCACATATTATTTTCATATTAGCAATGATCAGTGCCTTCTCATTAGTTATTGCTTTGGAGAAAATAGAATTTGATCAACGTGTCAGTGATCATGTTGATGTGAAAGACATGGTGCAAGTACCAATGGCAGCAAGTCGTGACCTCACCGCTGATGAGCTAAACGCGGCACATATTGCTTGGCAATATTTTAAAAATAACACGATTGATAAAACGGGTATGGTGAACTCAGTTGATAATTATGAGGCATCAACCATGTGGGATACTGCCTCTTATATGATGGGGCTAATTTCTGCTGAGCGACTCAATATTATTAAGAAAGATGAGTTCTATGACCGTTCCAAACGTTTGCTCATTAGCCTTGCTAAAATGCCACTCTATAATAATAAATTACCCAATAAATCCTATAATACCCAAAGCTTAGCTATGGTGGATTATGGCAATAAAGCAGCACCTGAGGGGATTGGCTGGTCTGCTATTGATGTGGGTAGAATCATGATTCCGCTTAATATTATGGTATGGAATTATCCTGAACTTACCCCATTAGTACGCAATGTGACTAATTATTGGGAGCTAAGTGCTTTATTAAAAAAAGGCAACCTTATTGGTGCATTACGCAAAGGGCGTAAAACAGATTATTTACAAGAAGGTCGCTTAGGCTATGAAGAGTATGCGGCAAAATCTCTACAACTGATGGGCTTAGATGTCAGTACCGCAATTGACTATAAAACATGGCTTAACTATATTGAAATTCATGGTCTAAAAATCCCTACAGATGCTCGAACTCCTGAAGAATTTCATGCACATAACTATGTGGTCAGTGAGCCTTATATCTTAGGTCAATTTGAATATGGCTGGGATCAGGTATCGAAAGAATTTGCTGAACGTGTTTATTTAGCACAGCAACGTCATTATGAGCTTACTGATGAGTTAACAGCCGTCAGTGAGGATAATATCGATCAGCCTCCCTACTTTGTGTACAACACCGTATTTACTGATGGTAAGGCTTGGAATACGATTACGGATACGGGAGCAGATGCCAGTGAATTTAAAACAATATCAACTAAGGCAGTCTTTGGCTGGCATATGATTTTTGAAAATGACTATACGCGCTTGTTAATGGCGACAGTGAAAGACTTACACGATCCTAAAAGAGGGTGGTATTCTGGTCAATATCAAGTCAGTGGCAAGCCGAATAAAGCCATTACTGCCAATACCAATGGCATTATTCTTGAATCTTTAGCCTATAAAAAGTTTGGTTCATTAATCTCTATGAGCAAATAAGCTATCGGATCATGCCTACTTTAACCTCAGCGTATAATTCTAAGACTTCGCGCCATACCATTATTATTGTATTGGCGCTTATTCTTATCATTGGTACAGGCTATGTTTTGTGGCGTACTTATTTAAGTATCAATGAAATCAACACACTGACTATTGTTAAAGCAGCAGAAAACTATGCAGACACAGTCACTAAATACCGTAACTACTATAGTGAAGTTATTGTCCCTAGAGCGAAAGAAGCAGGCATGTCAATTCGGCATGACTATAAAACAAGTTCCTATAGTCTGCCATTGCCAGCCACCTTTACTAAAGATTTTACCCATTATCTTGGCAAGCAACAAGGGCAAGTGGGTGCCAAGCTTTATAGTGATTTGCCCTTTCCTTGGCGTAAAAATGACACAATGGATCACTTTGAAGCAGAAGCACTACGCTATTTAAGATTAGACCCAACTCAAGCCGTTTGGGCCTATGACACCATTGATGGTCAGCAAGTGATTCGTTATGCACAAGCGGATATTCTCACGGTTGGCTGTGTTAACTGCCACAACACTTATACCGGCACACCAAGAAAAGACTGGAAGGCGGGCGATGTACGTGGTGTATTAGAAGTTATTCGACCCATATTCATCGATCAAAATGATACGTTCTCGATTATAAGAAAATCATTCATTATCATTATGTTATTAGTCTTAGCAATGGTTGCAATGATCTTTATTATTATCAATAAATTAGCCAAGCTTATTAAAGATACTAGCAAAGCGTATTTCACCTCAGATGAAGCCAATAAAAAACTCACTACCGAAATAAAACAGCGTAAGGAAATTTCACAAAAACTCAGCGCCAATGAATATAAAATGCGTGCCATTGTGAACTCTATTGATGAGGTCATTTTAGTGATCGATAAGGATGGCACCATCACCGAGTGTAATGACATTGTTAAACAGATGTTCCTGCACCCAGTCAATGAGGTTGTTGGTAAAAATATTAGCATATTACTGCCAGAAGAATCATTGCAACAGCTAGAAACGTTACAAAATAACGATGAAGAACAAGGTACTGCCTATAAATTTCAAGCCAAAAGAAAAGATCATAAGCTTTTCCCCATTGAATTATTTATTACTAATAATCGTGCTGATAATGACGTTTTATTTACTTGGACTATACGTGATATCACCCAACGCGATAAAGCTGAAAAAATGCAACATGAGGCTCACCAAGCAGCGATTCGTTCTGCTGCTTTAAAAAGTGAGTTCTTAGCGAATATGAGTCATGAAATACGCACACCAATGAATGCAGTCATTGGCATGTCAGAGATGTTGCTTAGCTCTAAACAAGATTCTAAACAACGGGGTTATAGTAAAATAATCAAAGATAGCGCTCAGTCCTTGCTGGTGATTATTAATGATATTCTTGATTTTTCAAAAATCGAAGCAAAAAAATTAACACTGGAGATGGTAGATTTTGACTTGTTGCATGTCATTGAATCCAGTGTTTCATTGCTCTCAACTCAAGCAGCTAAGAAACAAATTGATCTCTCTTTATTTATCAATAACAATGTTCCTTTAGCTATCTATAATGACCCTCATCGGCTTCGGCAAGTCCTGTTGAATCTACTCAATAATGCCCTTAAGTTTACCGACAAAGGTCATGTCATATTAAAAATATCCAAAACAGATGACAATATGGTTCGCTTTGAGATTATTGATACAGGCATTGGCATTAAATCAAAAGACCTTGATCTCCTCTTTGATAAATTCTCACAGGTTGATGGCTCAAGTTCACGTAGTCATGGTGGTACAGGTTTAGGCTTAGCCATTAGCAAAGAACTGATTCTTTTAATGGGGGGTGAAGTAACGGCGAGTAGTGTGGTCAATCAAGGCTCTAACTTTGGCTTTACCATTCCTGCACCAGAAGCATTGGGTATGCCTTATATTGATGCCAAGATAAACGCCCTATTGCTCAGCGAATCAAAATATATTAACCATTATTACCAGCACCAAATGCAACAATGGTCAATGAATAGTGATATTGCTCGCTCCTTCCCTATTCTACAAAACAAACTCAATACCCATCAGTATGAACTCATCGCTATCGATATTGATGATTTAGTGGTTGAATTTGACCATGATCTTGAGACAATAAAAGAGCAAGTGTTAGCATTACATCGCAGTACAGATGCACACATTATTCTGTATGGTAAACAGCCTTATTATACGCAAATAATCCAATTAGCATTACCCAGAACAATCACGGTACTTGGTAAGCCGATTAAGCACTCTGAAATAAAATCTTTATTTGAAAAAGGTGATAGGTCAGAGGGTGATCTAGAACCTGAAATAATAGAGACGCAAACCTCGGTATTTGATGCTGAAGATAAATCATTGAGTGAAGATAAAAGAGAGCAAGAAAAGTCAGAAACAGAGGATATTATCACCAAGAATGAAGCTAACTTACAAGTATTAGTTGTCGAGGATAATCTAATTAATCAGAAGGTTGCACTTGCTCTACTTTCTAAATTAAAGCTTGATGTGGATATTGCTAATAATGGTAAAGAAGCTTTAGAAAACCTAGAAGATAAAATCTATGATGCTATTTTTATGGATTGCCAAATGCCCGTTATGGATGGCTACCAAGCCAGTGAAGCCATTAGAAAATTGGCAGATAATCATCCTAATAAAGACGTACCCATTATAGCTTTCACTGCTCATGCAATGCAAAGTGATAAAGATAAATGCTTTGCTGCTGGCATGGATGATTACTTAAGCAAACCGATTGATATTAATCAGTTAGAAGAAGTTTATCAGCGCTGGTTGAGTAAGATGCGCGAACGGTCTGAATTACGTGGTTAAAATACAAATAAAGCATTATGAATAGAGACAGTTAACTTTTTTCTCCCATGGTGTCGTTTTCAGAGATTCTAGCACTTGGTATATTGCAATGGCTTGTTTAGCATCCTTCTTAGGTGTTTTTCTCGTGGATTTCAAAAATGCGTGAATAATCTTTAAATGACCCTCTGTTGATTTAGAAAAAAGTACTCTTGCTGACTCATTACCATGATCCACTCTCAACTTATAAATCGTTCCTTGATATTTCCATATTTTTGAATTTAAAGCTTTAAGCTGTTTGCCATAATAAAGATCCCCATACTGTACATAGGACTGGAACTTATTATATATTTTAAGGCAAAGACCTTCTGATATTCCATCAAAAAATGAATACAAAGGACGAGTTGCTTTGTTCTTTTCGACTAATAATATCTTCATAAATACCCCTCATTTACCGCATTATCAATCAAGTCACTTGCTACCTTCCATAAAGCATTAGAGCCTTCATCAATCACATGATTTCGTGAAACCACTTGCTCTTTTATTACGCCATGTTCTTGCCATGATTGCCCTTGAGTATGGTAGTTATGTAACATTGGCATTAGTCGATCAACGGATCGTGCAAACTTCGCATCCACTGTCTTTGCCGCTTCAAATTCTTGCCATATCGCTTCAAACTCATCCCTTTGATCATCAGGCAATAATCCAAAAATACGCTTTGCAGCTAATTGCTCTCGCTCAGATTTATCCATAGCAGCTTTCTCGTCATAGCAAAAAGTATCACCTGCATCAATTTCAACAATATCGTGAATCAACACCATTTTTAGTACTTTTAGTGCATCAATCTTTCCATTAGCATGTTCTCCAAGCACCAGCACCATCATCGCTAGATGCCAGCTATGTTCCGCATCATTTTCTTTGCGTGTTGTACCGATGAGATAGCTCTGTCTAAAAATACTTTTCAGTTTATCCATTTCTAAAATAAACTGCATTTGTTGCGCTAAGCGTTTATCCATAATCTCTAATCCATTTTTCTAATTCATTAGCAAAAGCCTGTCGATCCGCTTGACTCAAAGGCGGTGGTCCACCGGTATTCACCCCACTATTACGCAAAGTCTCCATAAAATCACGCAGAGAAAGACGTTCCTTTATCGAATCCCTAGTGAATAGCTCGCCGCGTGGACTCAGCGCTCTACCACCTGTAGTAATCACTTCATCTGCGAGAGGAATATCAGCGGTTATCACTAAATCATCCTTATTGACTCGCTTTACAATTTCATTATCTGCAACATCAAAACCTGCTGATACTTGTAAAAAATTAATATTATTACGCTGTGGAATTTGCATTCTATGATTTGCGACTAAAGTCAGTGACAAGCCTGTTCTATCGGCTGCCCGAAATAAAATCTCTTTAATAACGCTAGGACACGCATCCGCATCTACCCAAATTTTCATAGGACTCCTTTGGTATTTTTTATCGTTTCAATGATAAGCTATCGTTATGACTGATCCAAGCCACATACTTCGCATTGCCGTTGCTCGCCCACTGTACCAGCTCTTGGATTATTTGCCGATACCTAACACCAATGCAAAACTAGGTGCTCGTGTTTGTGTGCCACTGGGTTTTAGTCAGTGTACGGGTATTGTTATTCATATTATTGAAAAAACTGACATTGCTAATCTCAAACAAATTATTCACTTAGTTGATCAAGAACCATTATTTGATCAAACATCATTACAATTATTGCGATGGGCTAGCCAGTATTATCATCATCCTATCGGTGAGGTAATGATTAAAGCGCTTCCTGTCTTATTACGTGGGCAAAGACAAGTTCCTAAGACTTTTTTTTGGCAAGTAAATCCTCAACATCCAGATGCCACATCACTCAATAGAGCACCCAAACAAAAGGCACTGTTTACGCTGATTAGTGAACAGACTGCCGCCATTGATTTTCATACTTTACGCCAGCAGTTTCAAAGTAATATTAATTCATTACTCACTCTATTAGAAAAAAAGGGCTTTATTTACAAAGCAAGTAATCAGTTTGTCTTTCAATACCAAGCACCTAAAATATTACCACGGCAAAAATTACAGTTAACTGATGAGCAACAGACTTGCTTAAATGCGATTGAAGATAACAAGCAAACAACACAGCCTAAACCCATCTTATTACACGGTATTACTGGCAGTGGAAAAACGGAAGTTTATTGCCGTGCGATTGCACCACTGATTAAAAAGAATCAACAGATCCTTATTATCGTGCCAGAAATTGGTCTAACACCACAGCTACAACAGCGTTTTGAGCAATTCTTCCCGGAGTACAAAGTGGCACTAATGCATTCTAAGCTCAATGATAGTGAAAGAATGAATGCTTGGCTGGGTACCTATAGCGGGCAATTAGATATTCTTATTGGTACTCGCTCCGCTGTTTTCACCCCAATGCCACGCCTTGGTATGATTATTGTTGATGAAGAACATGATAGCTCACTAAAACAATATGAAAAGTTTACTTATCATGCTCGTGATATTGCTATTAAACGGGCTTATGATTTGAAGATTAGTATTATTCTTGGCTCTGCAACCCCATCATTAGAATCTTTTCATAATAGCGAAATAGGACGCTATCATTATTTACGCCTGAGTAAACGTCCTAGTACTCACCAATCACCCAAAGTATTGATTCAAGATATTCGTGCACTAGATCCTGATGTGGGTATAGCCCCTCAGTTATTAAAAGGAATAAGCAATCACTTAGCAGAAAACAGTCAGGTCATGCTTTTTTTAAATCGACGTGGCTTTGCTCCCACATTATATTGTCCGAATTGTGGTTGGCATGCACAGTGCCCACATTGTGATAACAATATGACCTATCATGCCAGTTCACAACAGCTTCTTTGTCATCGTTGTGATAATTTTAAGGCGGTTAATTCGTACTGTCCTGATTGTAAGCACTCACAAATCACGACCCAAGGACAAGGTACAGAGCGCATTGAACAAAAGCTTCAACGCTACTTTCCTAAGACCACCATCATTCGTATTGACCGTGATACTACGTCGAGAAAAGGGGAGTTAAAACAAAAATTAGCAGAAGTACATAGAGGTGACCCCTGCATTTTAATTGGTACACAGATGCTAGCCAAAGGGCATGATTTTCCTAATTTAACCTTGGTTGGTATTTTGGATATTGATCATTCACTTTTTAGTACTGATTTTCGAGCATGGGAACGATTATCACAATTAATTATCCAAGTCTCAGGTCGAGCAGGACGTGCAGAGAAAAAAGGCACGGTCATCTTGCAAACCACTGAGCCAGAACATCCATTTTTCCATTTATTATTAAGTAGTGGTTATCTTGCTGTCGCACGCTATTCACTAGAAGAGCGGAAAAATTGGCACTTTCCACCCTATTCCCAACAAGCTTTGATTCGTGCCAGTGCGACACAAATGGAATATGCACTGGAGTTTTTAGATAAACTCAAAGTCATATTACAAAGCTATCAAAAGGAAGAAGAAGCATTAGAGCTTCTTGGCGCTGCCCCCTCTCCAATAGAAAAGCGGGCAAAGCGGTACCGTGCACAATTATTAATGAATACCAAGACACGAAGCCATCGGCATTATTATATTAATCGTTTACTCGGCGATATTGCGAGTATTAGTAAAAAGGGGCAATTACGTTGGTCTATTGATATTGACCCTATGGACTATGCCTAGTCAATCTAACTAATCAATAACAATCTTACTTTCATCAATCTCAATAATCACAAACTCAGTACGACGATTGACTTCATGTTCGCTATTACTACACTTCACACCATTAGAACAACGATTTTTAAGGATACTTTCACCATAACCTTTAGGCTTTATTCGTGATTTATCGATACCTTGTGCAAGAATAAAATCCACAACGGACTCTGCGCGGCGCTGAGAAAGGCTCATATTATAAGAATCACTACCCCGTGAATCAGCATGAGAACCTAGTTCAACAACAATCTGAGGATTATCATGTAAGATACGGAAAAGCTTTAATACATTGGGCTTACCATCTTTGCGCAACGTCGCTTTGTTATAGTCATAGTAAATATTATCAACCTCAAACTTTTTACCAACCACCACACGATCCATTAAGCTAGAAGAAGAACTAACACCACCATTAGGATCTAAACTGATATCAGCAAAGCCTTTAAAACAATACTTATTATTTTCTTTCAGCGTGTCACCACAGTAATCAATTGAAGCAAAGCGTTTTAAGAACTCTCGATTTTGAAGCGTCACATTATACTCATAACCTGAAACTATCTTAATATTATAAGTTCCATCAAGACCCGTCACTTTCTCATTTTTCTCACCCGTATTTTTATTGATAATAGTGATTTTACAGTCTTTAATAGGGTCATTGGTGACACGATCTAACACCTTACCTTTAAAAGAAAAGTTCTGTGATTCCTTGGCAAGAGATAAACGTATTGTCTTTGGTATTTGCCCTGATGAAAGTGCATTCGATAAGTTAAAGCGATAAGTCGTAAAGTCATCCTTAGCCACTGCTAATTCATAGTTTTTAACACTATCATATTCAAACTTAATATTAAGAGGGTCTTTATTTAATGCCTTGGTTTCATAAACGACATCATCACCTTGCAAGATGATAAGAATATAATCCTCCATTGCTTCACGTTTTAAATGATCCACGACTTCTACTTTTAATGTTTTAGTCTCTGCTAATGCAGACCCTGCAAAACTTAACATCATCACAACTAAAAATAATTTAGCTAACTTAAAGTGTTTCATCCTTGTTCTCCTGATTGTTTTTCATCACAATGAACTTCTTTCTTTTTTAAAACTCCACCCATACTCAATAAAACCGAACGTTGTATTTTTTGGAATTCAGGAGGTGTATCCACTGTTTTAGTATAAGCACTTTGCTCAATAACCTTTGTTACAATATCTTTATAGATAGCAGGGATTTCATATTTTTCAAATTCTGCTGCTTTATAAACAACGGATTTTTTAATCGTTAACTTAGACGCAGGCACAAACTTCTCAGTCGCTTCTTCTGCTGTATTGACTTGTGTTAGATAGTAGGTTTCATAAATTGCAGGAATAACAATTTTTCTGGTGTGAGCAGGAGTATCTATAACTTTCACCATAATATATTCATAAACAGGAGGCTTAATAATCTTTTTAATCGCTGCAGGTCTCACTAAGACTTGTGTATCAACTATTTTATGTACTGCTAATATCTTCGTCTCAACCACATTGGTATCAACACTTAAACGCTCAACAGGCACTTTGCTCGCTAAAGCAGCATAGGGAACTTTGGAAACATGTGCAGGTGACTTAACCACCTGTTTTTTCATCATTTTATAACGAGGAGGAGTCAGTACTAAGCAGGTTACTTCGCAATCCGAAGGCACAACAGAACGACACTGACTAATCACAGATTTCACCCATTTTCTGCCACCCTCTTTAACCTTTACAGGAACTTTTACTGATTCATACTCAGCGGGATGTGCAACAAGCTCTGTTGAAGTAGGTTTAGTAAAGACACGTTCAACATCAGGTTTGTACTTAGCCTCAACGGTAGTAAAAGCCTTACCCTCTTCTTTTATTAAGATTTTTTCTTGTACTGTTTTATATTCTGCAGGAATAATCTGAATATCGGTATAACCTTCTTTCTTGAGAATCTTCTTTTCGACCATCTTATAAGTCGTTGGAATAACTTCTAAACGTGTTGATTCTTCTTGTATTAAGAGCGTCTTTTTTGTTGTTTTAAAATCGACAGGAATCACTTTATATTCAGTATAAGAACCCTTAATGACAACATCACGTACCACTGTTTTATATTGGGTTGGAGTGATTTTAATACCACGAGCAGCATCTTTAACTTTGATTTTTTTAGAACCCTTTGAAAAGTTAGTTGGTATGACTTGATACCGAATACTTGGCTCTTTAACCATCACCTCATCAGAAACATCTTCATATTTGTCAGTGGTATAAGAATACTTATAACAAGTATTTTTCCCTTCTGCCATTCCGATTGTAGGTGCTAATGATAAAACCATTGCAAAAGAGACTAAACTATGAATTTGGCTTGGACTTTTTGATTTTATTCTCACTACTGCTGTCCTATTTATTATTAATAGTCTTGATCTTACTGCAACAAAATTAATCCTATGGCATCTAATGGTTGAGCGGTTAGGTTTATTTGATAATGGAGAGAGAGGTAGTCAAACAGTGAGAATAAGCGCTTGAAACTGTTTTAAATTAAAGGGTCTGGTGGTATCAGAATTTTCTCTGCCTAGACTGTTCTAGTCATTTTCCAATAAGCAAGAAAAGGCGTTAAAGCGGGTGATTTGTTGTGTAATTGACTTTAGTTGTATTTCATCAAGCTCCCACTAAAATCTAACGGAAGTTGCTGGTCAACACCCTAGCTGTCAAGATAAAGACCTCAAAATACTCAATTAAAAAGTTAAGGTAAATAATGAAATTATTATTAAGTTGGATTCTTATATCTTCGATTATATCGCTAGTAATAGTAATAAATGCCCATAAGATTATTCCTGTCGGTGAGCATACAGCTAAAAGTATCACTACATCAACAGAACTACATTTACTTAATAATCTTTTAAAAAAGGAATCAATAACTAAAGAAAACTTACATTCATTAATTCATGAAAGACAAAGGCACTTTAAAGGTACCATAATCAGCTCACAACTTGAGTCTTTACCGATTGCTGTTATTTATTTCACTCTACTGGCTGTTAATTCTTTAAATATTATTTTTATAATTTTGGGTTTTTACTACCTTCAGCGTAAAAACTAATTCTTACCGCTCGCATTTTCCCGCTGAGCAAGGTGTTATATAAGCACCATCACATAGAGGTTAAAAAGATAAGTAAATAGATGACCTCAAGCCCAACCAACAAGCAATCAATCGAGTCAGCTCAACTTCAGCCCGATAAACTAACAGTCAAACGACGCTGATAACTATGGGCACGATGCTCCCAAAGAAAAACACCTTGCCACAGACCTAGCCCTAACTGTCCATTAGTGATTGGAATGGTCATTTCAGTTTGAGTTAATATTGTTCGTATATGCGCTGACATATCATCAGGTCCTTCTATCGTATGTCGATAAGCAGGGTCAGCATCAGGAGCTAGGCGTTTAAAAATAGTTTCCAAATCATGCCTCACATCGCTATCCGCATTTTCAGTAATAATTAATGAGGCACTGGTATGATGAATAAAGACATGACATAAGCCTGTCGTCAAGTCACTTTGTTCCACTAACTCCCTGATCAAATGCGTGATATTCGTTGTTGAACGTCCACGGGTTGTTATCGTTAGAGAATGTTGTTTTATACTCATAAATCACCTCTACTATGAACCTCATCATAAATATACTGAATATAACGATTAATCGAGTGATCGCTAAAATGATCAATTTCTTTTTTCTTTAGCCCCATAACAAAGCCTTTCCACAGATCAGCACTGCGCTGTGCGCTATTGAGTTTTTTTAGCTTACCCTCAGAATTAAGATACATTTCCGTACCTGTATGACGATAACCCATCCATGCAGGAGGTGATCGAGTCACAATATCATTGTTATTAACCCAACGATAATAATCAATATTGGCATAATTAATATAACGCTTATTACCCACTCTAGGGCTACCAAAAGTACACAGTTGCTCTGGCACGGTATTAATATGAGAAAGCAAACAACGCCCTGCACAAATTGTCGCCATTGCACCACCCAAAGAATGCCCTGTAAACCAAAGTTTCCGCGTATTGCTTATGAGCATTTTTTCTAACAATGGCCACAAATCATCCACTTCTTTTTTAAAGCCTCGATGCACGCGTCCAATCGTTTCAGCAACCGCTTTCGTTGCATCCATATCCGCTTTTAAATCATTCCACTCATTAGGTTCTGTACCACGACAGGCAATAATAATATTAACCTCATTAGCAAAAGAATAAGCTTGTGAGCCATCATTATCAAAAAACAAGACCTCAGTATAGCCCATTGAAGCCGCCAATTTTTCAACTTCTTGTTGTGGCAAATAAGCAATCATTGCGAGTTCAGCAAGTAATAATGAACGAGACATTCCTGGCAATAATGAAAGATCTTCCACAGGAGGGGAGTGTATGACTATCTCTGTCACACTTTGTTGGCTAAGTGGTTGAGGATTTTGCATAATATAGCACTAAAAACGATTGAAAATAGACATTGTATATTTACTCCTTCACTCTTGTCATGAAAAAATTGATAACAATCCAAGCACTAAACCACCTAAATTTTAATAAATAACTTTAAATAACCATCAAAAGTGACTCATTCTTAATATCTTTTACTATTATCAAAGAAGAAGAGAAGATGGATTATTAACTTCTATAAAATCATAAATCAAGAAAATAAGGAGAAGAACATGGATGTTATGTCAATTGCTATTATGTTAGTTATCGGTGGGGTTGCAGGATGGCTAGCAGGACTATTAATGAGAGGCTCAGGGCTGGGGCTTATTAGTAATATTATTGTGGGGATTATTGGCTCAGTGATTGGAACAATTGTCGGTGATTTCTTTGCAAATACAACAGGTATGCAGGTTGATGGCTTAATGGGCACCTTTGTTTGGGCAGTCATTGGCGCAATTATTTTACTATTTTTAATTAGCTTATTTAAGCGGGTCTAAGCTTGGTAAGCTCAGTACACTGTTTAACACGCTGAAAGTATCAAGGCGTTAAACAGTGTCATCCACAATTAAAACACCCTAGGTTCAGCCTCCAACACCAATGAAAACTTATCCTTAACAGACCGAATAATATCCTCCGCTAACGTCTTCACTGCCTGCCCACTCGCACCACCATGATTCACTAACACCAGTGCATGATCCTTATAAACACCCACATTACCTTGACGATGACCTTTCCAACCACATTGATCAATCAACCAAGCTGCCGAGGTTTTGACAGAGCCATCTGCTTGTGGGTAGTTCGGTAAATTAGAGTACTTTGCCACTAAATTCTGCCACTCATTGTTACTTATTATCGGGTTTTTAAAAAAGCTCCCCGCATTACCCATTATCGTAGGATCAGGGAGTTTACTTTGTCTTAATGCAATAATTGTATCGCTAATATTGCGTGCTGTTAGCTCTTTGCCCTCGAGTGCTTGCTGGACTCCAGCATAAGCTATTTTCCACCGTGGCTTTTTAGGCAATGCAAACGTTACCGCCGTAATCAATAGTCGCCCCTGACTCACCGACTTGAAATAACTCTCTCGATAAGAAAACTGACAAGCAGCTTTATCTAAAGTCGATGCTTCCCCCCTATCTAAATCAATCACATCAACAGAGTGCAAACGATCAACTAACTCAACCCCATATGCACCAATATTTTGTACGGGTGCCGCACCCACCGTACCAGGAATTAATGATAAATTTTCTAAGCCTCCCCAGCCCTGCTCTATTGTCCACCGTACAAATTGGTGCCAATTTTCTCCCGCACTCGCTTTGACATAGTAAGTCGTATCATCTTCACTCACTAATGCTTTACCCTGTAAATTAACTCGTACAATTAAACCTTCAAAGGTTTGAGTAAATAAACAATTACTACCACCACCCAATAGCAAATAAGGTAGGTCATGGTTTACTCGCCATTCCCTAAGCGCCACAACATCATCCAGCCTATTCAGCTCCATAAAATACTGTGCATCAATATCAATGCCGAAACTGTTATAAGGCTGTAATGAAATATTTTCAGAAATAGTCATCTATTAGGACTCAAATTGTTTGATTAAAATAGAAGTATCACTTCTCTGATAGCCTTGTTTTTGCAATTCTTCATAGCGAGCATCCACCTGTTTTGCTAACGGTAAATCCAAACCATGTTGAGCCGCCTCATCTAAACAAATACCTAAGTCCTTACGCATTAAATCAATGGCAAAGCCAAAATCAAAACGATCATCCATCATCGTTTTTGTCCGTTGCTGCATTTGCCAAGAGCTTGCCGCACCTTGTCCAATACTGGCAAGAATAGTCTCCGCACTCAAACCGACTTTTTTTGCCAAAGCCAAGCCTTCTGAAAGCCCTTGTAAGACCCCTGCGACACAAAGCTGATTAACCATTTTACAACGTTGCCCTGCCCCTGCACTACCAACATAATTCATATTACTGGCATAACATTCGAGTAATGGTTTTGCAGTATAAAAAGCCTCCTCATCACCACCAACCATAATACTCAACGTACCATTAACCGCACCTAACTCTCCCCCTGTCACAGGAGCATCCAAAAAATGTAAGCCACGAGACTGACAGTCTTGATATAAACGTTCCGCTATCGTCGCAGTGCAACTTGTATGATCAACCACTAAAGCCCCCTTAGGGAGTTGATCTAATAATGATTGTTGGTAAAAGACCGTTTCTAGCGAAGCATCATCGGTTAAACACGTTATTAATATATCAATATCACTCAAATCTTTCGTTATATCATCCGTACTCTTACCCTCGTAATGTTGACACCAACTTTCTACTTTTGCAGGGCTACGATTAACGACTATTAGCTCATGACCTTTATTTGCCAAATGCCCTGCCATGGGGTAGCCCATCACACCTAAACCGATAAATGCTATTTTTTTCATTAAGTATTGCCTTTTTTCATCTTCTTACCCGCTGCCGCGCGCTTTCGTCTCACTTCTTTCGGATCAGCAATAAGAGGACGGTATATTTCTATTCGGTCTTTATCTCGCAATACTTGTCCTAGTTTAGTCATTTTGCCAAAAATACCGACTTTATTGATTTTCAGATCAATCTGTGGGTACTCAATCACTATTTTTGAACGCTCTACGGCTTCTTGTACGGTAACGCCCTGCTCCAAAGCAATAGAAAAGATCACTTGCTCTTCAGGTAAAGCATAAACTAGCTCGATATTAATCGTCTCAGCCATATTGTTTTTTCGCCTCTTCAATAAATGCATCGATTAAGCTATTCGCAATTTGATTAAAAATAGGTCCAATGGTTAGCTCAACGAGGCGACTAGAAAACTGGAAGTCTAAGTCAAAGGAGATTTTACAGGCTTGCCCTTTAATATCTTGAAAAGTCCATAGCCCATTAAGGCTTTTAAACGGCCCATTAATGAGTTGCATCTCCAAAGACTCACCTTCAACCAAAATATTGCTCGTAGTAAAGGTTTTATTCACAGGTCCTTTTGCAATGGTAATGGAAGCCGTTGTTGTATTACCATCAACGGATAAGGTTTTTGCATCTCCGCACCATGGAAGGAAGTTAGGGTATTGATCAACCTCTTTAACAATGGTGTACATTTGTATCGGTGAATAAGGAACAAGTGCGGTACGATTTATTATGGTCATTCATTTTTCCTTGTTAACACGAACATCTGTTATCGTGCAATAGTCATTTTATCTGTATATAATAACCTAATGGCAAAACGAAAGAAAAAAAAAGGGCATGGCGGAACAACCATCGCTCTCAACAAGGCAGCAAGACATAATTACTTTATTGAAACTACTTTTGAGGCTGGGCTTGTACTCGAAGGCTGGGAAGTAAAAAGTCTTAGAGAAGGTCGTGGGCAACTCAAAGAATCTCACGTGCAATTATATAAAGGTGAGGCGTGGCTATTTGGTGCGCATATCTCACCCTTACTTTCTGCTTCAACCCATATTGACCCTAATCCCCTACGAAAGCGTAAACTTTTATTGCACACCCATGAATTATCAAGATTGATTGGTGCGACAGAGCGTAAAGGTTATACCATCGCGGCATTGGCATTATATTGGAAGAAAAATCGTATCAAACTGGAAATAGGTTTGGCAAAAGGTAAGCAACAGCATGATAAACGTGCGAGTGCTAAGGAACAAGACTGGAACCGTGAAAAGCAACGCGTGATGAAGAATAGCTATTAATTAAAAAATGCTAGCGATGATTTGCTCAACTTTATGACAGATTGACTAAAAAACTTACATAAATTGATGAATATATATCAGATTTTAAGCTCTTATTCAGCTTCTTTGTATAAAATACACTCAATGTATTCAGTAACGAAGGTTATTGTGAGCGGCAGGTTAATCATTAGATTTCAATCTGAATAACTTCACCGTTACTGGATTCATTATTCTTCCTAAACAACATCATCCACTGGGTGATGTTGTTTATCTTTCTAAAAAACTTACTTTTTTCTTAATTCATCACGAATTTCAGCAAGAAGGTCTTCTGTTGTTGGACCTTTCTCTTCTTCTTTCTCTGGTGTACGCATTTTATTCATTAACTTAATTAACATAAAGATTGCAAATGCAATAATAGTGAAATCAATTAATGCTTGAAGAAAAGCACCATACGTCCATAGTAAGGCAGGTGTCTCACCAACGGCTTTTTGTAGCGTAATACTCAGATCAGAAAAATCAACGCCTCCCATCAATAAACCAATCGGTGGCATGATCACATTATCAACTAACGATGATACTAGCTTACCTACAGCTCCACCGATAATAATACCCGTCGCCATGTCCATCATATTGCCTTTCATAGCAAACTCTTTAAATTCTGCAATTATTCCCATTCTGTTACTCCTTTAATATGGTAAATATAAAATATGAGGTTTTTACAAGAGTCAAATGGTTACTCATGTAAAGCGCTCAATATGGAAAGTTCTATTAATCAATTTCTACCGCTTCTTTGGAATAGAATGATTTCTTACTGAATAAAAATAGTACAAAATGAGTATAAAATTTACTCTATTTGCTCTATTTCTAGTAAAAAACCACTATTTTTGGCTATATGAAAATAATAGCCCCTAACTGAGCACATAAAATCTTTTTAAACCCACTCGAAACGCCTTAAGTCATTGCACAAAGCGCACTGATAATGGTGTGCAAAAATAACGATAGGCTTCCTGATCTCATCAGGATTTGAGCTAAAAAGTTCGCCGTAATGTAGGTTGTTTAATTTTCAGATTTCCAATATTGCCTTAGAAGGATATTGTTAAGATATATAGCTGTAGAACCCCTTATAATTAATAAAAAAACCATAAATACTGATGAACGTTATAGGTATCCTGCTCTTCTGCCTCCCTTGTTAGTAAAGTTGAACTAAGCTACTATTCAAGACCTTATTTATTATCCTGAAAATACTATGTTGCAAGTCTACAATAGCCTAACGAATCAAAAAGAAAACTTTGTACCTATTAATCCAGAACAGGTGCGAATGTATGTTTGTGGAATGACGGTTTATGATTATTGCCACTTAGGTCATGCACGTGTGATGATTGTTTTTGATACTATTTATCGTCATTTAAAATCATTAGGTTATGACGTTAATTATGTTCGTAACATTACAGATATTGACGATAAAATTATTGAACGAGCAAATCAAAATAGTGAGCCTTTTGAAGTACTCACTCAACGCTTTATTGATGCTATGCATGATGATGAAAAGTCACTCGGGTTATTAGCACCCAGCTTAGAGCCACGTGCAACGGATCATATGCCTAATATTATTGAGATGATCCAAACTCTAGTGGCTAAAGATTATGCCTATGCAGCAGAAAATGGTGATGTCTATTACCGTGTGGCTAAATTTAAAGGCTATGGCAAGCTATCAGGTCGTCTCCTAGAAGATTTACGTGCAGGCGAACGTATTGCTATTGATCAATATAAGCAAGATCCCCTCGATTTTGTTCTTTGGAAAGCAGTAAAGCCTGATGAGCCTTACTGGGATTCACCTTGGGGTAAAGGTCGTCCGGGTTGGCATATTGAATGTTCTGCCATGTCAACACATCACTTGGGTAACCATTTTGATATCCACGGTGGTGGGCACGACTTACAATTCCCTCATCATGAAAATGAAATTGCTCAAAGTGAAGCCTGCACAGGTGAACATTTTGCTAACTATTGGTTACACAATGGCTTTATTCGTGTTGATAAAGAGAAAATGTCGAAATCTTTGAATAACTTCTTTACTATTCGTGATGTATTGAAAGATTATAAAGGTGAGGAGATTCGTTATTATATTCTGACGAGTCAATACCGTAGTCCACTACAGTACAGTACAGCACAATTAGATAGTGCACATAGCTCACTAGAACGTTTATATACCGCACTACGAGGGCTAGAAGATGGTGAGGCACTAGAAAATAGCCCTGCCGAAATGCAATTTATTGCGGCAATGAATGATGATTTTAATACACCCAAAGCATTGGCAGTATTATTTGAATTAGCACATGACTGTAATCGTCAGAGAGATAGTCAGCCTGAGCAAGCACTTCAAACGGCTGCTTTGCTTAAAAAGCTAGGCTCACAATTAGGGCTATTACAAACAGAACCTGAATTATGGTTTAAAGGTATCGATACTGAAAGTGATATGAGTGATGATCAAATTAATGATCTGATTGCACAACGCAACTTAGCTAAGCAAGAAAAAGACTGGGCTAAAGCAGATGATATTCGTAATCAACTGAGTGAATTGAATATTGCATTGAAAGATGGTGCGCAGGAAACGACTTGGCGTAGAAAGTAGATTGTTATCAATATTTATAAGTTGCTGGTCACTTTTTCTATTTTTTGTAAGTGATGCACTTATTATGTGAATCTGAGGCTTTAAGGAAAATATATTATGATAAAAATTTCAGTGAGTATTGATGTCTCAGACTTAAAAAAAGCAGAGATTTTTTATGTTAGAGCACTTGGTTGTAAAAAAGTACGTGATCAAGGTTCTAATATGGTTGTTCTTTCAGTAGAGAACTGTGATATATACCTACAAGAAAAAGAAGCTGGAACAAAGCCTCTAGTATCAAGTACTGTTGTTCGTGACTATAAGCGACATTGGACACCTATTCATTTGGATTTTCTCTGTGAGAATGTAGATGAACTTGTATTAAAAATAGTTAAATTAGGTGGGTCACATGAAGGTGGAGAAAGTGGAGATTGGGGGTCTATAGCTCATTGTGCAGACCCTTTTGGTAACGGATTTTGTATTATCAACGAATGAAACAACAAAACTTAATTAAGGTCAGTCGCTAAAATAATGGGCTGAAGCCAACCGACAAGGTGATGAATAAATACAAAACCTATCGATCAAACTTCAGTCCGACAAACTACTGCACAATCGTATCTAAACTCAGAGTAATATTAGTCTCGGTCTGTGATGCTAGAACAGAGCTAGCAACAATATCACCAGGTTGTTTCGTCGGTGTGCCACTCATAGAGATACGGGCACCAATATGATATTCCTTAAAAGAACTCAGTTTAAACTGTGGCATCATCGCCATTGCATCCGTTAGCTGAACGGTAATCGGCAAGTCTTTTACCTGTTTACGCACTGCCGCTAAAGGCATTGGTGGTCCACTAGTTGCTTTGGCATAGATAAATACAACTTGCTCTGGTGAAAGTTTAGCCTGTATTTCTGGTGCAATATTAACAGCAACCGTTAATGTCACTCCTCCTCCTGAAGTTGGCTGTGGCTTAACCTCAGTCGCAACCGCTAGTGGCTTGCCTTCTGTTTCTGCAATTAACCCAGCCAGTTCTTTATAATCTTTTGAATCCTTTGGAAGCAAAGAAGAAACCTTCTTCCAATAGCCGATTGCTGCTACTTTGTCATTACGCTGTCTAGCCGCCATTCCTGCAAGCCATAAACCTTTAATACTCTTGGGTTTAACTTTTAATCCTTCTAAAATAAGCTTTTCTGGCTCACCTGTTAAAGTATTGTTAGTCATTGTTGCTAAAACATCTGCCAAGCTAAATTTGATTTCAGCATGGTTAGCATCAACCTTTAAACCTTTGCGATAAGCACCCACTGCTTTTTTCGGCTGCTTAATAATCGCATAGCTACGCCCCAGCATCATATAACCTTTGGCACTAGGATCTTTATCTAATTTCTTTTCTAGCGTACCAACAACACTTTCAAGACTTGAGGTTTGTTGTTGCTGTGTTGGTGAACGAGGATCAATAGCACTTTGAAAAATTGCCGTTGGCTTACCATACTGCATATACATAAAAACAGAAAATACAGGAATAAATAGTGCAATGACTGCAATACCAAGTCGAGAATCTTTAATAGAAGTACTACTTATTGCCTCATCTTCATCTTCTAAATCACGATGTAGTGCATCTTCTTGCTCTTGTTTTGCTGTTTCAAACGTCGTAGCATCAATATGACCAGCATTAAAATCTGCTTTAAGTTCTGCTATTTGGTGCTTAGTGATTGCAATATTTTGCTCACGTCGACCCCCTGTGCCACTTTCCCCTTTGCGAGTAAAGCTAAAACCAATCACAACTAAGGCAAATATTATGAGCAATAGGGCATAAAGCCAAATAAGGTTATCCATTATTTATTTCCTTCCAATAAGGATTTAATTTTATCTCTATCGTTTTGAGTAATATCATTCTCTTCTTCATCAATCTTTTTGCCTTTAGAGCGGTTTGAGCGAATGAAGAAAAAGGCGAGAACTCCGCCTAAAAACAACATAATAAAAGGACCAAACCATAGTAACCATGTCGTTTTTTTAAGCGGTGGACGATACAAAACAAAATCAGTGTAACGATCAACAAGAAACTTCTTAATCTCAATCTCACCTAGATTTTGCTCAGTGATCATCAGGTACACTTCATCCCGTAAATCTTTAGCCAATGGTGCATTAGAGGCGGCAAGATTTTCATTTTGACAAACTAAACAACGTAGCTCATACATCAATTGATCATATAAAACCTCTTGCTCAGGGTTATCAAAGTGACGAACTTCAATGCCGCCCTGTACGCTACTCACCCATAGGCTCAATGCTAAAATTGCCATTATTTGACGTATTTTTAGTAACATAGTTATGGTTCCAGCCTTAATTTTTTAACTAAAGGTAATAAGATTTCAACAAGTTGTTGCTTGCGAATAGCTCCTGAAAAGCGATGACGAATAATACCTTTCTTATCAATAACAAAAGTTTCTGGAACACCCGTCACACCATAATCAATACCCACACGCCCTTTCGTATCAACCGCAATCACTTTGTAAGGATTACCATATCGAGCTAACCATGCCTTTGCCTTCCCCCTATATTCCTCGACACCATGATCTTTATAGTTAAGCCCAACGACATCAATAGGATAGTTAGCCACTAATTGGTTAATCAGCTCATGTTCAGCACGACAGGATATACACCATGAAGCCCAGACATTCAGTAACCAGACTTTACCTTTAAAATCTGCCGTTGAAACTTTGGCTTGCTCATCATAGAGACGAGGCAAGGTAAAATCTGCCGCTGGCTTACCAATAAAAGGTGACGGAATATAGCGAGGGTCAATACTCAAACCTTTAAATAGCAAGAACCCTAAGCCTAAAAACAACACTAATGGCGCCACTCTAAATAAAACCTGACCTTTAGTTAGCTCTCTTTTTTTCTTCATCAATAGATACCTTTAAGCGGTTACTGGCTTTATGTTAAGTCGTGATTTACGCATCCCACGATAACGCCTATCAAAGGCTGCAAATAAACCACCAAGCCCCATTAAGATAGCACCTAACCAAATCCAACGAAGAAAAGGCTTGTACTGAAGACGTAAACTCCATGCACCTTCTGTACCCAAAGGCTCACCTAAAGCAACAAAGAGATCACGGAAAAGGGTGACATCAATTCCTGCTTCAGTCATTGGCATTTTCTGTACTAAATAGCTCCGTTTCTCAGGATGCAATGTAGCAATCACCTGATTCTTTTCACTAATAATAATCGTGCCACGATGTGCCATATAGTTAGGTCCTTTAGCATCTTTTACACCAAGGAATTTAAATTCATAGCCTTGAATGGTTTTTACATCACCTGGCTCCATACGAACATCATCTTCAATAGTATAAATCGATACTAAGGTAATACCTGTAAAGGTAACCGCCAAACCAATGTGACCAAGTAAAGCACCCCAGCTTGTTCCTGACAGTCTAAAGGGTGAACGTTTTTGTCTAATAACCCAAAGTAATGTAGTAAAGGCAACCCAGCTAGAAATCAATAAGCCCATTAATACGAGGCTTGAAAAATCAGGTGCAAAGATAAGCGGTAAAACGACAGCAATCACTAATGAGACAACCAAACCTGTCCATACTGTTGTTGATAAGCGTCCTAGACTATCTTTCTTCCAGCGTAGTAATAAACCAAAGCCCATGACAATAGCAAGTACAACGGCTAATGGCACCATAACAGCATTAAAATAGGGAGGACCTACTGAGATTTTACCAATGCCCATTGCATCTGTAATTAAAGGAAATAGTGTGCCTAATAAAACAGCCGATGCCATCACAACTAAGATGACGTTATTGGCTAATAAGCCCGTTTCTTTAGAGAAAGGTTCAAACTTAGCACTTGATTCAAATTTGCGTGCTTGTACTACGAAGAGAGTGAGTGATCCACCAATAACCAGCATTAAAAATGCGAGAATAAATAAACCACGCTCTGGATCACTGGCAAAGGAATGTACCGATGTTAGAACGCCAGAACGAACGAGGAAAGTCCCTAATAAACTGAGAGAGAAAGCACCAATTGCTAATAATACCGTCCATGCTTTAAATAAGCCCCTCTTCTCTGTAACAACAAGAGAATGCATTAAAGCAGTACCGACTAACCAAGGCATTAATGAAGCATTTTCAACGGGATCCCAGAACCACCATCCACCCCAACCGAGTTCGTAATAAGCCCACCAACTGCCCAGTGCAATACCAATGGTAAGGAAAACCCATGCAATATTCGTCCAAGGTCGTGCCCACCGCGCCCATGCAACATCAAGTTTGCCACCAATCATAGCGGCAACGGCGAAAGCATAAGCAACAGCAAAGCCCACATAACCCACATACAAAGTAGGTGGATGAATAGCTAAACCAATATCTTGCAATAAAGGGTTAAGATCCCGTCCATCTAACTGCATTGGAATACGATCAAAAGGGTTTGAGGTGATAATCAGAAATAATAAGAAACCAACGGCTACCAATCCCAATACGCCCAATATTCTTGCCAACATTAAAGGCGGAATACTTCGACTAAAGATGGCAACACAGAATGTCCATAAGGAAAGAATATACCCCCAAAGCAATAAAGAACCTTCATGTGCTCCCCAAACAGCCGATACTTTAAACAATAAAGGTAAGGCTGAGTTGGATGTGGTGGTAACATATTTTACAGAAAAATCATCCGTAACAAAGGCATACACTAAGCAAGCTAAAGAAACCGTCATTAAAGCAAACTGAGTATAGGTTGCGGGTTTTGCAACGGCTATGTATTGACTATTACCATTAATGCTACCCCATAACGGCATAACACCTAGTATGATAGAAACCGCCAGTGCAATGATTAGGGCAAACTGCCCAATTTCAGGAATCATTCCTTAACCTCTTTCTTTGCCGCTTCTGTATCCATTTTCTTTTTGTTGTCCATATTGAGAGATTCTTTCACCTCAGGTGGCATGTAAGTAGGATCATGTTTTGCCAATACTTCTTCAGCATAAAAATGGCCATCTGCTTTCATTTTACCTCGCGTGACAGCGGATTGTTTTTCTTTAAATAAATCGGGAAGTATTTTATCGTAATGTACAGTGACATTATTGGTGTAATCAGTTAAAACAAACTCTACATTCATGCTTTTGGTATCACGTTTTAAACTACCATCAACCACCATTCCACCTAAGCGAAAAAGCTGCCCTACTTCAACTTCACCATTGGCGACCTTGGTTGGGGTTAGGTAGTAACTCGCATTACTTCGTAGTGCATTAATAATTAATACTGATGCAAAACCTATCGCTACTACTGCAATAGCAACCAGTAACATCCTTTTTTGTCGTGCTTTCATAGACTTTCCTTATTGTAAACGCTATTAATCGTGTCTATTTTTATTGATTCGTACAAAACGTTGAACATTTTTTATCACTGAGCGTTTTTTACGCCCTAGTAGCCAAGGTTCTAACAGCATAAATAACAGTGCTAAACCATAAGATGCCCCAATATAAAAACCATAATCACCCATTGATGGCAAACTACCCATTATTGACACTCCTTTAATTCTTGTACCCAACGCGTCTGTTTCTCACGCTCTAAAATGATATTACGTATTCGTAACATGATCACACCAAAGGAATAAATCCAGAACGATGCCACCATAATAAACATTGCATTGCGAATATTGGGGTCGATCTGTTCCATTGATGAGCTTTGATGTAGTGCGGCACATTCCGCAGGATTAGGACAGTTAACAGACCAATAAATCACAGGTACCATCACTAAACCTACCATGGCTAATACGGAGCTTGCTTTATCAGAACGACGGGGGTCATCAATCGCTGATTGTAATGCCATATAGCCAATATATAAAAATAGTAATATCAACATTGAGGTCATTCGTGGATCCCAGTCCCACCATGTTCCCCAGCTAGGTTCGCCCCAAAAAGCCCCTGTCCATAATGATAGGAAGGTAAACATTGCGCCTGTGGGAGCAATGGCTGCGGCAAACATATAAGAAAGTCGGGTATTAAAGATAATCCCAATCAGCGCCCAGAGCACTAACATCGCATAAAGCCACATTCCCATCCAAGCACTTGCTACATGGACAAAGATAATGCGGTAATATTGTTTTTGATCGGTAAGGATATCAGGTGTTTGAAAGAAGCCCCAATATAAGCCGATAATGGCTAACACTCCTGCTAAGGCAATAAACCAAGGAGCCAAAGCACCCGCTATAGGATAGAAATTTGCAGGGGCAGCATACTTAAACCAGTTAATTCTCAATTCAGCATTCTCTTATTTTGTAGGTCGGACGTTAGTCCGTTTAAGTTTATATTCAGAACTCACTATTCTGATGCTATTCGCAATGCAGCTGCGGTTGCCCAAGGGCTGAGTACAAGGCTTAAAATTAAAAAGCCCATTAATAATGATAAGTAAGTCTCTGTATTATTATTAAATAAAGCACTATCCACAACGACACCTGCACCATAAATCAACACAGGGATATACAGTGGTAATAACAACAATGAAATGAGCACACCACCCCCACGTAAACCCAAAGTCAAAGCAGCACCAATAGCGCCAAGCAAACTTAATATAGGGGTACCAATAAGCAGTGCCAGCATCATCATGATCACACGATCAAAATCTAAGTGATATTGAAGACCCACTAAGGGCGAAATCAAGACTAAGGGTAATCCTGTTAATAGCCAATGTGCGGACACTTTCGCGAGAACAATAACGAAGAGTGGCTGTGGAGACAATAACATTTGTTCCAAAGTGCCATCCTCATAATCACTCGAGAATAAACGTTCTAAAGCCAACATTGATGCCAATAACGCAGCAATCCACGCAACCCCTGGAGCAATTTTTTGTAATAGTTCTTTATCAATTCCAACACCTAGGGGAAATAGGCTAATGACGATAATAAAGAAAAATATAGTGGTCAGCACTTCTGTTTTGTGACGCAATGCCAAGGTAAGGTCACGCTGCAATATGAGTATATAAGTCTTAAACATTAGCTTACCTTGTCAACCGCAAACGTTGAATTCGACCAGTATCTAAGCCCACCTCTTGATGAGTCGTGAGAATCACAATACCGCCTTGTTCCACATGTTTGGTAATAACCTTCTGTAATAACTTAACCGCCTTAACATCCAGCGCAACAAAGGGTTCGTCTAAAATCCAAATCAACGTTTGACTGAGAAGTAAATAGGCCAAAGCGGTACGACGTTTTTGTCCCTGAGATAAGACTCTCACAGGCAAATCCTCATAACCATAAAGACCCATTTCCTCTAAAGCCTCCATCACTGCCAAATCACTAACACTCAACCCATTGAGAGTACAAGAAATTTTTAAATTCTCAGCAGCAGTTAAGTCCAGTTTAATACCGTTAAGATGCCCTAGCCAAGTTAACTGATCACGATAATCATCACTTAACTTAGTGATTGATTGATTGTTCCAAAGAATCTTGCCCGCATCGATTTGTCGTATTGTTGCTAGTGTTTTTAATAATGTGGTTTTACCACAGCCATTTTGCCCTTCTATCAGTAACAGCTCGCCCGCCTTAACTGAAAAGTCAAGTTCTTCGAATAGTATTCTGTCACCTTGAATACATGATAATTGATGTGCCTGTAAAGTCATGGCTTGATCATACCGAAAAGACTAAAGGGTTCATAGTCATCTTAATAAGACTGTGTAAATTATTCTCTAGAAAGTGAAAACAATAGCTTATGTGACTATACGATTGAGTGCATTGATATTTATCATTGAGTTTGGGGCTTTCTCTTCTAAGGTCTCGAAACCCTTTTAGCCCGTTTCTATTGCTATCTTTTACAATTCGACATGCTACTTGAACTCATGCCAAGTGATTTTCCTATTTCCATCAATGTTGCCTGTCTGCTAAAGCAGGTGAAAGAAAAGCGAACAAAAGAGAAACAAATTGCAAAGAAACTTTTTTTAACATAGACTTTTATGTCATTTTGCTAAAAACCATATAAAAAATACAAGTAAATTATTGGAGGTTGTTTAGGATGAATAATAAGATAGATGACTACTGTAAATTATTTAAAAACTTAAAAAGCAATAGAAATAAAAATATTTGGTCTATAAGCACAAAATATAAAGCACCTTATAAACCCTTATTGCTTTTATCAATATGTGATTTATTTGCATCATCCTTGATTAAGAAGAATTTTATTTCTCCATCAGAGGAATTAATTAATACAGTTAATGATTATTGGTCAATTGTCATGCCCTTTAACACCAGAGACCATGTTGCTTATCCTTTTTATCACCTATCAACTGAAGATTTTTGGCATCCTA
>JAGLEV010000003.1 GCA_023144895.1 Thiotrichaceae bacterium
AGAATCTATTCCTTTTACAATCTCAATTTCTTTACCATTAACAACACTATGATCAACCGACAAGTTGCTTACTTGACCGTCTTTCATATAAACAAGATTACCTTGGTACTGTAGTTTATGTAATGATGTATGCATTTTATTGAGCAATTGTACTGCGCTATCATTAGCAAAGCTATTGCTAACGATTGAAGTACCCATTAATAATAATGCGGATTGAAGTGATATATTAATAAATCGATTGCTCATTATTTTTTCTTATTCCTAAAGAGATAGAATAGATTTAACCCTTAATTGATGTATTTTAATACAGTATTCATGTGATTTAAATGTAAAAAGCGTATTTTCTTAATATGGATAGAGAATATTAAGAGAATAACGGCTAAGTAGATTCGGCACGACGCAACACTGAATATGATTTTAACCCAATAAATTAAGAAACTTGATTAGTAACTGCTTGAATAACTAACAAATCTTACAGATGACATAGCAGAAGGAGCATTTTTTGAATGTTGTTCGACATAAGATTTTGTTATTTCTCGCCATACTTTAGGATCACTGGAGGTTGTTATGTCTACTTCATCAGTGGTTGCAATCATATTAACGCCTTCTGATTGATCAACTTGTTGTTGTAAAGGCTCAGGGGGGCTTATTAAGCTAAAGCTCATTATCGCAATGGTTGCTAAACCCGCTGCCATTCCCATACCAACAATGGGCTTGTGCCAAGATTTATTTAATAACTTATTTTTATTCGTTGTAATGTGGGTTTTATCATAAGTTTCTTCATTAGCAATTTTGTCTTGAATACCTGCTAAAAAATTACTTTGTACGACATGAGGTATTTCCTCATTGCGTAGCACCTCTCCAATCAGAGAGTAGTTTCCCACCTTGCTCAGCATACTATCATCTTGCTGTAATTCTTTTAAAATACGCCTTTGTTCAAAAGTACCTGCTTCATCATCCAATACAGATGACAAGTATTCTGCTTTTGTAATATTATTTTTTTTCATTTTAGTCTCGCTTAAACCTACTTCTTACCTTCAACCTCGTCATAATAATGGTAGGTCATTATGAGTCTCTTGTAAGATAAACCCCGGTTAGTTTTAAGTTGCCGTTATTTTTTTAAATTGATCATGTCATATACGGCGCTATGTGTTCTTCAATTGCTTCACGTGCTCGAAAAATTCTGGATCTCACTGTGCCGATAGGACACCCCATCGCCTCAGCAATTTCCTCGTAGCTAAAACCTTCAATTTCCCGTAAAGAAATAGCGGTTCTCAAATCATCAGGCAACTGTTGTACGGATTTTATTATTGCTTGGTGAACTTCATCCTTTTGCAACTCATTCTCAGGGCTCGCTATCTCCCGCAAGCTAGTAGCACTATCGTACTGTTCTGCTTGCTGGGCATCGATGTCTGTTAAAGGAAGTCGCCTTTTCATTGTTACTAAATGATTCTTTGCTGTATTAATTGCTATTCGGTAAAGCCATGTATAAAAGGCGCTATCACCACGAAAGTTCTTTAAGCCTCTATAGGCTTTGATAAATGTTTCTTGTGAAATATCGTTAGCAGTTGATTGGTCGCGTACATAGCGCATCACAATATTAATTACTTTTTGTTGATATTTAAGAACAAGAACATCAAAAGCTTTCTTTTCGCCTGCCTGTACAAGCCGTACCAACTCTAAATCTGTTTGGCTATTGCCCATATGGGCTTTCTCCTAATTTGTTCTCAACAAACTGAACAAAACCTGTGTAGATAACAACCATACGATGACTTAAAAACAGATGAAAAATAACGATAGTGAATTGCAACTATAAAACAACACTAGCTTAATTATTAAGCTGGTTATGTTTCTATCTTATGATTCTAAATGCTTCTAAGTTAACCAGTTTGACAGGCTAATTTAAAAAAGTTCAGTTAATGACTTACTATTTACCACAAATATTACAATAGTAGACGAGTGGTTTGAAAAACTATTATCACATAGTTTGACAATATAGCTATAACTCATTGCTATTTACTTGATTGTTATTGTTGCTCAGCCTCTGTTATTTTTGAATAAACTAAGCGCCATAAAAACAACGGAAGCTGAGAATATTAACTCAGATAACACACTTGATTCAACGAAGGTCGCCCCGCAAGATCACCTAAATAAGCCTCAATCGCTTTTTTTACTTTATGTTTAGCATTGCCACTAAATTGTAAACCAACACCATCAGCACCAACAGCGTGACGCTGTGATAATGGGGATATCCAAACAACGTTACCTGTTAATATTAATTTCTTTCCACGGTCAACAAAACGGATTAATAACCCAACGTTATCACCTAGATGGAATTTTTTCTTTGTTGGAATAAAAATACCACCATTCTGAATAAAAGGCATGTAATGTGAATGAAGGTCTTTCTTGTCCTGAATAGCCAATGTTAGTACATCAGGTATCACTAATTTAGCTGTTTCTTCTGAATGAGAGATATTATCCATAGTTACCTTATTTTTATAATTATTAAGAAATGTGGGGTTAATAAACCTCATTATAACGCAATTTTTTTATTTCAGATGAGACACTTTCAACAACTATAGAGTGATTCTATGCAAGGATATAAAAGGGATTCATCTGAAAAAAGCCGCTAGAAAGGGAAGGTTATTAAATTTTTATTCGTTTTAAGTCTTAACCCAAGAGAGTAACATCGCCTCATTAAACATTAATCGATTAAGAGGATAGTCGGTTAAGCTTTTCATTTGCACTAGGCGCTCATAAGCCTGCCATGTCTTATCTTGATTAGGGAATGCACTGGCAAGACAAGCCATTAATTTGTTATTATCAATCTTGGTCTTATCAAGAATATTATTTTTAAATAGCTGATGAAGCCACTGTAACTGCCAATCCAATAAGGTTAATAAGTCATACTTTTCCCATGCTTTAGCCACTGATGTTACTGATTTCTGTTCGGTCACTACGCTGGCTAAATCTATTGCAAAACGTTGCCGATCATTCATATAACCTGATTGCTGATCAAGTGATAAGGCCAACAAGGGTCGATTAGCTGCCGCACTTAATAGCTTTTCTGCTGATTCACTCAAATCATGCTGAGCCAACCATGCCAATGACTCTGAACGTATAGGCACAGGCAAGGTATATTGCTGGCAACGGCTACGCAAAGTAATCGGTAGGTTGGATGCTTGCTCAGCCAAGAGGATAATAATGGTATTAGGAGGTGGCTCTTCCAATGATTTTAATAAACTATTGGCAGCATTAACATTCATCTTATCCGCAGCATTAATGAATACAACACGGAAACCACCATAACTTCGACTTAAAGATAAAAAGCCACTCAACCCACGAATTAGAGCTACCGGAATCTGTTTCTTTCCCTCAGGCAGATCTATTGCTAAATAATCAGGATGTGCTCCACCTTGATGTACATGACAGGCTCGACACTGTCCACAAGCTTTCCCCTCATCATCAATAGCATTACAAAGCAAGCTAGCCACAAGATTGCTCACAAAATGATGACGACCAATACCCTGACTCCCCGTTAACAATAAGGCATGAGCCAAACGATCTGCTTGGCGACTCTTAGTAAGCTGCTCCCAGAGGACACTAAACCAAGGATAAACATTCACTGTAAACCTCCAATCACATCGCGTAATTGTTGCTGTACTTCATCAAAGCCCACACTGGCATCAATAATACGATAACGCTGAGATTGCTCTACCGCCATTTTTAAATACTGTTGACGGACACGATTAAAAAAATCAATCGCTTCATGTTCAAATCGGTCTGCCTCACCACGACCTTTAGCTCGTGCTAAACCAATCTCAGCCTCAACATCAAATAAAATCGTATAATCAGGTCTTAAATCACCTTGTACAAAGCGTTCCATTGTAGCAATACGATCTAAAGACAGACCACGCCCACCGCCTTGATAAGCATAACTCGCATCGGTAAAACGATCACAAAGCACACAGCTCCCTTGCTCTAAAGCAGGTATAATGAGTTTATCTAAATGCTCAGCACGTGCTGCAAACATCAGCAATAACTCAGCATCATGGCTCATTGCAGGTAAATCATTAGAAATCAGTACGCCACGAATGGCTTCACTGACTTCTGTCCCTCCTGGCTCTCGTGTTGGCACAACACTAACACTCAGCGTTTGCTCTAAACATTCTCGAATAAAGGGCATGTTACAGCTCTTACCTGCACCTTCAACCCCTTCAATAGTAATAAACAAACCACGTTTAGTCATTTTAGAAACCACCTATTTAGAACGTCCACCGCGTTGATACTTTGTCACCGCTCGATTATGTTCTGATAACGTTTTGGAAAAATAAGAAGTCCCATCACCTTTAGCAACAAAATAGATCATCTCACCCTTAGGTGGATGCAGAACTGCCTGAATCGCTTCACGTCCAGGTGTCGCAATAGGTGACGGTGGCAAACCCGCTCGTGTATACGTGTTATACGGTGTATCTCGTCGAAGATCACTACGACGAATATTCCCCTTAAAACGCTCACCCATACCATAAATCACCGTAGGATCGGTTTGTAGTAACATTTTCTTATGCAGGCGATTGATAAACACACGAGCAATCATCGGGCGCTCACCCTCAAAACCTGTTTCTTTCTCGACAATAGAAGAAAGAATTAATGCTTCATAGGGGCTCTTTAATACTGAGCTAGACTCGCCACGTTTTTCCCATGCTTTGTGTAAATGATCTAGCAAACTCTTGTGGCTACGCTTTAGAAATTCTACATCTGTCGTGTCTTTAGGAAAATGATAAGTGTCTGCCAAGAATGCACCTTCGGGATGTAAGTAATCACTCCCTATTTTCTTCATCAATCCTGAGTGATCTTTATAATCAGCATCATTTAAAGTCTGTTTAATCGATTGATTACCCTGAATCGATTTTACTAACTCTTTGTAGCTCCTACCTTCAATAATAGTATGTTTATATTGTACCGCCTTATCACCTGAACCAAACAGCTCTAATAAATCAATCGCTGTCATTTCTTTATTTAAATGGTATTCACCCGCCTTAAGACTAATTTTTTTTGGCTGTAAACGAGCAAAAACACGTAATACAAGAGCAGATTTAATAATCTTTTTGCTCTCTAAATCTCGTGCTACTGAATTAAAGCTACTGCCTTTTTTTACTTCATAGACGGCATTATCAGGCAATTGAATTTTCTGTTCTACTCTTTTTTGATACTCCTGAAAAATAAAGAAACCACCCGTAATCCCCCCAACGAGCAAGAGTAAAAAAATAAATTTAATCAATTTAAACATAAATAATCTCATGTAGGACAAAACGCTGTCTGTCACCTATAATTTTGAATAAAAACCTATAAAATATAACAACGGGAATCAACCTTATTTATTTTGACAGATTGAAACCTGTTTTACTATTTATAAGTTATTGTATAATATATCTTTGTATGAGGGTAAACATTCACTAGAATAAGGTAGCAACCGATAAAAAATCATCATTTACTCAGATGAATAAGCCTTTGAGACGATTTTTAATCGTCACTATCCACCATGAACGTTGGACTCTTGTAACTTCCTCACTAAACGAGGAATTTCATAAATCGTCCCTTGAAACTCCCACACAGGCCATAAACGTATCACTGAATTCGTTAGAAACAACCCCTTTGCTTGCTCTAAGTCGGTTAAAGAGACCGATTCAACCCAAACTTTAATATTCCATTCCACTAATTTATTAATCACCTGAGCACGTGCAATACCTTCAATGCCGCAGTGCTTTAGCTCAGGAGTTAATACGGTCTGATCATTAACAACAATAAAGACATTACTCATCGTCGCTTCAATCACGTGATCCTCAGTATCGCGCACAATACCTTCAGCAAAACCAGTACTGACTTCAGATCGAGCCATGACCTGCTCTAAACGATTCAGGTGTTTAAAACCTGCTAGCTGAGGATTAATCGATAAGCGTGTATCACATAAGTCTAACTTAATCCCCTTCTGCTCGTAGGACTCTGGATAAATGGGCATATTATGAGTTGATAAAATAAGACAAGGGTTAATACAGCCTTCTGGTGAATAACCTCGACCCCCAGAGCCACGGGTAACGATAATTTTAAGAATAAAATCTTGTTTAGAATACCGCCCCAATAATAAATCAATATCCGCCATAAGGACTTGCTGAGAATAGCCTTTAATCTTTAATACATTAATACCATACTGTAAACGCGCAAGATGTTCAGCTAATAACTTTGGCTTTCGCTGAGACACGACAATGGTTTCCCACACACCATCACCATAATTTAAACCGCGATCACTAGTGGGAATAGACTCAGCTTCAACACCATTAACTAAAAGCACGAATCAGACCCTTGGCTTTATGTCGTGTTTCTTCCACCTCTCGCTTTGGTATGGAATCATAAACAATACCAGCACCTGTGCGGAAGTTAATCTGTTGATTTTTCATCACTATAGTTCGAATCAAAATATTCAAATCCATATCACCTGAATGATTAATATAACCTAAAGATCCCGTATAAGCCCCACGTCCAACAGACTCTAACTCTGCAATAATTTCCATACAGCGTATTTTGGGGCAACCTGTAATCGTTCCCCCGGGAAAGACGGCTTTAATCACTTCTGCTGGTGTTATTCCTGCCGTTAACTGTCCTTTGATATTAGAAACGATATGATGAACATGTTCGTAACTTTCAACCGTCATCAGCTCATCAACTTCAACCGTACCCGATTGGCATATTCTGCCCATATCATTACGCTCTAGGTCAATCAGCATAATATGTTCTGCCCGCTCTTTAGGATGATTGATTAACTCATCCAATAAAAGAGTATCCTGTTGTTTATCTTTACTACGTGGGCGCGTTCCTGCAATGGGGCGAGTTTCTATTTGTCCTTCTTTAACACTTACCAAACGTTCTGGTGAAGAGCTAATAATAGAGAAGTCAGCAAATTTTACTAAGGCAGAAAAAGGTGCAGGATTACTGTGTCGCAACGCAGTATAAACATCGGCAGAATGAACCTCTGAGTCTAGCTCTCCTTGCCAAGCACGAGATAGATTAACCTGAAACACATCACCTGCTTTAATATATTCTGATATTTTACTCACAGCATCAAGATATTGCTGAGGAGGATCTTCCTCAAGTTTAATTTTTGGTCGCTCTCTAGCCTTATTATTTTGCTGACATTGCTTAATATCATTCATTACTTGCTTAAAGGTAGCCGAATCATCCTCTTCACTCACCCACCATGATTCTTCCTTCTGGTGATCAATAATAATGGCTGATTTAATTCGTGTTGCAATGGCAATAGGCAGGTTAAAAACATCAGTATCAAGCGTTAGCGTTGGTTCTATCTGGCTAGCTAATTCATAACCCAAATACACAAACCAGCCACCAGTAAAGGGGAGACTTGTTTTCTCTTCGGTCTTAAGTAATGCGGTTTGTCGCTGTTGCTGAAAAGCTTTATCAAAGACTTCTGTGAATAGTTCTGTATCCCCCCATTTTGTCGTGATCACTTCTTCAGGAAAGCAAAATAGAAAGCTATAATGTGAACTCGGCAAAGGAGAACTATCTTCAAGCAAAAAGGGATAGCGTGCAGAATCTAAACAGTGCAATGCAAGCAAATTTGGCAGGGATGTCAGCTGGGAGGTAAACAATGCAATATATTTATCGTGAATAAATTGGGATAATAGCATGATATGAGACTCCAAACTTGCATTGGAGCTAACTCATAAAAACACCATCACACAGAGTCTGATGGTGTTGATTAAATAAAACTAGATCTTTTTAAAGATCAGTGTTCCATTCGTGCCACCGAAACCAAATGAGTTACTCATGGCAATATCAATTTTTGCATCACGTGCGGTATTAGCAACATAATCCAAGTCACACTCTGGATCTTGATTTTGGATATTAATGGTTGGTGGTAAAACCTGATCACGGATAGCAAGAATAGAAAATATTGCTTCAATTCCACCTGCAGCACCGAGTAAGTGACCCGTCATTGACTTTGTTGAGCTGATAGCAACCTTCTTAGCATGATCACCTAGCGCACGTTTTAGTGCAATAGTCTCAGCAACATCACCTGCTGGGGTTGACGTGCCATGAGCATTAATATAATCAATATCTTCTGCATTCAAGCCCGCATCATCTAGAGCATGTTGCATACAACGTGCTGCGCCTTCACCGTCTGTTGATGGTGAGGTCATATGATAAGCATCACTACTCATGCCAAAGCCAACAAGCTCACAGTAAATTTCAGCACCACGTGCTTTAGCGACCTCATACTCTTCAAGCATAATGACTCCAGAGCCATCACCCAGCACAAAGCCATCACGATCTTTATCCCAAGGGCGACTCGCCGTTACTGGATCATCATTACGTGTTGATAATGCTCTTGCTGCAGCAAAGCCACCAATACCTAAAGGTGTTGAACCCATTTCTGCACCACCACAGAGAAAGGCATCAGCATCACCATAGCTAATCATTCGTGCCGCATCTCCAATACTATGAGTTGCTGTTGCACAAGCTGAAACGGGTGAGATATTATGCCCTTTCAGACCGTGCATAATCGATAGATTGCCTGCGACCATATTGACAATACTACTGGGCACAAAGAAAGGTGAAATACGTCTAGGGCCTTTCTCAAGAAAAACACCATAATTACGCTCAATAGTACCTAAACCACCAATTCCCGAACCGACAATAACGCCTGTTCGAGGTGCTGTTTGTTCATTGACTTCAAAGTTTGCATCTTTTAATGCATCCGTTCCTGCGCCTATACCATAATGAATAAAGCCATCCATTTTCTTTTGGTCTTTACGCTTAATGTAATCGTCCACATTAAAGTCTTTAACATTGCCAGCAATTTTCACCGTAAAGTCAGACGTATCAAATAGATCATTGCTAATGACATTAATACCACTATTTCCTGCAATGATATTATCCCAAGCTTTTTTAATGGTCGAACCAACTGGAGAAACAATACCAAGCCCTGTTACCACAACGCGTCTTTTAGCCAATGTTCTTTACCTTGAAATCTAAATTATAAATAAGACTGAAGAGTTTCAGTCCCCTATTGAGCGAAACCCCTTTCGCCAATATTAAAACACAGGTTTATCTCTGGATCAGCATGATGCTAATCCAGACTTAAACTTATAACTAATCAGTCAGATGCCTGTGAGTTAATATAAGCAACTGCTAGTGCTACAGTGGTGATTTTCTCTGCTTCATCATCAGGAATCTCAGCATCAAACTCTTCTTCTAATGCCATCACTAACTCAACCGTGTCTAGTGAGTCTGCACCAAGATCATCAACAAATGATGAGTCATCACCAATCTTATCCATTTCAACATCGAGTTGCTCAGCAACAATCTTTTTTACACGGGATACTATATCACTCATTATTCTCTTCCTTTTTACTAAAAAAACAAGCAAACAACACTATTTATAATAGGTCGTCGCTCAATTGTCTGGCTATTGTAAATAAATCTTCAATAGCAATCCAGCTTTGTCTTTCATTGATGGACTAAAGTCCGCCCTACAGCGACAGTAAATTATTCTATCACTTTAATTAAGTACGAGTGCCTGTTGTGAAAACTTAACCCCATCCCAAGCAGTTTGCATAAAGTTACGTATATTTTGATGATCATTTCCATTAGGATTTTTCATCACATCACGATAGTACTCTCCAAAACAAGCAAGCGTTTGATCTTGATCTAAACCCTGTAGCATTGCAAAAGAAAATAGCTTGCAAGAGCCATTATTCTCACCTGCCTGATTTGCTAAATCACCATTTTGAAATGCAAACTCTGTAAATTGGTACTGTTTGTCAATACATTGAATGACATCACTAAACACAACCGTTTCAGGTGAACGTTTAATAACTGCTAATAAATCATCAATAGAATAAGTCATCATAACACCCTATGCCATGTACATGCCGCCATTCACATGGATTGTTTCACCCGTAACATAGCGCCCCATATCGGATGCTAGAAATAGCACAGCATTGGCAATATCATCTGCTTGCCCTAGCGCCTTTAATGGAATTTCTTTAGCCAAAGCAGTGCGTTGTTCTTCAGGCAATGCACGAGTCATATCCGTATCAATAAATCCTGGAGCAACCACATTGACCGTTATACCACGAGAACCAATTTCACGTGCTAGAGACTTAGAGAAGCCTAATAAACCTGCCTTTGCTGCAGCATAATTGGTTTGACCTGCATTACCACTGGCACCTACGACCGATGAAATAGAGATAATACGACCACTACGTGCCTTCATCATGCCACGCAAGCAAGCTTTTGAAGTACGGAAAACAGAGCTAAGATTAGTGTTGATAATACTATCCCACTCATCATCCTTCATCCGCATTAATAAGTTATCACGGGTAATACCTGCATTGTTCACTAATACTTGAATCGCACCAAATTCTTTAGTCACAGCCTTAACCAATGCCGTTACCGACTCCCCATTAGCGACATCAAGAACACGTCCTGCCCCTTGAAAACCTTGCTCTGCAAAGTAAGCTGAAATAGCTTCTGCACCACCTTCTGAAGTTGCGGTTCCAATAACCGTCGCTCCCGTTGCTGCTAATTTCTCAGCAATCGCACGACCAATACCTCGACTTGCGCCTGTCACTAGGACTATCTGACCTTCTAATGAAATATTCATGTGGATTTCTCACAAAGTTGTAATGCTTTCTCTAATGAAGCAGGATCAAAAACAGGTAAAGTCTTAATATTACGATCAATACGACGATTCAAACCAAACAGCACCTTACCAGGACCAAATTCTATCATAGTGTCTATGTCATGCTCATTTTTTAACTGCTGTATACTCTGCACCCATTGTACTGGCTTAAATAATTGCTGTTTTAAAGCATCGCGAACAGCAACATCACCGCTAACGGTCTGAGCACTCACATTGTGTACAACAGGAATACTTGCTTCTGCAAGATCAATTAAAGAGAGCTGTTTTGCTAGCTTTTCTGCAGCAGGTACCATTAAATCACAATGGGAAGGTACACTGACAGGCAATAAAATAGCACGTTTAGCACCTGCTTCCTTAGCGATTTCTAAAGCACGCTCAACAGCGGCTTTATCACCTGCAATCACCACTTGACCTGGGGAATTAAAATTCACCGCCTGAATAACATCGCCATTAGCCGCTTTTTCACAAACCTCTAGTACCGCCGTATCTTCCAATCCCAAGACAGCAGCCATCGCTCCTGTTCCTTCGGGTACAGCCTCCTGCATAAACTGAGCACGATGACGCACCATTGCAATCGCATCCGTAAACTCCATGCTACCTGCGACTACTAAGGCGCTATACTCTCCCAAGCTATGACCTGCCAGTGCTTTTGGTTGGCAACCACCCTGCTCCAGCCACACACGCCAAGTTGCAACACCTGCGGCTAACATGGCTGGCTGAGTATTGATGGTTTTGTTTAAATCTTCTGCTGTACCTTCACAACTTAAAGCCCATAGATCAAAACCTAATACTTCTGATGCTTGTTGAAAAGTTTCATTAACTAAAGGAAATTGCTCAGCTAGTGCTACCAACATACCGATTGATTGAGATCCTTGTCCAGGGAAAATACCTGCAATGGTCATAGACTTTATCCTCTATTAAATAATTTCATGCCGTGTTATTACTAATGAGAGCTTGATAAATCTAGCAATCATCACTATATATTAGCTACACGATAAACGGCATCGATAGTAACAGAAAATACCGCTAAGACGTAAACGATCACAGTTATTCTATTTAGCACTTGTGTTTGATAGCTATCAGTGGATAATGTCGTGTACTTAATTTTTTGGAATACTAGAGTTAAATGGCTAAAGAAGATCATATTGAAATGGAAGGTACGGTTACCGAAACACTTCCTAACACAACCTTTCGCGTTGAACTAGAAAATGGGCATGTTGTTACTGCACATATTTCTGGAAGAATGCGTAAAAACTATATTCGTATATTAACGGGCGACAAAGTGACTGTACAATTAACACCTTACGACCTGAGCAAAGGAAGAATCACTTTCCGCTCTAAATAAGCAATATTACTATCTAACACGACATATCTGATCTGCCACTGCTGGCAACTCAACCCCAAATGCAGCACTCAACCTATCCCACTCAAAGAAAGGACCAGGGTCTGTCTTTCTGCCAGAAGCGATATGCTCGTGTCCCGTAATATGAGCGAGCTCAATACTGGGGTAGCTTTGATTAAGGATCTGCAAACAGGCAATGAGTGCCGTATATTGTGCCTCAGTAAATGGCTCAAAATCAGTTCCTTCCAGCTCAATACCTATTGAAAAATCATTACATTGTGAGCGTCCAAGATAGCGTGAGACGCCTGCGTGCCAAGCACGTTGATGGAAAGGCACATATTGAATAACGTCACCTTGGCGATTAATCAATAAATGACTAGAGACGCGTAAGGCTTCAATCTCAGCAAAGAAAGGATCGACAGAAGTCTCTAGCTGGTTGGTAAATAAATCACTAATATACTGATCACCAAACTTTCCTGGTGGCAAACTAATATTATGAATAACCACCAAGGATAACTCACCTTCAGGGCGTTCATCACAATTTGGTGACGCAATAAATTCGGCTTGATCAAGCAAGCCTGTTGTCGTATTTATTTTCATTTAAATTTTATCTACTAGGTTTATGCAAACACTAAATCCACAGCAACAAGAAGCCGTTGAATATATCTCCAGTCCATTATTAGTATTAGCGGGTGCTGGCAGTGGTAAAACGCGAGTCATTACCACAAAAGTACAATGGTTAATTCGCAATGCAGGCTATCAGCCCCACCAAATCACGGCAATCACATTTACTAATAAAGCTGCCAAAGAGATGAAGTCTCGGGTAATGGAGCTACTGCATAAAGAAGAAAGCAAAGGATTGACCGTTTCTACCTTCCATACCCTTGGCTTAAAAATTATTCGCTATGAGCTAAAAACCTTGGGTTATAAATCAGGTTTTAGTCTGTTTGATTCCCAAGATACCACCACTATCCTCAAAGAACTCACCTTTAGTGAAGCTCAAGTGGATGATGATAACACTGACGACCTCAAGAAACCTATCTGGCAAATCTCTCGTTGGAAAAATGATTTAGTCTCTCCTGAGCAAGCAATAAGTACAGCCGTCAATGATCAAGAGCTTCATGTCGCCAAGCTTTATGAGCGTTATACACGCCAGCTAAAAGCCTATAATGCCGTTGATTTTGATGATTTAATTATGTTGCCTGTCCTTCTATTTCAACAGCATCCTGATATTCTTGATAAGTGGCAAAATCGTATTCGTTATTTACTGGTCGATGAATATCAGGATACTAATAATTGTCAGTATACACTCGTTAGAATGCTCACTGGCGTTGCTGGTGGGCTCACCATTGTGGGTGATGATGACCAATCTATTTATGCATGGCGGGGAGCTAAGCCAGAAAATATTCATCTATTAAAATCAGATTATCCACGCCTCAAGGTTATTAAGCTAGAACAAAATTATCGTTCTACAGAACATATACTTTCTGCGGCGAATCACTTAATTGCGAATAACCCTCATCTTATTAATAAAAAATTATGGAGCAATCTGGGCGAAGGTGAAAAAATTCGTATTATACCTTGCCGAACCGTTGAGCATGAGTGTGAGCAAGTTATTAGCCAATTAATGAAACTTAACTTTCGTGAACATGCTAAATGGAAAGATTTTGCTATTCTCTACCGTAGTAATCATCAAAGTATATTATTTGAAAAGTACCTGCGCCAGAATCATATTCCTTATAAAATCACGGGGGGTACGTCATTTTTTGAACGGACTGAGATTAAGGATATTTTGGCTTATATTCGCCTAATTACTAATCCTGATGATGATGCGGCTTTTTTACGAGTCATTAATACACCACGGCGTAAGATTGGCGTTTCTACACTAGAAAAGCTTGGCACTTATGCTAGAAATCGTGAAGTCAGTTTACTTAAAGCTGCCACTGAAATAGGTTTTGCCCAACAAGCCTCAGCACAAGCACTACAACGGATTGAATATTTTGTTGACTGGATAGAGCAATTACAACGAATTGAAATTGATTATCCACCACATCAGCTTATTTTACAAATTATCAAAGATTGTCATTATGAAGACTGGATACGCAATACATCAAAAAGCCCCAAAATGGCAGACAACCGCATTAGCAATGTGATAGAATTGGTCGATTGGGCCAATAAACTCTATGATGACGGCAAAGGCAAAGAAGACCTCAGTGACCTTGTTGCTCACTTCACATTGGTTGACATGCTGGAACGTAATAGTGATGAGGAGGAAACCGATGAGATTACCATGATGACACTGCATAGTGCTAAAGGCTTAGAGTTCCCCTATGTCTTTATGATTGGTGTCGAAGAGGACATACTACCGCATCAGAATAGCTTGGAAGATAATGGCGTAGAAGAAGAGCGTCGACTGGCTTATGTGGGCATCACTCGTGCGAGGCAACGCTTATTTATTTCTTTCGCTAAAACTCGTCGTCGTTTTGGTGAAAAACTCACCTGTGAACCCAGTCGCTTTTTAGAAGAACTACCAAAGCAACACATTGAATGGGAAAATAAAGTGGTAGTCAGTGAAGAAGAACGCCAAGCCACTGCAAGTCGCTATATTGCAGATTTACAAAGTCTTTTAGATAATTAAAATAGCGGGTCGCTACACCACTTTTAATCTATAAATCAAGGTGTTATTATTAACTTTGAATACAAGGAATACAATGACAATGAAATGCAAAGCAGCCGTGGCTTGGGAGCCTAAAAAACCACTGGTTATAGAAGAAGTCGAAGTCATGGGCCCCAAAGAAGGCGAGGTATTAGTTAAAGTGATTGCATCAGGGGTTTGCCATACGGATGCATTTACCCTCTCAGGTGATGACCCAGAAGGTTCTTTTCCTTGTATTTTAGGTCATGAAGGTGGCTGTGAAGTGGTAGAGCTAGGCTCGGGTGTTAAGGACTTAAAAGTGGGTGATCATGTTATCCCGCTGTATATCGCTGAATGTGGTGATTGTGAGTATTGTAATACAACTAAATCGAATCTATGTCAAACAATAGCGGGGACGATTTGGACAGGTTACATGCCTGATGGCACTCGTCGATTCTCAAAAGGTGGGAAGGATATCTTCCATTATATGGGTTGCTCGACCTTTGCTGAATATACTGTTGTCCCAGAAATTGCTTTAGCAAAAGTGAATAAAGCAGCCCCACTTGATAAGGTATGTCTATTGGGTTGCGGTGTGACAACGGGTATCGGTGCCGTTCTTAATACGGCTAAAGTTGAAGCAGGCTCTACTGTTGCTGTCTTTGGCTTAGGTGGCATTGGCTTATCCTGTATTCAAGGGGCAGTAATGGCAGGAGCTGAACGCATTATTGGTATTGATATTAATCCTGATAAATTTGAATTTGCTAAGCAACTAGGGTGTACTGACTTTATTAATCCTAATGAAATTGATGGTTCATTTGTTGAGTATATGCAAGATACCTTTAATGGTGGACCAGATTACTCTTTTGAGTGTATTGGCAATGTCCATGTCATGCGTGATGCACTGGAATGTACTCATATGGGTTGGGGAAAGTCAGTCGTTATTGGTGTTGCAGGAGCAGGTCAAACCATTGAAACCCGCCCATTTAATCTTGTGGTTGGTCGTCAATGGCTTGGCTCAGCATTTGGTGGGGTCAAGGGCAGAACAGAACTCCCTAGTTATGTTGATCGCTATATGGCAGGTAAAATTGAGCTGGATAGCTTAGTGACTCATACTATGCCACTTGAAGAGATTAATAGAGCCTTTGACTTGATGCATTCAGGTGAAAGTATCCGTTCTGTTATTATTTTTTAAGAGGCTATCATGCAAGAAGTTGAAAAAATAAAAGAGTTTGGTGGCTGGTTGAAACGCTATACCCACAACGCCTTTAGCTGTCAGTGTGCAATGACTTTTTCTATTTTTCTGCCACCGTTGGCAGAAAAGGAAGATGTCCCTGCGGTGTACTGGTTATCAGGTCTGACTTGTACTGATGATAATTTTCGTACGAAAGCAGGTGCACAACGTTATGCATCAGAGCTAGGTATTGCTTTAATCATTCCTGATACTAGCCCACGAGGTGATAATGTAGCCGATGAAGAAGACCGTTATGACCTTGGCAAAGGAGCTGGTTTTTATGTTAATGCAACACAGGCACCATGGTCTAAACATTATCAAATGTACGATTATGTCACCAAAGAGCTACCTGCCTTAATCGAAGAAAATTTTCCTGTTATTAAAGGGCTTCGTTCTATTTCAGGTCATTCTATGGGTGGACATGGTGCGTTAATTTGTGGTTTAAAAAATGCAGGAATGTATCGCTCAGTTTCTGCCTTTGCACCGATTAATAATCCTGTCAAATCTGGCTGGGGTAAAGGTTGTTTTAGTGCTTATTTAGGTGATGATGTATCCACTTGGGAGGCTTATGATGCAACATGCTTAGTGAAAGCAGGAGCAAAGTCAGTGCCTATTTTAATTGATCATGGACAGGATGATCAATTCCTCGTCGATCAACTTCACCCAGAACATTTGCTTCAGGCTTGTCGGGAGACAGATCAATCCATCACCTTAAGAATGCACGAGGGTTATGACCATAGTTATCATTTTATTGCGACTTATATTGGAGAGCATCTTGCTTTTCATGAAAAAGCATTGCGTGATCGCTAGAAAGCTATAGAAAAACTAAGTTAAGTTATTTTCAATTAGGGCAATAGACCACGACTCACTGACAGAATAGGGTGTGAGTTATTAATAAATACCCACAAAAGATAACCAAGTTAACCCCGCTTCTCTAAAGTATCGCCCTACTCGGGTAGTAAATACCGTTGTAGAAGAGAGTAAAGAGACCCTGATTAGTCGAATGCTCTCGGCAGGAAACAGGCTCGCCTCTACACCTAACTGACTACATTGGTAACGTATTCTTGGCAAATGATAACCTTGTGAAACAAAAATAAGCTTTCTATTATTTGGGTAGCTGTGTTTCTCATATTGGCAGGTATCCGGTGTTTTATCTGCTAAACCATCAACTTCAATGATGTCAGCCTGAATACCATTTTCTATTAAATAAGCTCGCATTATAGCGGCTGCTTCTGGTGTGTTCGAAACGACAATTTGCTTTGCTTTACCTGCCTTAATGATGCCAATACCCGCATCAAGACGCTCTTTAAGAAGTGCTGACACTTTATCTTCACGCACCAATGTACCAAAAATAATCACTGCCTCTGAAACAGGAAGTTGTGCCACTTTCTTTTGGAGAGGGGATGTTAATGTAATAGCGAGGAAAGGTAGCCAGTAAACCAACATGAGCACTAGAAAGAGTATTATTTTTTTTATTATCGTCATTTTAGTAGTGGGTCTTAAAAAGACCCTGTTTTTAAGTTGAGGTTATTATAGCAATTTTTCTTAGCAAGCATAACTTACCCGACAAAAACAACCAATAACCATGAGCTTTTAGTGAATTAAGCCCCGCAATAATGTCTTTTCAAATAATTGCTTACCAACATAGCTCGCACCCTTTTTCGTAAGGTGACCACCATCAAAGCTAATCAGTTCAAGATCCTCAGTAAATAAGCGACAACGCCTAGATTGCTGGCAAATTGTCTTATGAAAATCAACATAAATACCTTTATTTAATGTTGCTCTCATCAAGCGATTAATCGGCTCTTGGTTGGAATCAACCCTATTAGTGAATTTAAGCAAGCTATCTTTGGATTTTTTCACTAGTTTGCGTAAATTAATCCGTCCAAAGCTCTTTCTGCCAATCACAATGAGCTTTTGATTAGCGGCTAAATTAAGGTTTTTTATTGTTTTAGGTAGACCTTTTGCAGCCCACATTGTCCAGTTAGCAACCAGTATCACAATATCAGCTTCACCAATTTGCTGTATTGCCTTTTGCAAGCTATCTGCTTTCTCGCAAAAATCTCGATACTTTGCCTTTATATATTTCTCATGATCATCAACCAATGAGACTTGGCAATGCGTTGGAACATTACGAGTCTTCACCTGATAATTAGCAAAAAAACCATTTTCATAGGCCATATTAATAAAGTCCTGAGCATGGCTATCACCAATGACTAAGACTTTCTTTTTATTTGATCGAGCAAATCGCTTACCCATCAAAGAAACAAATTTTGCCCTAACATAGACACCATTAGCTTTAGTATCCGCAGCTTTTAGAATTTCTGACGGATAAGTATCAGCATAACTCGCAGGAATCATTAGAATAAAAAGTAATAAGGCTTTTTGAAAATGGATCATATATCTTCTCTATTTTTTTCGATAAGCTTCTAATTCAGCAACAACATCAGCAGGTAACTCTAATGCCTCTGCAAGATTAGCCATATAGCGTTGTTCTTGCACATTTTCTTCACTAGTCATCAATACAGAGACTAAATAAATCTCAATCGCAATATTCATATTAGCAGCAAGCTTTGCCACTGATTTTGCACTCAATGGCGTAACCACACCTGAGCGTATTAAACCTTCAATAGAATGATCTAAGCCTAAACGTTGAATTTGCGCTTTAATTTCCTGTGTTTCATCATCATCTATTTTACCATCAGCTTTAGCCGCCGCTAGCATTGCCTTCACCAGCGTTTCACTCCGTTCATTAGCCGCATCACCCTCTAGTTTATCAATGCTCAATGCTTCAATGCCACTAGAATCTGTTGTCGGTGACGAGGTTTTATCAACGACTTGATTTTGTGAATAATTTTGCCATACCTTCCATGCAATTCCACCCACTGCAGCAAGACCACCCACTTTTAAAGCAGTCCCTGTTACTTTGCGCCCTGTTCCAGTGCCTAGCAATAATGCCAAAGCCCCTATCGCGAGTGCGCCTTTCTTCATACCATCCAAAGAAGCATCACGTTGCTCTCCTTCTGCAGGTATATTTAATTTATCTTCAGCATAAGATTGACCTTTTTCTGCATAATCTTTGCCAGCTTGTAATAATTGATCTAAAAATCCCTGCATATCCATAGTTTATTCCTTTAAGACTTGTTTAATGAGTGCCCTAGTAATCACTCGGTGAGTCACTAAGCTTGCCTCATCTAATTTATTTAATATATTAATAAGCTCTTTAATATTATGAGTATATCTCTTCTTAATATAGTCGATTAAAACCTTATCGAAGTTCATTCCTCGTAATGAGGCACGTTGTTTAAAAGCATGAAAGCATTCCGTCTCATTCAGCACTTCAATTTTATGCACCATCCCCCATAAAAGACGCGATTTTAAATCAGCTAATAAATAGTTTTTCTCATTAGGGTCGCACCCACTAGAAAATAATAAGGTTTGTTGTTGGTAATGAGCATGATTGATCAGATTAAACAGTGCAACTTCCCAGCTCGGATTGCCTGAAACAAGCTCAATATCATCAATACAAATCAGAGAATAACCTTCTAAACCTTCTAGTATCGAAACACCAAAATCTAATATTTTTTTTAATGGCAGATAAGTTGCTTTAGCTCCTTGTTCAACCGCAGCATAACAAGCACCTTGTAGTAAGTGTGTTTTTCCACCTGAGGGTTCCCCCCAAAGTAAAATTTGTTGATGATCAGTACTTTGTATCGCAAGCTTAATCGCCGAAAATATAAGACGATTATCTTCTCCACTATAGTAAGATTCAAAGCGGTTACCATCATCACCTGATAGGTTGAATAAAGATTGTTGCATAGTAATAGCTATACTCGGTAGATTTGACTTTCTTTATAGGATTGATGTAAATGACGCATAATGACAGCAATAATGGCAGCCACAGGAAGTGCTAATAATACTCCCATAAAGCCAAAGAGCTGTCCTCCAGCTAAGACAGAAAAAATAACAGTCACAGGGTGTAAACCGATTTTATCACCCACTAATAATGGCGTTAGAATAATGCTTTCAATCACTTGGGCTATACCAAAAACTAAAAAAACTAGTATTAAATCAACAGGGTCTCCCGTCTGAAACATAACTGCCAAACCTGCAACTCCAACCCCAATAATCAAGCCAAGGTATGGAACAAAGCTTAATAAACCTGCGAGCATTCCAATCAACAAAGCAAACTCAACACCAACAAGCCATAAGCCAATAGTGTAAATAATCGACAAACAAAGCATCACTAACATTTGCCCTCGTAGGAACTCACCCAGAACTTGATCTGATTCCTTTGTCAGTTGACTAATTTTAGGCTCATAATTACGGGGTAAAAGATCATGAACATAGGCAATAAAAATATCCCAATCACGGAGCATATAGAATGTAATCACGGGGGTTAGGGTAATATTGGCAATCCATGCTAATAAAAATTGCCCTGAATGAGTCGCTGCGATGATTAAGGAACGAATAATACCTCCTGCTTTATCCCAATGTGACCCTAGCATTACCTTTAGGCGGTCTATTTCTAGGACAGAGATGTCCATATTCAAATCTCGAATAAAGAAAGGTTGCACTTGACTACCTAGCCAGTCAATAAAGTTGGGGAGCTTTTCAAAGAGTACTTTAAGTTGGGTTTCTAACAGCGGTACTAACAAAGCAAAGATAATGATAAGAAATAATAATAGAGAGGTAAAAACAAAGACGACTGCAATCGCTCTAGAAATCTTTAAGAATTTAAAGCGCTCAAGCTTATCCACTAAAGGATCACCAAGATAAGCCAGTAGTGCGCCCATAATGAAGGGAGTTAAAATAGGTGATAGCAGGTAAAGTAATACAAAGGTTACTAAACCTATCGATAGCCAAAACCAGCGATAATCTTGCGTCATTGCTCTTTGATCCTTGTGCTAAAAGAAACCAGTCGGTGTATTTTTAATTATTTTCGCACAATAGCATATTTTGTCCATAAAATAACGTAACTCAAGCCACTAAGTAGCGTTGAGAGTGTTACTATTGGAACCATAATATCTAATAACCATTGATTCATCCATAAATCAGCTACTTTCATAGCAATCAATAAAACTAAGATAATTTGTAATACCGTATTCACCTTACTGATGAATAAGGGACGTATTTGTATTGCTCCTGTGACGATACGATAAGTAATCGCACCAATAAAAATGATGACATCACGACTCACAATAATGAGCATTAACCAGAACGGTATTTCACCTTTAAGACTAAACAGTATCACTAAACTTACCAGCAATATTTTATCAGCAATGGGATCAAGCATAGCGCCTAATTCACTTTGCCAAGAAAATCGGCGTGCTAAATAACCATCGAGACCATCACTTAATGCTGCAATAAAAATTAGCAAAAAAGCAACAGAATAAAACTCGACCCATATCAAGTAAATAATAGGCATAGTCATACAGATTCTAAGAATCGAAATGATATTGGGGAGTGAACTTAATTTTAAGGAATACATACGGTTCGTATTGTACTGCAAGAAAACAACAGGTACTAGTAGGTCTTTGGGAAACGGTATAAAATAAACCACTAAGGGTAAAATATAGTGATTTTAACTACTCAGCTAAGTGACCAAGTAGTCACTATTTATGGTGAATCAGTTAACTCTGTATGGCGTAACTTCATCACTAGCTTCTCAAGTACAGCATTAATAAATTTATACGATTTTTCTGGACCAAAGCGCTTACACAAATTAACCCATTCATTAACAACTGTCTTATAACCCACATCAAGATGATGTTGTAATTCAACGGTTGCTAATAATAATACAGAGTGTTCTATGGGTCCGACTTGGCTTAGTTCACGATCTAAGAATGGCTTAATAATCTCATCTATCTCATCTGCATCATCAATCGCTTGCTCAACCAGTTTCTGAAAATAGCTAGCATCTGCTTTTCTCAGGTCAGCCGCCATATCTTCATCTTGCTGATAATAAGAGAGGATTTCAGAAAACTCACTAGCATTAATATGCCACTGATAAAATGCCATTAATGATAATTTACGCGCCACTCTGCGGCGAGCAATATATTCATGTTTTGCTGGTATTTTTGCCATTATGCGCCTTATATTTTTGAAAGCAAAGAAACCATCTCAATCGCAACAAGACCTGCTTCAGAACCTTTATTACCCGCTTTTGTTCCTGCACGCTCAATGGCTTGCTCAATGGTATCCGTCGTAATAATGCCATTCACGACAGGAATAGAGTGCTGCATACCCACACTCGACAAGCCTTTAGCAGACTCACCAGCAACATAGTCAAAGTGTGGCGTACTACCACGAATAACCGCACCCAAAGCAATAATTGCATCATACTTATTGTCGCCTTTGCCTTCTGCCATTTTCTGAATAATTAAAGGTAATTCATAAGCACCAGGCACACGCATTACATCAATATTTTTTGCTGCAACACCATGACGACGTAATGAGTCAATGGCACCTTTTAATAAGCTTTCAACAATAAACTCATTGAAGCGCGCAACAGCAATACCATATCTTGCATCATCATTAGGGGTAAAATCACCTTCGATAATATTAACATTCTGCAACATCTATTTTATCCTTGTATATATTCAACAATTTCTAAACCAAAACCTGCCAAGCCATGAAAGCGCTTGGGTGCGCTCATAACTAACATCTTTTTCACACCCAGATCAGTAAGGATTTGTGCACCAATACCAAAGGTTTTTAATTCTTCAGGGCTAACTTCAGCATCATCATTATGGGTAATATCATGCTCATCGGCTAGTTGCTTCAACTTACCAAGTAAATCCTCGGTACATGCAGGGTTACGCAAAATAACAACAACCCCGCTGCCTGCTTCATCAATACGACGCATCGTATCACGAAGAGGCCAACCACAAGCACTCTCTTCTAGTGATAACATATCACATAATTCATTCTCAATATGCACACGAACTAAAACAGGCTCCTCAGCTGAGATTTCACCTTTCACTAGTGCAAGGTGAATATCATGAGAACTATTATCACGATAGGCCGCAATAGTAAAATCACCAAAACGGGTTTTAACTGTATTGCTTTGAACTTGTGTCACTGTACGTTCATTGTGTACTCGATAGCGAATTAAATCTTCAATTGTGCCAATTTTAAGATGATGTTGCTCTGCAAACTTAAACAAGTCATCGCGACGTGCCATCGAGCCATCTTCATTTAATATTTCGACAATCACAGCAGCAGGCTCAAAACCTGCTAAACGAGCAAGGTCACAACCTGCTTCGGTATGTCCTGCGCGGGTTAATACCCCCCCTTGTTTTGCCATTAAAGGGAAAACATGACCAGGCTGTACAATATCAGTTGCTGTTGCATCAGGAGCAACCGCTTTGCGTACTGTTAATGCACGATCATAAGCAGAAATACCCGTTGTTACGCCTTCTGATGCTTCGATTGAAACAGTAAAGTTGGTACTAAACTTTTCATCATTCTGAGAAACCATCAAAGGCAAATCAAGCTGTTTACAACGTTCTTTGGTAATTGGCATACAGACTAGACCGCGACCATAGGTTGCCATGAAGTTAATATCTTCTGGACGTACTTTAGAAGCCGCCATCAATAAATCACCTTCATTCTCACGGTCTTCATCATCAACAATAACCACCATTTTTCCTTCAGCGATATCTTCTAGTATTTCTTCTATTGTGTTAAAATTCATCTACTTAAAAACCCATTTTCTGCTAGAAATGTTTTGGTAATATCCGTGCTTCCACGGGTTTTCTCTGCACCCAGTAAGCGCTCTAAATAACGTGCAATCACATCAACTTCTAAATTAACCTTAGAGCCAACACGATAATATTTAATAATTGTTTCTTCGATGGTGTGCGGAACAATATTTATCTCAAAGATTGACCCTTCAACCTTATTTACAGTGAGGCTGACACCATCAACAGTGATTGAACCCTTGGCGGCGATATAGTGAGCAATATGATCGGGTGCTTTAATATGAAAACGCACCGAGCGACCATCATCATAACGCTGTACAACCGCACCCAAGCCATCAACATGCCCACTCACTAAGTGTCCGCCTAAGCGAGCACTTAGGGTTAATGCCTTTTCTAAATTGACATTAGCACCCGAAGACAATCCACCTAAAGAGGTTAAAGACAGTGTTTCATTGGAGACATCCGCCTCAAAATGCTGATTATCAAAGGCAATCACAGTTAAACACACACCATTAACCGCAATACTATCACCTAGCCCAACATCTGCCATGCCTAGCTTGCCACTATTAATCGATAGGCGCACATCACCGCCTTGCGCCTGTAATGATTGAATCGTTCCTAATGATTGGATAATGCCTGTAAACACAGTTCAACTCTCTTAAATTAATCAGTCATTAATGGGGACGGCTATAATACGCCAATCCTTAGCAATTGCACGTATCTCTTTTATCTCAAGGGACATTCTATCTTTCATCTGCTCCAAGTTTGGCAAATCTAATAAGCCACGTGCATTTGAACCCATCAAATGGGGTGCCATATAGATGACTAGTTGATCCACTAAACTCGCTGAAACTAAAGCTCCACAAAGAGCCGCACCCGCTTCCACGTGAATCTCATTGATTTCACGCCTTGCTAATTCTTGTAATACTTCACGCAAAGGCAATCGATTAGCCTCATCACCTGCCAAGGCAATAATGGTGACACCGACATTCTGTAAATCTTCCTTAGCCTCTTCAGCGACTGAATCTAAACAAAAAATAAGGGTCTCGCCTCTGAGTGTTAACATCTTTGCATTAAGCGGTATCGCTAATTCTGGATCTAAAACCACCCGAATAGGCTGTCGAATCTCACCATCAAGACTTAACTCATCAGGGTCAAGACGCACATTTAACGAGGGGTCATCTGCTAGCACAGTGCCCTGCCCTGTTAAAATAGCCGATGATTTAGCCCGTAAAAATTGCACATCTTTTCTAGCCGGTTCTCCAGTAATCCACTGACTTTCATTTGAAGCCATTGCAGTACGACCATCAAGACTCATTGCCAATTTCACTGACACCCACGGCAAACCCTGCTCCATGCGTTTAATAAAACCAAGGTTTAACTCTCGTGCTTCGGTTTCTAGTAGCCCACACTCAACCGTAATACCGGCTTCTCGTAATTGTGCTAAACCTCGTCCAGCAACCAATGGATTAGGGTCTTGCATCGCTACAACCACTCGTACAACACCTGCTACAATTAAAGCTTGTGAACACGGTGCCGTTCTTCCAGTGTGTGAACAAGGTTCTAAAGTCACATAAGCGGTTGCACCTTTAGCAAGGTGAATAGAACTTAAATGATCTAAAGCATCAACTTCTGCATGAGCATCACCTGCACGATGATGCCAACCTTCAGCAATCACTTTGCCTTCTTGTACCAAAACACAGCCAACCCGAGGATTAGGATGTGTCGTGTAATTGCCTCGACGTGCAAGCATCATAGCTTGAGTCATCATTTTAATATCGAAAAGAGATTTATTACTTGGTTTAGACATAAATTTTGATATTAGCCCGACTCTTTCTGTAAAATGGGAATGGTCAGATGAGCTTTAGCCATCAATAAACCTTAATACTGCTAATAGGTTAACAGCCTATCCTGTAGATAGCTTTAGTTTTTAAGTTTTTCCATTTGCTCAATAATCCCCTTAAACTCAGCCAAGGTATTAAAGCTATTATACACTGAAGCAAAGCGAATATAAGCGACATCATCAAGGTGTCGTAACTCTTCCAGTACATGTTCACCAATATGCCCAGAGAAGACTTCTGCCTTGCCCACAGACAAGATGCTTTTCTTAATACGAATAATGGCAGACTCAATTTGATCAGCTGAAACAGGACGTTTTTCTAGTGCACGCAACATTCCGTCACGCAGTTTGTGCTCACTAAAAACTTGCCTTATATTATTGCTTTTTAATACAATCGGCATATTTAAATTGGCTGTTTCATAGGTTGTGAAACGTTCATCACAAGACAAACATTCACGCCGCCGACGCACTTGGTCACCATCACTGGCAAAACGTGAATCGACGACTCGAGTTGTTTTATTACCGCAAAATGGACACTGCATAATTGGCTAACTAATATTAACTTTTACGGTAAACAGGAAGACGTTTACAAATTGCCGTCACTTTTTCACGAACACCATCAATCACAGCATCATTATTGATATCATCTAAAATATCACACATCCATGTCGCTAGGTCACAACAATCCTGTTCATTAAAGCCACGCGTTGTTACTGCAGGAGTACCGACACGAATGCCACTAGTAACAAAAGGAGATTGTGGGTCATTAGGTACAGCATTCTTATTAACAGTAATGTGAGCCTTAGTTAAAGCGGCATCCACTGCTTTACCCGTTAAGCCTTTAGCGATAAAGTCCATTAGGAATAAATGATTATCCGTACCACCACAAACAATTTTATGCCCACGATCAATCATTACTTTAGCCATCGCTTTTGCATTCATCACGACTTGTTGTTGATACGTTTTAAATTCAGGTTCCATTGCTTCTTTAAAACACACCGCTTTTGCAGCAATAACATGCATTAAAGGTCCGCCCTGAATACCCGGAAAAATAGCTGAATTGAGCTTCTTTTCGATTTCAGGGTTAGATTTTGCAAGAATTAAACCTCCGCGAGGGCCGCGTAAAGTTTTATGTGTTGTTGTGGTGGTCACATCAGCAATGCCCACAGGGCTAGGATATTCATCGGCTGCAATCAAACCTGCAACATGTGCCATATCGACAAGAAGGTAAGCACCGACTTTATCAGCAATCTCTCTAAAACGTTGCCAATCGACAATACGTGAGTAAGCAGAAAAACCTGCAACGATCATCTTCGGCTGATGTTCGTCAGCTAGACGCTCGACCTCATCATAATTAATTTCATTCGTTGCATCGCTGAGACCGTATTGAATCGCATTATAAGTACGACCTGAGAAATTAACATGTGAACCGTGGGTAAGATGACCACCATCAGCTAAGCTCATCCCTAAAACAGTATCACCTGCTTGTAATAATGCGAGATAAACCGCAGCATTCGCTTGAGATCCAGAATGAGGCTGTACATTAGCGTAATCAGCACCAAATAACGCTTTTGCACGATCAATCGCTAATTGCTCAGCCGTATCAACATGATCACAACCGCCATAATAACGTTTAGTAGGATAGCCTTCTGCATATTTATTTGTAAGAACCGTACCTTGAGCTTCCATTACACGGGGACTAGTGTAATTTTCTGAAGCAATTAATTCGATATGTGCTTCTTGGCGATCTGCTTCTGCTTTTAAGGCATGACTTAATTCATCGTCGTATCCAGCGATACGCATATCTTCAGAAAACATTAAAGGCGACTCCCACTTAAATTCTAAAAAGTTGAGTATCATACCTTATGCTGGTAACAATCGACAAATTAAGTTTCTACAACAAGCGACTTAAGCAACCTTTTCAATTGAACCTTTTTTATTAACGCTGATATTCAATTTTAGTTTGCCTTTAGCAACCGTCACTTTTACTGTGCCGCCCTGAGTTAATGAGCCGAACAAAATAGCATCCGCTAAAGGTCGCTTGATATGCTCTTGGATAACACGAGACATAGGACGTGCACCCATAAGAGGGTCATAGCCTTTTTCTGCTAGCCACCTTTTCGCTTTAGTATCCAATATCAATGTGACTTTCTTCTCTTGCAATTGATCTTCAAGACGAATCAAGAATTTATCAACCACGAAGGGGATTACTTTTTCATTGAGTGGATTAAACTGAATCACGGCATCCAAGCGGTTTCTAAACTCGGGTGTGAACGTTTTTTCTACCGCTTTAGCTGAGTCTAAGTGATGATTTTGTTTAGTGAAACCAATAGATGCACGGCTCATGTTTTCAGCGCCTGCATTACTGGTCATCACCAAAACAACATTTCTAAAGTCGATTTTTCTTCCATTGCTATCGGTTAAAGAACCATTATCCATTACTTGTAACAAGATATTAAACACATCAGGATGTGCCTTCTCTATCTCATCCAGCAATAAAACAGCATGAGGATTTTTGTTAACAGCATCCGTTAATAAGCCTCCCTCATCATAACCGACATAACCAGGAGGTGCTCCAATAAGGCGTGATACGGTATGACGTTCCATATACTCCGACATATCAAAGCGTAATACTTCAATACCCAAATGCTCACCGAGTTGATTCGTTACTTCCGTTTTACCGACACCTGTTGGGCCAGCAAAGAGGAATGAACCAATCGTTTTATTATCTTCACGTAATCCAGAGCGTGCTAGCTTAATCGCAGTCACTAATTGATCAATCGCATTATCCTGCCCAAAGACCACTCTTTTCAGGTTAGTATCTAAGTTTTTCAGAATATCAACATCAGAGCTAGACACTGTTTTTGGTGGAATACGAGCAATTTTAGCAACAATTGATTCAATATCTTTAACAGAAATGGTCTTTTTACGTGACTTTGCGGGCTGTAAACGACGATTTGCCCCTGCCTCATCAATCACATCAATGGCTTTATCGGGCAAAAAACGATCCGTAATATAACGATCGGAAAGCTCTACCGCCGCTTTTAATGCAGGATTGGTGTACTTAATATCATGATGATCTTCAAAGCGTGATTTTAAGCCTTGTAGTATTTTTATTGTTTCAGCAACGGTTGGCTCATTGATATCAATCTTTTGGAATCGACGCGCTAAGGCACGATCTTTCTCAAAGATGCTGTGGTATTCCTGATACGTTGTTGAACCAATACATTTAAGTTCACCATTTGCCAATACAGGTTTGATCAGGTTGGAAGCATCCATTGTGCCACCTGAGGTTGCACCCGCACCAATGATGATATGAATTTCATCAATAAATAAAACCGCATCAGGCTCTTCTTTAATTTGATTTAATACCGCCTTTAAGCGTTTTTCAAAATCACCACGGTATTTAGTTCCTGCCACTAAAGCCCCAAGGTCTAATGAGTAAATTACCGCTTGTGATAAAACTTCAGGGACTTGCCCATCAACAATACGCTTAGCTAGCCCCTCTGCAATCGCAGTTTTACCTACTCCTGCTTCACCAACGAGTAAAGGGTTATTTTTACGACGACGGCATAATACCTGTACCGTACGTTCAACTTCTTCATCACGCCCAATCAGAGGATCTATTTTACCTTCACGCGCCATTTGATTTAAGTTACGAGAAAACTTTTCAATAGGGCTTTCATTTTCTTCTTGATCATCCATATCATTATCATGGTCTAAATCTGAGTCAAGATCACTGAGTATATCGACATCATTTTCATCTTTTTTTACACCATGAGAAACAAAGTTTACTATATCAAAACGTGACATATTTTGTTTACTGAGATAAAAAACAGCATGTGATTCTGGCTCACCAAAAATGGCAACCAGTATGTTTTCCCCTGAAACTTCATTCTTACCTGAAGCCTGAACATGATAAACAGCGCGTTGAATAACTCTCTGAAAACCTAATGTTGGTTGTGTCTCACGTGCATCATCATTGAATAACAAGGGTGTATTGTCATCAATAAAACTTTTTAGTTCTGTTTGCAAATGAATAACATCAATACCACAGGCCTTGAGTGCATTGATTGCAATTGAATTATCTGTCATTGCTAATAGTAAATGTTCTACGGTCACAAATTCATGTTTTCTTTCACGAGCATCGTGAAATAGGTTATTAATTGAGAGTTCTACTTCTGTACTGAGCATGATTCATCCTTAATCTAACAATCGGTGCATTATCGATACCATAATACTGAGGAAAAGGGTTTAGATTAGTAGCTACTAAGCTAATTATAGTGTGCTCCTGAACCCTGTTCAGACTTTTTTAAACGCGATGAGCCTAATAATGTATCAATCAAATATAAGCTTTTTTATAATTATCGACGAAATGACTATGAAGATTTTTCCATATCACACTTCAAAGGATGTCCATTTTCTTCTGAAAACTGGTTAACTTGGACAACTTTCGTTTCTGCTATTTCACGAGTATAAGTTCCGCATATACCCTTGCCTTTAGTATGTACGCTTAACATAACTCTAGTAGCTGATTCCTCTGTTAGTGAGAAAAATATTCTTAGAACTTCTATAACAAAGTCCATTGGTGTGTAATCATCGTTCAATAGTATAACCTTATACTGCTTTGGCTCTTTTACTTCAGGGCGGGACTTCTCTACCGCGTGTCCAATATTCCCCTGTTGATCGGTATCTTCTGCCATCTACTCACTGCCTCTATCTTTTTAAGATATATTGTTAGTTGCTATTCGCTCCGATAATATGGGCGAACCTCATTAGTTTCAATCAAAAGCCAGTAAAGAAATAAATAAGGCTTGTACATAATAAGCACATCAACTCATTTAAAACGTCGTGATAAAGAGAGTTTCAAGCAGTTAGCTATTAAGTATGCTCACAAGTAACAAAATAACAACACAGAGGGCTACTTGAAAATTTACGGATACCAGCATTTGAGCCATTGATGTGCTAGATCATATACTACTAGCGGAATGAAACTAAAATCGATACGATAAGAGCAAATATCATACTACAACAATATAGGATAATTTATGAAATACCACGTCTATGGCATTGGTAATGCACTCGTTGATAAAGAGTTTGAAGTGACTGAAGAATTTCTTGCTACTCAAGGTATTGAGAAAGGCATGATGACCTTATTGGATGATGAGGCACATATTACTCTACTGGATACACTGAAAAAAACGTTTGGTTTAAAGGCACGTAGTGGTGGTGGATCAGCGGCTAATAGTATTGTTGCTGTGAGTCAATTTGGTGGCAATACTTTCTATGCCTGTAAAGTTGCTGATGATGAACAAGGTCAATTTTATGCAAAAAACCTTAAAGAATCAGGTGTTAGTACCAAGCTAACAAATGCTTCTACTGAAGGCAGTACTGGCAAATGTATGGTGATGATCACTCCTGATGCCGAACGTACTATGAATACTTTTTTAGGTATTACTGCGGACTTTTCAGAAAGTGAATTGCACTTTGAAGAACTGGCACAATCTGAGTATCTATATATCGAAGGCTATCTAGTGACTTCTGATATTTCTCGTGCAGCAGCAATCAAAGCACGTCAGGTTGCTAAAGAAAATAAGGTTAAAACTGCCATGACGTTCTCTGACCCTTCTATGGTGACTTATTTTAAAGACGGTTTAAAAGAAATGTTTGCTGAAGGTGTGGATATTTTATTCTGTAATGAAGAAGAAGCGCTTACATTTACGGATACAACAACACTCGATGATGCGATTACTCAACTATCACCAAAGGTCGGTAAACTCGTCATTACTCAGGGTGCTGAAGGTGCAAGCATCGTTTATCAGGGCAAAACGACTAAAATTGCTGGACAAGTAGCAACCGCAGTTGATACTAATGGGGCAGGTGATATGTTTGCTGGAGCTTTTCTGTATGGTGTAACCCATGGTTTAAGTGATGAACAGTCGGCTGACCTTGCTAATCGTGCGGCTGCTAAAGTGGTAGCTACTTTTGGTGCTAGACTCAGCAAAGCAACTCATGATTCACTTTTGGCGGAAGTATCATGAGTATGCATGATATCTTAACTGAAAAGCTCCAACAGGCATTTAAACCTGCAGTACTTAATATTGAAAATGAAAGCCACCTGCATAGTGGACCTGCGACAGAGTCACATTTTAAAATTACGATTGTTAGTGATGAATTTAATAGTAAAATGTTAATTGCCCGTCACCGTGCCGTTAATACCGCTCTCAAAGTAGAGCTAGAAAATATCCATGCACTAAGCTTGCACACTTTAACTGCTCAAGAATATGCAGATAAGAGCGATAAATTACTTAATTCTCCAGCCTGTGAAGGTGGTGGAAAAACCTAAAGGAAGACCATGAGCCAATTTTTATTAGGATTATTATCTGATGCAGGACGACGGTTTGTACCCTATAAGAATTGGCTCGGCGAATTAACCAACCCGCAAGTACTACGTGCTGATATTATTGCGGGGATCACTGTTGCCATGGTCTTGATACCCCAAGCCATGGCTTATGCCCAACTCGCTGGGCTTCCTCCTAAAATAGGTCTTTATGCTGCTTTTTTAGTACCTATTATTGCGGCGCTCTTTGGTTCTTCACGACAATTACAAAATGGTCCTGTGGCAATTATTTCCCTAATGACAGCCGCTGCCTTAATGCCTTTTGATTTAGGCGAAAATACAAGTGTATTTATTGCTTATGCTGCAATGTTGGCAATTCTTGCAGGGATAATACAGTTATTATTGGGCTTGTTGCGTTTAGGCATATTAGTTGATTTCCTCTCTCATCCCGTAATTATTGGCTTTACCAATGCCGCTGCGATTGTTATTACCAGCTTACAACTGAGTAAATTGCTCGGTATTTCACTGGATAAAACAGACCACCTTTATGAAACACTTTGGCAATTACTCTTAGCTATCCCTAACCAAACTCATCTGCCAACACTGATGATGGGGCTGGGTTCTATTGCGTTATTAATATTATTTAAAAAGCTCACTCCAAAGCTACCTGGCATCCTATTTACTGTCATTATTACCACTATTATTGCATGGCAACTGGGTTATACGGGCGATGTTATTGGAGAAATTAAGCCTGGGCTACCCTCCTTTGTTATCCCTATTATTGATTGGAAAGATCTGCCTGCACTCATTATGCCTGCCTTTATGATTGCCATATTAAGCTTTGTCGAAGCCTTCTCTATTGCTAAAGCAGTGGCATCAAAAACTCGTCAACATATATCGGCTAATCAGGAAATGGTCGGGAAAGGCTTGGCTAATATTACGGCGGGAGTCACTCAAGGCTATGCTGTTTCTGGCTCCTTTTCACGTACTGCGGTTGCCTTTGATGCGGGTGCTAAAACAGGTTTTGCCGCGATTGTGTCAGGTATTATTGTTGGTCTAACACTCATGTATTTCACTGAGGCACTCTTTTACTTACCTGTTGCTACTTTAGCGGCGGTTATTCTTGTTGCTGTTATTGGTATGATTCAATTCGAGCCATTCAAGCACGCATGGCGAGTCAACCCACATGATGGTTTTGTCGCACTGACGGTATTTATTGTCACTTTAGCTTTAGCACCTCATTTAGAATGGGGGATTTTTGTTGGTATCCTTTTATCACTCAGCCTTTATATCTATCGCACCATGCAACCTCACTTTGCAGAAGTCGCCATGGATGAAGATGGTACTTATCGAGATGCTCATTTATTTGGTATGGAAACTAGCCCTACTCTCGCTATATTCCGCTACGATGGTGATCTCTATTTTGCTAATGCGAGCTATTTAGAAAAGAAGTTGTTAAATGCAGTGGCTGATAAGCAGAAACTTAAAGTGCTTATTTTGGATCTAGAAGCGGTTGACCAAATTGATGTAACGGGTGAAGAAATGCTGACTAAAATGTCGGAGCATCTTCATGAAGCAGGTATTGAATTCTTTATTACTCGAGCTAAGTTTAAAGTAACGGATGCACTGAAGCGTTCTGGGCTTTATGACACCATTGGCAAAGAACATTTTTATAGTAAGCGCCTTCGTGCCTTAGAAGATATTCAAGAAAAATACGGTGATGCGGTTGATATTAGCCACTTGGTTTATCATAAGCCTGTTGAGGATATTACTGATCTAGAAGTAACGCCGATAAAAATAGAAAAATAAGATATTGATTGATATGGGCGAAGGTCTTGGTTAAATGTAGTATAATGAAATATCTTAATAAATACTTAGTAGCCATCCTATGTGCATGATGATAAAAGATAAATATATTGATCCTTTTACTGATTTTGGTTTTAAACGTATTTTTGGGTCAGAAGAAAATAAGCATCTATTGATCAGCTTCTTAAATGATTTGCTTGATATTGATGACAATATTGTTAATTTAGAGTATCGAAACCTAGAGAAAATGGGTTTAAATATTCTAGATCGCAAGGCTATTTTTGATGTGTATTGTACTGATACAAAAGGTAATAGTTTTATTGTTGAGCTACAACGGAGCAAACAAAAGTACTTTAAAGACCGCAGTGTTTATTATACGACTTTTCCTATTCAAGAGCAGTCTAATAAAGGCGATTGGGATTATAGTTTAAAGAAGATTTTCTTTGTGGGGATTCTTGATTTCTGTATTGATGATAAGGAGTACCTAACCACAGTACAGCTAAAGGATGATGCTGGTGAGGTATTTTATGATAAGTTGAAATACTATTATATTCAGATGCCTAACTTTAAAAAGCAAGAAAAAGAGTTATCCAATCACTTAGAATATTGGCTTTATTACTTAAAGCATTTAGCCGATAGCCAAGAGATTCCTAAAGTTTTAGCTCATGATGAGCTAATTACTGAAGCCTTTGGCGTTGCTGAGTTTTTAGCACTCAGTAAGGATCAGCAGTTTGCTTATCAACTCGACCTCAAACATCGTTTAGATTATAAAAATGTGATGGATTATGCGAAAGAGGAAGCTGAGAAAAAGGGTGAAAAGATGGGTGTGATAAAAATTGCCAAATCTTTATTTGATGTTTTAGATATAGAAACTATCGCTCTAAAAACTGGGCTAAGTGTTGAGGAGTTAAATCAACTAAAAGATAGCTAACACTCTAATTTCTCCTGAAAACTAAAGCATGTAAAGTCCATAGTATGTGAAGGATGCAAAATCCTTTACAAGTGATCGTGCTGGTGCTTAAAACTAAAAAATGACCCACAACATACTTTTAAGTATCAACTTTGATCATCTCCCACAACTGGCTCTCTACCCCTCGTGATTTTTTATGATAACTCGCTACTCGACTATTTTCCTGTGTTTTCTTGTAGCTCACATCTAATACTGTTTGTGTTGATCGATTAACAATGAAGTTATGCCCACTATCAACATCAAGCAGCACACGCCATTCTTGATGATTATTATTACGTCGTTTTTTATCCGCAAAAATAACTTTAGCATGATCTTTTTCCAGTGCACTTTCAATTTCTAGCACAGTACCTGTTTGTCTATTTTTAATAAAAATAAAGCCTTCTGTTTTATTACTATCAATTAATTGCCAATATTGTGAATCCTGATGAGTTACCTTTTTTATAACCAACTTACCTTTGGAATTAATACTGAGCACACGATCAACTAAATGACTTTGAATAAGGTAATAGCCTTGAGCTGTCAACTTTTGAACAGGTTTTGTTCTTGGATTTTTCTTAACGTTAGTTTTTACTCTAGAACTTATTTTAGGCTTGGCTTTTGCTCGCACCTTAGCCTGTGAGGATTTTTTAGCCGCAGCTTTTCGCTTTCTTTTATACTTAAAAAACAAATAAACGGCAAAAATAGCCAGTAAAATTTCAACTATTTGTGCTGGCAAATAGTGATACAACAAAGCAAAACGTTCTTTCAATGAGTCATTTATATCACCTATATTTTCTGGTGGTAAAGAGCTGAGTACATCACCCTGTTTCAGTTTTTTGTAGTGTGTGATATAAAAGTTTTCATCACCTTGTAATTTCTTTACTAACTGATTTTTCTTATGTTCCCACGAGTCAACGGGATCCTGATTATTCCATGCAATAAACATTTTTTGTTGCTGATCACTAATTTTTATCTGATAGCGATCAACCATATAGAAATAGGTGCGAGCAATATCACCTTGTACATTCTCAGGGGGTTCAGCACTACGAGTTTTAAACGAAATCTCCATATTCACTGGCTCGCCATAGAGACGCTTTTCATCGGCAATCATCCGATAACGATAATTACTACGATCACCATTAATCTCACCAATGGCAGGAACCAAATTATGCATATCTGCTTCCATTTGTTTAAACTTAGCATGGGTATTACGACAGTATAAACGCCCACCTTGTTGCCAACATTTCAACTGATGTCCAAAGAGCCAAGCAGGAACAATATGCTCCCATTCAATACGCTGAGAACGGGCTTTATTTTTACGATATTTAAAACCACAACTACTGGCAATAGGCACAAAAGTTTTATTTTTTAAACGATAACGACAGCCACTATAAAAGGCAATTAAATGATCAGTGTAAACACTTTTTGCTAATAATCGCTTAGATTTACTAAAAGAGTAGGATTGATTAAGCAAGGAAAGCATGACTTTATCTTCAACAGTCGCCACATCTTCCTCAAAAATATCACCATCTTGCTCAAGGTAAATTGTTCGATTATTATCGATGATAGGTTTGAGCAATTCACCTGAATGAAGATCATGAAAGACCCCATTATCATCATCACCGAAGAATTTTTGAATCGTATAGTTTTCTGCATTGGCTGTGAATAGGGTACTAACAAGCAATAGTATAGTCGTACTGAGGTATAGCAGATTGTACTTCTTCAATTTTGTACCCTTGTATGAATTTTAAGCTTTTGATGCCCTATGGGGAATATACGCTATATAACCTATATTCTGCACCCTAAAATTCATCCATCAGAATAAAAATTTTTGTAAGATTATTTTCAATAAGCACAACAACCGTTGATGGTGCTCATTGAACTTTAATACCATCACGCTAAGATATTGAATAATAAAACCAATAAAATACTAAAAGACCCAATGCACTGTGAATCTTTTGTCTTTTCTCACTTAACAGCAATGATCTCACCTTTGCTTGTCATGCTGACATTCCATCATCAGATTGAAGCTCGTTTTATCGTTTTATTATGCTCTACTGGCAATAGCATAAAACGATAGGTCAAACTTCATATTAACCAATTAACGGATTTGCTCCCAAGCCTGTCGTCCAGAAGCACGACTAGATGATTCTCTAAACAGACCAACACTACCACTTGATCCACTAAGATACTTGCCTTCAGTATAAGCAGAATGATTAATAATTACTGGAGGATGTGTCACCATGCCTAGCAAGCTGTTTTGTATACCAGAAGGAACATGAGATTGATTATTATAAGCCACCTTATCTACAAAATTAAACTGACGGTCATTGTTGATATCAAGTGCTGGTTTTTTCAATGGTTGACCATCAAGAGCATTGAGCTCGATTAACCAGCTTGATCCACCCCAACTACAATTAGCGGGTGGTACCAATGTTGTGAGAATCAGTCTTCCACCACGTAATAATGCTTGTGAAATAACCCGCTCACCTTCTGCTACACTATTTTCACCAAGAAGCTTTAAGTACCAACCTTTCTTGCTACTATAATCAACAGAGTGATTTGAAGTTACACGAGCCTTTATATCAGTGACTGGTGATGATTCTTTCAAAACTGTCTGCTCTATTAGGTCATTAAGACTTGTAACTTGAGCACCATTATCATGAATACCATAGAGTGTTTCAGTATCTAGAGTGCCTACGAGATTATCACGTGGATCACGATATTGTCCTGTCCCGAAGTAAACCATATAACCACCACTAGGGTGCTTACCTACTTGCGGTTTAGCGGTAATAGCTTGTTTTCTATCACACGAATCTGTTTCACAAGCAGTGAATAAAGGTGCTGGTAACGAAGAGTTAGCATCAGTATAGGCGACGGACCAATTACTAGTATTACTAATATCACTAACATCAAACTTCCACAGGTTACCTAATAAATCACCTGCATAAATAGTATCAGTAATACGATCACCATTGGTATCAACAGGTATTGGGCTAGATAATCCATTCGGTGTCGCTTCAGTACCCACTCCAGTATCGATAACCTTAATAAGCTGACCATTACTTATATCAATCAATAGCAATGCTGCCTTATGACTAGTGCTATTTGGACCATTGCCAATAACTGCAGCCCACTTGTTATTATGTAAACGTACAATAGAAGGACTAGGAACACTTTCTCCTAAGTAATCCTTATAGATTGTTGCATTATTAGCGGCTTGGCTTGCTGATAATTCCCACATAACGTTAGCGGAACTAAAACTCATTGGAGTGGTTATATTCAGTGCAAAAAGACCTTTGCCCCCTTCACCTAAAGTACCTAATAAAACACTACGCCAAGCACTATTTAGGTAAACATCACCTATCGCTAACTGACCATCAACAAGCGCCTCATGACCTAAGCAATCTTCTGCAGAACAACCATATTTCAGACCACTGATTTTGATTAGTTTAGGGATAATTTCATTAGGAACAAAAGCAAACTTCTCAACACCTACGCTTGCCCTAAAACCATGTAACATACCATCATTTGCACCAACATAAATCATTGGTACGCGATTACGTTTAGTCTCTAAAAAGACAGCATAAGAGCCACCCTCATTACCTGATAACTTACCATAACCAAAGTCATCATAAGGATTCGCATAAACAGGAGAAGAATGAATGATATCACCTAATATGTTGGATCCTCTATCTCGAAATATGCCATTAGGCCTAGCCGTGGTTTTTTCTTTACTTTGATTACCACGGACCCACCTTACTAAGCCTGCTGATAAGCCAGACTTTTGTGCATCACCAAGCTTACCCCATTTAAAAGCCACTCCCTTATTTGCTGTTATGGCTTCAGGATTGTAGCTAAATATTTTACGCTTTCCAGCAGAAGGAAGCTTATTTTTAGCATCCCATTTCACATTTTTAAGTGTACCATTAGCATTACTATTAACTATTTCAAGGTTCGAAGAGGTTAAAAGCCCCTGCCATTTTGACACATCAAATTTTGCTTGATAGAGACGAGTATTAGCTTTGAGGCGACTCTTATTGATCTGTACTGATGAGCTAGAATAAACCCCTGTTGTCGTATCATTGATACTACAGCCATCACAGCTACCTTTTTCTGTTGTGATAACCACATCATCAATGGTGACTTCATTAGCGTGCCGCTCAAGAGTCCCACCAGCGGTGCACCACTCCTCTCTCCGAAGATCACACCAACCATCTGATCCAACTGAAATATGTCCATAATTTACAAAACTAACGGTAGAGCTTAAGGTATTAGCGGTGAATTCTATTGCGTACTTGATCATACCTGCCTCTGTTATTCCAGGCGTTTTAACATGAACGGATCCTGAGGGAGTGTCTATTCGTATAGCACCCGCTGTCCGCCCACAAACACCGTTCGAGTTGCAAGGGGTACCTAATTCTGGTAATGCTTTAAAATATAAACGATAGACTTTGCCTATTTCTGTTAAGAAGGTATGAGAAAAAGTAACAGGTTCTGGTCCCCAATGTGATTTATTCAGTTTATCTGAATCTATATCCAAAGGATTATCATCTGCAACATCACGTAGTTCAATGGCTTCAAGCGGGTTAAGTAGACGGTTATCCGCATCAAACAATAATAAACCATTCACAATAGGTGGATATACACGGCGCACACTACCATTACCTAGGTAGACAGAGGTACCATAATCTTCAATGATATAGCCATCACTTGCAGCCTCCGCTACAGGTAAATCTATCGTTTTAGCATAGGTACTCTTACCCCCTCCTGTAACCACCCAATCACGAATAGCGACACTACCATTACGGTGCTCTCCAAGGTAAGCCCCTAAAGGCAAGTCATTAAAATTATCCTCAAAAACCACTGCATCACAAGCTCTAGGATCAATATCTTTAAGCACAGTGACATTAGGGCTGCTAGACGGAATATCTTGTGCTATCCCAATAGTATAATCTTCCACTTCACCATTCCCTGCCTTGTTAGTTGGTGTCGTGAGTGTCACACTATTATCTGTGGTTAATCTTAGACGAATAAAGGTGGTACCAATTTGAATATCATTAGGAATGGTATTCCAAGTAAGGGTAACAGGGCTGTCATATATGGAGTCATTGACTGAAACAGAAGTCGATTCGTTTGCATCAAAGGTACCATTTTTATTGAAGTCAATCCAAGCAAATAGAGTGGCTAGACCCCCTGTGTCATTCGACACCTTAATGTCAAGACTATAACTGCTGGCAGATTGTTTTAGGATAGGGAAAATATAAGGTTTCCACTTTTCTCCAGGCGCACCATCATCTTCACCATAATCGATACCAGCCTCAGGGTTAGCATAATGTGCATCACCATCCCCCACTGCATTATAGCTATAAGAGCTTCCACTCTCAATATCTGGTTTTTTTGATCCAATATAGAGGTTATCGGATAGTTGTTGATGGGCAGCGTCTCCATAACTTTGTGGTGCATCACCATAGTCATAATTATTAGAGACATCCAACATCACGTCATACCTTGAGCCTTTCCCTACTAGAGAATCTGCAGTGCTGTTATAGCTAAAATTAAAGGTATTATCCCTACCTGTTGATGTCCAAGTAAAATCAACATTATTTTTTATTTTTGTATTTGTCGTATTCTTAATGTAATAAGTATTAACATCAATACTACTTGATAAGCCTGCCAGTAAATTTCCAGAGTAACTATATCCTTTACCATCTGTTGCTATAAATTGATCTCTTTTATTTCCATCAAGAACTTTACCATGAGCTGCACGGAAAAATCGCTTTTCAGAATAATCAACCGTCCAAATAGCAGGTTCAGTCGCATTTGCGGCTCCTGCTAAGTGAAAAAATAAATTTCCCTCTTTATTTCGAACATCCACTTGACTATAGGATATTAATATACTTCCTGCGGGAAGACCAAAGACAGCACTCACATCTTTATTTGTACCTGATTGATTTGGCCCAGCTGTAATATCTAACATTTGGGGTGTTAACCGAGAAAAACTAGGCACAACCTCTGCTAATGCCGAAGATCCTAGAAAAAAGATATTTATAAACAAAGTCGCCAATATCAGTACATATTTATTTTTTTGTTTTTTTCTTATTACAGCTGTCTTAAATAGTTGTCTATTATTCATAAATGTAGCTTTACAGGTAACAGAAACAAGCTGTTTAATTATATGTGATAAATTCAACGGGTACTCCTACTTAGATTTAATAGTACGAATTAACTAAACAATATCGTGCTGTTATAATTTTTATAATAGATTTAAACTTAGCATTTAAGTTTTTAACTTTAATGAGCAAAGGATTTTATATTATTACTCAACAACTTATGTTAGATTTTATCATAGAAAATGATGGTGCGCCCATTCTTCTAAAAAAAGGCAAAAATCACAAGTTTTATAACCTTTTGTAGTACGGATCACAGAAGAAATGGCTGATTATTGCTATACACTATTAATAGTCATTTTATAAACTCCTGCTATAACTTATGCTCAATAGCAGTCAGATCATAAAAACAAAAAACACAATTATTTTTATAGCTTTATGTAGCACAATCTCAAGCATGAGCGAGAATTGCTACGATCATCTTTATGATTTATCGCACTGTACTTAAATAAAGATTAACGAGCACTTAATATTTATGGTGATTTCATGATAATACGCCATATACTACTGTTTTTAAATTAATTACTCTATTCGTCGGATATAATTTGATTTTTATAAATCATTTTTTTATTCTTAGCTATCTTGCTTAACAATAAATAGTGTTTTACTGACATTAATCTTTCAAGTATAACTTGCCTAGTGAACTAAAATTCTTGATAAGAATTATAGAAATAACAACATTATAATATGATTTTTCTCTATTCAGATTATTAAAATAATGAATAAAAAATTTAACAATCAAGGATATACATTAGTCGAAGTTCTTATCGTGCTCGCTATCACCAGTCTTCTTACCTATATTGCCTCTCCTACTTTCTCAAGTATGCTCAATAGCAATAGAATGTCTACTCGTAGTAATGAACTATTGGCGGTATTAAATTTCACCCGCAGCTCTGCTGTTACCCATGGCGACTCAGTCACTCTTTGTAAAAAAAATAGCACCTCAACAAACTGTGATAATAATGCTGAATGGGAAGATGGCTGGATTGTCTTTTATGATAAAAATGATAATGGCAACATTGACTCTGGTGAAACTATCCTTAATGTCTATCAAGGAATGAATAAAACCATCAGCCTGAGCTATACACATAATCGCTTAGTTTATAATAATGAAGGCTTCTCCTATGGCTACAGTGGCACATTTTTGCTTTGTGACTCACGTGGTAATAGTGCTAGGAAAGGTATTATCATCTCCACCAATGGCCGCCCCAGAAAAGCGAATACTAACGAACTCTCTACCTGTCCATGAACATAATAAAAAATAATACTGGTTTTTCTTTATTTGAAGTCCTAATAACCACAGTCATTGCCTCTGTTAGCTTATTAGGTATTGGCATATTACAGCTAAAAACACACCAACATAATAGTGATGCCAACTTTCAAAGCCATGCCACAATTCTAGCTCATGACATGATCGAGCGAATGCGTGCTAATCCTATGGGTATAGTAAACAGTAGTTATCACTTGCCCACTGCAACAAAAAAGGATAGTTGCTATACCACAGGAGGTTGCTCAAATGTTGATATGGCTGAAAATGATATGTATGAATGGGCGGGTGGTGGTGCACTTTCTATCACCAAAGTATTACCAGCAGGAGTAGGAATTGTTTGTCTTGATTCAACACCAAGCGATGGCACTGCAACTAGCCATGCCTGCGATAATACAGGGTCACTTTATGCGGTAAAGATATGGTGGACTAGTATTAGTGCTAAACCCCAGCAGTTTATAACCACGGTGGGATTCTAAAATGAATAAACAAAAAGGTTTTAGCTTATTAGAATTATTAATTGCCATGAGTATTGGCTTTGTTATTACAGCAGGTGTTTATCAATTATTTTTATCAACCAATAGCTCATTAAGTCTCATTAATGCACAATCTAGAATGCAGGAAGATGCTCGTTTTGCCTTTTCATTTATTGCCACAAAATTACAGTCAGCAGGCTATTTAGGCTGTCAAAAAACGAGTAAAGAGACAATAACTTCCTTTGTTAATACAACAAGTAATGAGTTTAGACCTTGGCGTAGCATTGAAGGCTGGGAAGCTTCTGGAACTAATTATAACGACACTTTTACCGCAGTCTTAAATGATTCTGTTGTTACTGCCCATAATGATAGCCACTGGAGTACTTCTACTTCTGATGTAGCGACATTAAATGCAGGAGTTAGTGCTAAAAAGCGATCCGATATTTTTAAAATTTGGTATACCTCAAGTAGTACAACCTCATTAAGTACGATTAATAGCAACAATGATGAAATCACCTTTCCTGCCTTTGATTTAAAGCGTGGAGATATTGTTGCTATCAATGACTGTACCACTATCAAGATAGCTCAAGTGTGTAGTATTACAGAGAGTGCAGACAGTGCAGATAGTGCTAATTTTACTGATTGTTCCACAACAAGTACAACCCCTGGCAACTCATCAAGCAACTTAGGAGATATTAATTTAACTACCGCAGGCATGAGAGTACTCAGAGAAGCTATCTTTTTTGTTGGTAAGCGTAACGGTAATAACAACAACCCCCCTGCACTTTTCTGGAAAACACTCAGTAACAATGCCCAGCTAGGTAACCAACAAGAGATACTTGCAGGAGTAGAAAGCTTACAAATGCTTTATGGTGAAGATACGGATGGAGATAAAACACCCAACTCCTATGTATCTGCTAACTCCATTACTGATTGGGAAAGTGTTACCAGTATTAGAATCAGCTTATTACTTATCTCTAAAAAACAGTCTCAATCTGAAACACTACCTATCTTTTTCAACAATAAACTCATCGCTAGTAGTGATCATCACTTAAGAAAAGTTTTTACCACAACCATTGCATTACGCAATCGAGTAACAGGTTACTAAGCATATGATCAATCACCACAAACAATCAGGTGTCGTATTAATCACTACATTATTAGTGGTTATTATTTTAACTATTCTAGTTTTAACCACCGCTCGAACCACTATTCTACAAGAAAAAATGACCAGTAATCTTAGAGAAAGAGATCTGGCTTTTCAATCGGCTGAAAGTGCTTTGCTTGAAGGGCAACAATACCTAGAACAAACCGATCCATTACCTGTTTTTAGTAGTGCTAATGGTAGACATAGCTTTAATAAGACAGTTAATTTTAAAAATGATAGTGCATGGGCAAATATAACCACCACCCAATACTCCAAATCACTACATCAGGTTGAAAGCGCGCCAAAATATGTCATTGAGAAAATTGCACTAGTCAATACTATTGGCGAAAGCTTAGATTCTTCAACCCCTGAAGTATCAAATTACTACCGTATTAGTAGCAAATCAGTTAATGGCAAGGCTACTGTGATTTTACAGAGTATTTACCGTCGTTAAGCCGAGTACATTGACCCATTTAACGCTTAGCTAATGGTACATAATCTCGATGTGACTTACCCGTATAAAGCTGTCGTGGACGGGAAATGCGAGTTTTATTATCCCCCATCATTTCATGCCAATGAGAAATCCAGCCAATGGTTCGTGCCATTGCAAACATTACGGTAAACATATTCAATGGAATACCCATGCTTAAGAAAATAATCCCTGAATAGAAATCAACATTAGGATAAAGTTTGCGTTTAACAAAATACTCATCTTCCAGAGCCACTTTTTCCAGTGTCATCGCAATATCTAATAGCTCTTTATGCTCTTCTTTCGCCAAACCACCATCAATAATTTGGTGGCATAAGTCACGAATTATTTTGGCACGAGGATCATAGCTTTTATACACCCGATGCCCAAAGCCCATTAAGCGAAAGTTATTGGTTTTATCTTTTGCTTTCTCAATAAAATAATCAACATCCTCTTTAGACTTACTAATTTCAATCAGCATTTTAACTGCCGCTTCATTGGCACCACCATGTGCTGGGCCCCACAGTGAAGCAATACCCGCAGCAATCGCAGCAAAAGGATTAGCCTCGGAACTTCCTGCTAAACGCACCGTTGAAGTCGAGGCATTTTGCTCATGATCAGCATGAGTAATTAAAATCACCTCTAATGCACGTACCATGATAGGTGAAGCTATATATTTTTCTGAAGGCAAAGAAAACATCATATGCAGGAAATTTTCCGCATAGCTTAAATTATTATTAGGATAAACAAAAGGTGTGCCATTTGCATAGCGATAACTCCATGCAGCAATCGTTGGCATCTTGGCAATCAATAAAATAGCCGCGTCATAACGATCTTTTTCATCAGCAATATCCATATACTCATGATAAAATGCTGACAGTGCACCAACAACACCCACCATGGTTGCCATAGGATGTGCATCACGTCGAAAACCTGAATAGAAGCGCTTCATTTGCTCATGAAGCATTGTGTGGTAAGTCACTAGATTAATAAAAGAATCCAGCTCCTCTTTATTAGGCAACTCACCATTGAGTAAAAGATAACAAGTTTCCATAAAGCTCCCCTTCTCGGCAAGCTGATCAATACTATAGCCACGGTATTCTAACAAACCCTGATCGCCATCAAGGTAAGTAATATCACTCCAGCAACTCGCTGTTGACATAAAGCCAGGATCATAGGTTAATAAGCCTGTTTTTTTATAAAGCTGACTGACATCAATGGCTTTAGGTCCTTGGGTTGGGTGCAAGATATTGAGTTCAATACTTTCGCCTGTCTCATTATCTGTTAATGTCGCTGTGTTTTTTGCCATTTATCCCTCTCCTAATGATTTTCTGATCAGGCATTTTAAAACAATCCATTAGCTGCCCTCCCACTGTTATCATTATATTTTACCTTATTTTTGTTTAAATCACAGAGGCAACTAGAGTATAACTCCTAAACCAATAGCTTAAACAAGGTCAATTGAAGACAAATTTCAGCACTTAAAAATGCGCTATTTTTATTTTTTGAGACACAAACAGAGGGGAAATATGATCTTCAGTATTCATATTACTGAATTGCTTGCTTAACAGCCTAAGGTTTATAGAACCTTATCACTTGTGAATAAGTTGGTTTCCTATTCAATAATTAAATAATCACTAAACACCTGAAGTTAAACGCAGATATAGCTGTGGTAGCTTTTTAGGTAATTCATTCGCATCTTGAATGACAACAAAGGATTTACTACCAAACAAATAAGGCAAATAATTCTCCGCCTCTTCATCAATGGTAATACAAAAGGGTCGCAAGCCTTTTTTCTCCGCTTCCAGTACTGCCATACGGGTATCTTCTATACCATAACGACCTTCATATTTATCGAGGTCATTAGGCTTTCCATCAGTAAAAATAAGTAACAATTTTTGGCTACTGGCTTCTGCTTCTAATAAGCTTGAAGCATAACGAATAGCAGCGCCTAAACGCGTATAATAACCGGGTCTAGCTGCCTGTATAAAGCCTCGCACACTATCATCATATTTTTCATCAAAGTTTTTAATTTTATAAAAACGAATATGGCTACGATTTCTAGAAGAGAAACCATGCAGTGCAAAGCGATCCCCTGTAACACTCAGTGCTTCAGAAAATAAAAACAATGAGTCACGAATAACATCAATCACCCGACTATGATTGTTAATATGAGCATCAGTTGACAAGGAAAGATCCGCAAGTAATAAACAAGACATATCCCGTGTTTTATTGCGTAACTCTCGATAAATAGGCATATCACTTTGTACACCATGATGCTTTCGATCAGCTAAGAAATTAATATAACTCTCTAAATCAATTTCCATACCATCCTGCTGACGAGATTCCCAATGACGCTGAGGTTTTAGCACTTCAAACTGTCGACGGATTTTCTTTACTTGTTGCTGTAAGTGCTCTGGCAGCGCGATAGGCTCAGCATCTCGTGACATCATGACTTGCAAACGGCAATGGTCTTTTTGCAAATATTGCTTTTTATAATCCCATTCATCAAGAGGAATTCCATCACCCAGCACAATATCATCATAATCACTAGAAGGTAAATCTAGGTCTAACTTAATTTTGCTCGCTGTGGTTTCGCTATCTTGTGCCACCGTAATATTGTCCATATCCTCGGCAGTTCGCATAGCATCATCATCGTCATCATCTGTACTGGTACGATCAACCTTAGAATATTCTGCCCAGCTCCATAGGCTTTCAAGACGAAAGCTTATTAAACCATCATTACCCTCTACCATATCCTCACGATTGCCAGATTTGCGTGTTTGTTGCTTTTGCTGATCTTTTTTGGACTGAGCACCTTCTTCGATATCAGGATCTTGCGGTGCAGTGCCTCCCTGAAACTCATATTTTTCAGGCGATGGGTGTAACCATAGAGGGACAGGTTGTGGTGGACGTTTAGCATAGTGTAAGTCAACCAATGCCATCGGATCATTTAATGCATTACAAATAATAACTTCCTGAGCCGCTTCATCTTTCGGTAAATCGCTGGCTTGATAACGTTGCTTTAAATGAGCCTCAACCAATTGTTGATAACGTGGCATTAAGCCTGGCCAGATTGCTAGTGCTTCACGTGTACGGTATTGATTACGAGTAATCCAGTTTTTATATTCACGATTATCCTCATTTAACTCCACCGCAGAAAGTGCGACTAACCATAGATATAAATCTTTATTGAGTTGCTGTGTGGGAAATATTGCAATACTTTCAGGTAGCTTTAAGGCTTCTTCATCACGCCAAGCATATTGTACTTTATGACCAACACCTGCAATACGCTCTAAAATAGTACGGCGTGAGTGGTTTTTGGATTCAGTCGAATTCTCAACACGTAAGCCACCTTCCCCTCCCAAAGCTCGAAAAAACACACTAACAATATGACGGATATCCTCCAAGTAAACGATAGCCTCAGGATAATGACTATCGGCTCGCTGAGTAATAAAGCGATGCCATACTGAACCGACAATTTCTTCTAACATCTAGGATACCTTCTATTTATTAAAATCAAAAGACTAGGATTAAAGACTAGGTAACCAATACATCATGATAATACAAAAAATCACAATACTAACAAACCATATCATAAACTTTTTTTGAGGCGCTTTAGCAAGGTCAGGGGGCAATGGGATACCACAATGCGGGCAATCCTTATCACTTGCCTCCACAACACCATTACAATGTTTACAATTTAATACTCTCATTTATTTGTTATCGCCATGCCAAGTTTGGCATAAACCACTTCCATCAAAGCTTCAACGGTTTCTTCATCATCGGTTAGTGGCTCAACAATCGCTGCTCGACAAGCATCCACGGCTGGAAAACCTGATTGAATCAAGGTAGCGGCATACACTAATAGACGGGTAGAAGCAGACTCTTCTAAATCATGCCCTTTTAATACACGTAATGCATGAGCCAATTCTATTAGCTGTGTTGCCATGGCATCATCAATACCCGTTTCTTTCTTAACAATATTAGTTTCTGTTGCCACATCAGGATAATCAAAACGCATAGAAACAAAACGCTGACGGGTTGAAGGCTTCATGCCTTTAAGTAAATTTTGATAGCCAGGGTTATAAGAAACAATCAACATAAATTCAGGGGGTGCTTGTAGTAACTCCCCTGTTCGCTCTATTGGCAAGATACGACGATCATCTGATAAGGGATGGAGTACTACGGTAGTATCTTTTCGTGCTTCAACCACTTCATCAAGATAACAAATTGCTCCCTCACGCACGGCTTTGGTTAAAGGGCCATCTTTCCAATAAGTCTCACCATCACCAATTAAATGCCGACCCACTAAATCAGCAGCCGTTAAGTCATCATGACAAGCCACCGTATACAATGGTCGATCAATCGTTGCTGCCATGTGCTGAATAAATCGTGTTTTACCACAACCTGTTGGCCCCTTAATTAATAAGGGCAACTGATTATTATAAGCATGATGAAATAAATCAATTTCGTTCTTTTGTGCTTGATAATAAGGGATTTCGTTCATTGGTATTCCTCAGGCTTTAACCTTAAGTTTATAGCCATTTAATTTTGCAAATTTTGCAGTCACCATATCCAAAGTGTTAACATGGCTAATAAACCATGCTGGCCACAAAACAAGAACATAGTCAGCAACTAAGTCAATATTGTAGTTAGTATTCCACTCACTGATCACTGACTTCATCTTATTTAAAGCAATTTCATGCTCATTAAGATGCACATAATAAGCAGGAAAGTTAAATTCCTGCATTAGCTCATTTTCACGCGCGAAGTGTGCATCTGAGTGCTCAAGCCAAGATTCCATCATCTTCGATAAATGAGTAACCTCAGCCAGTGAAAAATCACCACTTTTTTCTTGATATTCACGCACAAGCTTACCAATAAGATTGACTCGTTGTAATTCCTCAGAATGTGTATCATTCATAAAATCAATATCAACAAGAGGGATGGATTCTTCATCCATAATATTTTTACTCATAATGCTCCAAAGTAACCAGTAAATCTATGACGATAGATTGCTTATAGAATATGACCCACCACCGTAACAATGCACCACATAACCCTATAGCTCTGAATAATAGGTATACCTTTTATAATAACTGTCAACAATAATCCTATTATAATGTGACTATGTACTCTATTAAAAACACCCCATACCGTAGATTAATACATGATCCTACCAAGGTGCTGTATAACGCATATATTCAAATTATTTAATAATATAAAGCAAGGGAAATAGTACTATCTAGTATTAAATCTATCGACACATATTAAAGAATAGAAATATATTAATAAAAGTATTAGTGTTTAATTAGCAATAAAATATTCATTACCTCAAGCATTTTATTTCTCCAGAAGTTCCTGTTAGATTTTAACTGAAGGCTAATGCGTCATTCTTCTAAAAAAAAGGAAAGATAATTAAATTGTATAACCTTCTATAATGCGGTTTACAAAAAGAACAGAAACGATGATTCACTTAGTATTTTTGTAATATGTATTATCGCATAGGTGATAACACATATTACAAAAAACCAATCACGCCAAAAAATAAAGAACCAAAGAGTTAAATCCCCTTAGGGAATCACTTTGGTTCTTTTGAATGTAATTATTTTTCAGCTATTCTAAAATATTCTCTGTATAAATAATACCTACTTTATACAGAGAGTAACTGCGGTTAGCTTGTTACTGCATTATCCTTCACTACTTCTACAACATCTTCACCTTTAGCAAAGAAACTATAAACATAGATGATTAAACCAAGCAAGAATACCAAGCCAGAGATTTCACGTAGCCAATAAACTGTCTCTATCTTGTCTTGTACAACCATAAACGGCAATGGATTGTCGATATAACGTTGCCAATAGACCTGTATAAAGCCAGCAATCGTTAAGAACACCGTGATAAAGGACATAGATATTGTCATTAACCAAAACGATAGTGTCTCTAATTTCTGTGCATTCACATTTGCTGCTTTCTTACCACGCATAATCGGCATTGAGTAAGAAATCATTGTCAACACGACCATTACATAAGCACCAAAGAATGCCATATGTCCATGAGCTGCGGTTAGCTGTGTACCGTGGGTATAGTAGTTAACGGGAGCAAGGGTATGTAAGAATCCCCAAACACCTGCACCTAGAAGTGCCATCACAGCGGTTCCTAATGCCCATAAAACAGCCACTTTATTTGGATGCTCTCGCCTTCTATTTTTAACCACATTAAAGGCAAATAACGTCATCATAACGAATGGAATCGGCTCTATCGCAGAGAAGACTGATCCCAACCACTGCCAGTAATCTGGAGCACCGATCCAGAAGAAGTGATGCCCTGTTCCAATTAATCCTGAAATTAAAGCCATTGCAATGATGATATAAAGCCATTTTTCAACCACTTCTCTATCAACACCTGTAACCTTAATCAAGACATAAGCAAGCAAGGATGCCATGATTAATTCCCAAACACCTTCAACCCAAAGATGAACAACAAACCACCAGAAGTATTTGTCGAGTACAAGGTTGTCAGGAACATAGAATGCAAAGAGGAAGAATACCGCTAATCCCACTAAACCTGTTAATAATACTAAAGTAATAACTGTCTTACGACCTGTAAGAATAGTCATACCAATATTATACAAGAAGGCGAGTACAACAATAACAATACCTATTTTTGCAATCGTGGGTTGCTCTAAGAACTCTCTCCCCATCGTTGGCAACAGGTCATTCATTGTTATCTCAGCAAGTGTTGCATAAGGAACCAATAAGTAACCTAGTATCGTTAAAACACCTGCCGCTAGGAATATCCAAAACATAAGTTTTGCTAGCCAAGGGGCATAAAGCTCTCGCCCTGATTCTTCGGGTACAAGATAATAAGCAGAACCCATAAAACCAAAAAGTAACCAAACGATCAATAAGTTGGTATGCACCATACGTGCAACATTAAAAGGTATTTCTGGGAATAAAAAATCGCCTGATACGTACTGCATTCCCATAATTGCACCGAACAAAATTTGCCCGATAAAAAGTCCAATAGCTGCAATAAAATACATTTTGGCTATCGATTGTGATTCATATTTCATAATAAATATCTCCTATCCTAGCCTTGTATGTTGGGCGGCCAATTTCTGGCAGTTTTAATACCATCAACATATTTTAAGAATTGCGCTAATGCTTCTAGCTCTTCTTCTGTAAAGTTAAACTGGGGCATGCTACGACGACCCGGGATGCCATCCTTTGGACGGCTTTTGATAAAGCCCTTAATAGCCTCAGTGCTCTTACCAAAACGTGTGTAAACATTAGCAAGTTCTGGTGCGAAATAAGCACCTTCGCCTAGGAGACTATGGCAACCAACACAGTCATTAATCTCCCAAAGTCGCTTACCAGCGCTCACTTGTTCGGTTATATTTTCTCGGTTATCGGTAGTCGATATCCGAGTCACGGTATCTGCGGTCAGCCCAATAAGCACCAGAAGAAAGAAGACTCCCCCTCCATAGTAAATATTTCGCGCCATACCTTTAGTAAAGGTTTCTCTCATAAATGGCCTCTTAAATTTTATTAATGCGAGAATCACCATAACTTTAAGGCTTGTTATTAATCATTGATCTAAATCAACCTGAATTTAACCAAAGTTAGGTATATTATTACCAATTAAAGGAGTAATTAATGATAATAAGTGATGAACACCAGAAAACCATAAGAAAATCACCACTGTTTGAAGGCTTGGTTCAAAAAGATTTCTTACTGGTTATTAAAAATAGTAAGCTGTGTTCACTCGTTGCAGATGAAGTGTTATTCAGACAACACCAGCCTGCCCTAGACTTTTTCTTCCTAATCTCTGGAAATATCAAGCTCAGCCTATTATCCTTTGATGGTGCTGAAAAGGTGATTGAAATTATTACTGATCGCCAGAGCTTTGCTGAAGCGATTATGTTTCAGAATATACCTAACTTCCCTGTAAGTGCTGTTGCCTTAAAGGAATCCCATCTACTACGCATTAATGCCAAGGTGTATAGCAAAATACTGGCTAACTCACCCAGTACCTGTATCAAGGTAATTACCGCACTCAGTCTACGACTGCATTGGTCAGTAAGAGAGCTGGACCGTCTTAGCCTACATAATGCGACTTATCGCTTAGTCAGCTATTTATTAGAAAATATTGCTGATCATGTGGTTGAACCCACCACGATTGATTTATCTATCGCCAAACATATTATTGCTTCCCGCATTTCTGTCACTCCTGAGACACTTTCCCGCACCTTAAAACGCTTATCACAACAAGGTTTACTAGAAGTACACGATAAACATATTATCTTGCTGAACCCTGTAGAGCTACGCCATATAATATCTATCTAAGTTCATTAGATAATAGCAGTTCCCGTTTTAGTTATAAATCAAGGCTTTAGACTTCAATTGTCATCAATTTATTTTATAAGAACTATAAAACGGGAACTATTGATTAGAGAGTGTGAGCAGACTTTTTTGTAAAATAAATGTAATGGCATATCAATAATTATAAGACACTAATAACAATAAAAACATTTAATCATCATGGCAATAAATCTTTATTTTAGGTACTTATATTAATAACAATAATCATCCTATTGATCTATATCAATGCCTATAATTTTCTTTCTACTTACTATCGCCCGCAGCATAATCGGTCAATAGAAATGACTTTAATTAAGGGCTAGTAAAGAAAATACTATCTACTATATAGTAAAATAGTTCTAATTCAATTGAAATTTAATAAAAATAATAGAAGATCCAATTGATCTTAATCAAGGATAAAACTATTTTATCATTATTATTTAAAATAACTCTTTTTTTAAAAAACTCTTGATGTGTGTCATTGCCTTATTGCCCTCATATTAACTATGGTTAATAGAATGGTGTAGCCTGCTAATAATTTTATCTCTAAGTAATAGAGTTAAGTTGTTATTCTTAAATTGAATAGAAATTAAGGGCTACACAGGTAAATTTTTGATAAAAAATAGGAGTCTACATAATGAGCTACAAACGTATCGGTGCAACACTTTCTGTTGCTATTGCACTCGCACTGGGCGGCACTTCAATGCAAGCATTTGCAGAAGGGGATACAGCTAAAGCACCTAAAATGTCTGAAGCTGAATTTGAGAAAGCAAAATCCATGTATTTTCAGCGTTGCGCGGGGTGTCATGGCGTATTGCGTAAGGGAGCAACAGGGAAAAGTCTTGAACCCAAAAGCACGTTAGAAAAAGGACAAGAGCGTTTAGAAAAAATCATCACTCTCGGTACCGAAGGCGGTATGAATAACTTTGATGATATATTTTCTAAAGAAGAGATTACGTTACTCGCCAAGTACATTCAACATGAGCCACCTATCCCACCAGAGATGCCATTATCTTTGATGCTGGAAAGACATGAAGTTCATATTAAACCTGCTGATTACCCAAAGAAGCCAATGCATGATCGTAATTGGGAAAACTTCTTCCTTGTTATTGAGCGTGATGTGGGCAAAATCGCTATTATTGATGGCGATAAAAAAGAAATCTTTGCACGTATTGATACAGGTTATGCAGTCCATGTACTCAAAGCAGCAGAGCATCATGAAACACTCAAATCTAAAGATCTAGGGCGTTTTTGGTATGTTATGGGTCGTGATGGCATGATGACCAAACTTGACCTTTGGCAGACTCCTAAAAAGATGAAAGTGGCTAATGTTCAAGTCGCTTATGATGCTCGTGATGTTGCCGTATCAGGTGATGGAAAATACGTTATTGGTGGTGGTTACTGGCCTCCTCATTTCGTTATCCTTGAAGCTGAGACAATGAAACCCATCAAGGTTGTTTCTACTCGTGGAACAAACATTGATGGTGAGTATGTTAATGAGTCTCGTGTTGCAGCTATCTATGACACACCAAAATCTCCAACATGGCTAGTTGCGGCGAAAGAGCTTGGTCAAATGTGGCAAGTAGATTACTCCGATCTTGACAATATGAAGATCACTAAAATCAACTCAGCTAAGTTCTTACATGATGGATTTTTTGATCCAACCAATCGTTACTTCCAAATTGCGGCGAATGCGTCGGATAAAATGGTTGTTATTGATACTGTGACGCAAAAGTTAGAAGCCATGATTGATGTGGATAAGAAGCCACATCCAGGCCCTGGTGCTAACTGGAATGATGAGAAATGTGGTCCTGTTGCTGGAACAACGCATCTAGGCGTAGGTAAAGTAACGGTTTGGGGTAATGATCCTAAAGGTCATCCTGATAATGCGTGGAAAGTCTGTTATGAAGTGGAATCAGATGGCCCAGGCGTATTCCTCCGTACTCACCCTAAGTCTGATTATGTATGGTTTGACCAGACTAAACACCCAGAGCCAGAAGTTCAGCAATCGGTACAGGTTTTTGACAAAAAGACACGTGAAATTGTTAAGACTATCCGCCTAACAGAAGTTGAAGGTTATGCTGCTGTTCACTTCGAATTCAATAAAGACGGTACTGAAGTTTGGGTATCGATTTGGAATCGTAAAGATAGTAAGAAGCCTAACGGTGAGATCATTATCTATGATGCTAAGACGCTTAAAGAGAAAGCTCGCGTTAAAGGGCTTTATGCTCCAACAGGTAAGTTTAATGTTTACAACCGTGTAAATCATGTTACCTAGATAGACCCTAATGGGCATGTATTTTACATGCCCATTATTATGATTAAAAGTTGTTCGTAAAGTTATCTTTTACCTCTTGCATAATTTTACAAACCACTTTTTTAGGAGAATTTGAATGGCTATGAGCATGAAAAAACCAAGTTTTTTTTCTCGTCGAGTAACAAAAGGAGCAACACTAGGTGCTGCACTTTTATTTTTTGTATTAGGTATTTTCTTCTGGGGTAGTTTTAACACTGCAATGGAAGCAACCAATACATTGGAATTCTGTATTTCTTGCCATGAAATGGAAGACAATGTTTATCAAGAATATGTCCCGACTATTCATCACTCTAACCGTAGTGGTGTTCGTGCCTCCTGTTCTGACTGTCATGTACCAAAGCCTTGGATTCATAAAATGGCTCGAAAAGTTCAAGCCAGTAACGAAGTGCTACATAAAATATTGGGTACTATTGACACACCCGAAAAGTTTGATAAAAAACGCCTCCATCTAGCCAAAAATGTTTGGAAAACGATGAAAGCAACAGATTCCCGTGAATGTCGTAACTGTCATCATTTTGATTCAATGAATCCTGAGTTCCAAAAGCCTCGGGCGCGTAAACAACATCTGAATGCCTTTAAAACAGGGCAAACCTGTATTGATTGCCATAAAGGTATTGCTCATAAGAATATTCGTGATCAACTGACTGATGAGGAAATAGAGGAACTAGAAAAGCCAAATCCTGACTTTATTCGTGAAGTACCTAAAATGTATCTTGATGGCTTAAAGAAAATTGAACAACAGGAAAAAGCAGAAGAAGAAAAGGCTCAAGCACTAAAAGTAAAAGCCAAAGCCAAGAAGAAAGCCGCTAAAGAGAAAGCAGAAGTTGAAACACAGAAACGTATTGATGCGGCGGTTAGTGCTGCACTATCAACGGCAACGACATCAACACCAGCGAGTAAAACAGTGGATACTAAGGCAGCAAAGGCGACTCAAGTTACCCCTCCTTCTGCTACATCAAAAAAACCTACTCCAGCCCCTGCTCCCGTAGCCACGCCTAGTGCAAGCGCAAAGAGTAGTGCAGATTGGAGCAAGGTGTCTGGTCGTGATATTACGGTTTTCTACCCAGGTCAATCATCAATGGAGTGGATATTAACTGGTAAAGATCATGGTGGCGCTCGACCCTTTGTCAAAATGGGTGACCGTTGTACAACCTGTCATGAGAAAGAAGTTGCCAAAATGGGGCAAAAGATCGTAACAGGTGAAAAGCTAGAGCCTGCAGAAACATTGATTCCTAATAAACGAGGCAGTATTGCTGTCACGGTTCAGGCGACTCATGATGCTGAAAACCTTTATATGCGCTTTGAATGGGAAAACTCAGAACATACTCCTGCTCCTTTTGTTGAGGGTGGAAAAATGGATAGCGAGAATGAGATGAAGCTTGCCATTATGTTTGCTGGCGCTAAAGTGAAATATGCTGATCAGGCGGGGTGCTGGGGAACTTGTCATCACGACCTCAATAGTATGCCTCATCATCCAGAAGGTCAGAATGTCGTGAAATACATTACTGAAAGTCGAACAAAGATTGAAGTCAAAGGACGCAGAAAGAAAATGCGTGGTGGCTGGGATAAGCGTAAGACGGAAGAAGAGATTAAAACAGAGTTAGCCTCAAATCACTTCATGGATATCAGTCGCTATAAATCAGGTACAAAAACTTCTGAAGATGGTTATGTATTAGGGGATCGTGTCATGGAGGGTAGTCAAAATACTGAATTTACTGCCACATTAGATGGAGATAACTGGGTTGTCGAAATGAAGCGTAAATTAAAGTCTGATAAAGCCGGTGATATTACGATGGAATTAGACAAGCTTTATAACTTTGGTTTTGCTATCCATGATGACCACACTAGTGCTCGTTTCCATCATGTCTCACTAGGTTACAAGCTAGGCTTTGACAATGACAAAGCCGAGGTTAATGCTACTAAGCAATAAGCCAATAATGAAATAAACCATCGAGAGTACATAGGGCTTACGTAGCAATACAAACTCTTGTTGGTTTCTTCAACTCTATGAATTTAATAAAAGATTGTATTATGATAAAACATTATTTATACCTATTTTTTTTGGGGATGTCTCTCCTGATATTCACGGCACAAGCCGATGCACCACTTGATGATGAACTAAGCCAAGCCATGGCATTGGAAGGCAATATAGAGAAAGGAAAAGAAGTTTTTAAACTCTGTATTGGCTGCCATAACTCCAATGGCTGGGGGCTTAAAGATGGCACTTTTCCACAACTCTCAGGGCAACATAAAAGCGTCATTATTAAACAACTTGCTGATATCCGTGCAGGTAATCGTGATAACCCAATGATGGAGGTTATTGCTAAAGAATCGGTGATGGGTGGACCTCAAGCTATTGCTGATGTTGCTGCCTATATTGCAACACTACCAATGAACCCAGAGCCAGGTCATGGTGAAGGTGGTAATGATAAACGGGCTGAAAAACTATTCTATAGAAAGTGCGCAGAGTGCCATGGTGCTGATGCTAGTGGTGATGCTAAACGCTTCTTCCCTCGTATCCAAGGGCAGCATTATGAATATTTATTACGCCAAATTATATGGATGCGAGAAGGTAAGCGTAGAAATGCTAACCCTAACATGGTGAAACGTATTAAAAAAATGAAAATGAAAGACTTAGAGCTTTTAGTTGACTATGTCTCTCGCCTCAAACCACCTAAAGATAAAATAGCACCCCCAGACTGGAAAAACCCTGATTTTAAATAAATTTAATATCAAGGATCATTGGACTTCAGTCTATCAAGAAAAGGGTTAGTTTTTGATAGGCTGAAAATCTGATCTACACCAGCACCCTAGAGCAAATAAATAGTGATCTTAGTACATGCCTTTATCTGTAGATTAGGTTTCTGCACGTCAAAAAAAGATCAATTTAAAGCAAATAATTTAAGGATGTCTATGAAAAGAAGTTTATTAGTAATACTGATTGCAAATACAATGAATACTAGTTGGGCGCTAAGCCCTGTTGCTGATAAAGATGATAGCCTCAAGCAGATTATTGTTACTGCAACTCACTCTGAGATTGATACCACTGAGGCTCCCAATAGTGTCACTGTGATCAGTCGTAAAGATATCGAACAAAAAGGTGGTGAAAATATTCAGGATCTTATTCGTGGAACAACGGGGATCACCTTAAGTGGTATTGGTTCTGGTGGGCGTAAAGGCTTGAGCTTACGGGGTATGTTAAGCCAGCACACTTTAATTTTAGTTGATGGCAAGCGTATTCCTGCAAGCAATGATAGCTTTGGTCCTCAGACAGACTATCAATATGACTGGATTTCTACGAATAATATTGAACAGATTGAAATTGTACGAGGCCCTATGTCAGTCTTATATGGTGCTGATGCCTTGGGTGGTGTCATCAATATTATTACACGTAAGCCTAGCAAGCAATTACAGGGTGATCTTAAAATTACTGAGCAATCCACTAATGAAGATGGCAGTGATAATGGTGAAGGTCGTGCACTTGACTTTAACCTTAGTGGTGGTAGTGATCGTGTTCAAGTTTATCTTGGTGGTCAAAAAAGTAGGCGTGAAGCTCTCGATAGTAAGCTAAATCCAGCCCTATCTTCTATTGAGGGGAAAGAAAAACAACAACTGACTTTAGGGCTCAATTGGCAAGCAACACCTCAACAACAAATTAAAGTAAACTATGTTAAAGGCAAGGAAGATCGTTGGTACAATACCCAAACTCGCCGTCGTCAAAATTATCAGAGCCAATATGCTATTCAACGTGATCAAGCCTCACTAGGCTGGAAAGGCAATGTCGGTAAGCTTAATAGTGCTTTGAATCTTTATCAAAATACTATCGATATCTCTAATAAAGCGACGAATGGAGTTTCTCCAACCCTACCTCAGCAACTCAAGGATACTGTTATTGATGGTAGTATCAGCCTTCCCCTAGGGCTAAAACATATTATTACCACTGGCTTTGCACACCGTAAAGAAAAACTAGTCAATGCTGGGCTTCGTGATGGAGAAAGTGATGCTATTCTTAAATCATTATTCCTCCAAGACGAGGTTGACCTCAGTGATCATTTATTCTTAACACTTGGTGCTCGATTAGATGATCATGATGTCTTTGGTCGAGAAGTCAGCCCTCGTGCATCCATTGTTTGGAATGCTAGAGATGATTTAACCTTACGAAGTAGTTATGGTCATGGTTTTCGTGCCCCTAATATCAAGCAGTCCTCAGGAAATTATGTCTTTACTCTAGGGAGAATGAGAGTCACAGGCAACCCTAATCTAAAACCAGAAACCAACGATGCCTTTGAAGTCGGTCTAAATTACCATAAGGCAAAATATAGTGTTGATTTTGCTATTTTTGATAATAGAATTAAAGATCTAATAGAGTTGACTGGACCTACTTCAAATAGAACCTATAAAAATACCAGTGAAGCCCGCTTAAAAGGAGCAGAACTCTCCACTAAAATAGCGCTCAGTAAAGGGCTTAACTTAACCACTGCATATCAATACCTAGATGCTAAAGATGATGTAGGTAACCGCTTAAGCCAGCGTCCTAGAAATACATTGGCTAGCAATATGTCATGGGACAAAAACAGCTGGAGGTTGAATCTTGGAGCAGAATATGTCTCTCGTCAAATGGTTACAAAAAGAAATATATCAACCAATGTTCCTAGCTATACCTTATGGAATACAAGCATAAGTAAAGCAATGAATAAAAACCTAGATTTATCCTTAGGAATAGACAATCTAACCGATATTCGTTTAGAAGATAAATCCCCTGCGTTCCTGCATGAAGAATATCCACGCACAGTCCGTTTAGAAGTACGTGGTAAGTTTTAGGTAGTTGAATGGGCTAGAACGAAAGCTTTAGCTCATTCCTTTTTCTGTTAATAAGGCACTATATTCTTTGTCTGTGCCATTGATATGCCCTATCAACCAGTTTTTAAGATATGCTGCCACTTCTTTTAGTGCTTCATGCCCTTTCTGGTTATAAGCTTCAACAAATCCCTCTACCTCAGCAATCATTGCTTTATGTGTTTTCTTATGATCATCGAGATCAGGATAACCTGCTTCTTCTAACATTTTTTCCTCTCTGTCAAAATGATATTTGGTGTAAGCCACTAATTCATCGAGTGCTTCTTTTTCAAAAATCTCACCCGTTTGATAATGTACTGCAGTTTGTAATTTATTGATTAAACAAAGTAGCTTACGATGATCATCATCCAAAGATTTGATGCCCACACTGTATTCATCTTTCCATACCGCAAAATGTTGTTGCTCTCGTCGACTGATGTAAAAGGGAATACCGATTAATACAGCGGCTAATATCCAAGGAATAGGACTAGTAAAGCCTAATGCAATAAAAGTTAAGATAACTGCCACTAATAAAGCACCTATCAGTAAAACTAAGGATATCATTTTCATACTTTTATTCATTCATCATCTCCATTAAGGCATTAAGCCCTAGCTATAATAATTACCAATACAGCTAACAACATTACAATGATAATTAAAATATTTTATTGATCTTAATCAATGATAAAAATAAATATTTCCTAGGTAAAGGCTAAAAGCTAACGTGACATTGATATTACTCAATGTTAAATAATAATTTTTTATCTAATCTATGGGATATGTATTAGTAAATTAATCATCAATATATGACCTCAAAATTACCGATACCTCTAAAATACGGCTCTTAGGAGCTAATAATTTCATTCATAAAGGAATAAGCAATGTCAATACAACTAATTAGTCAATCCTCTCTAGTCGCTGGTTTAATTTTGCTAATAAGCTCATCTGCATTTGCTGCAGATGGTGCTGAGCTTTATAAAGCTAAAGGCTGTACTGCTTGTCATGGTGAAGATGCAAAAACACCTATTATGCCTGCTTACCCTAAAATAGCAGGGCAAAGTCTTGAATATACGACTCAGCAAATGAATGATATTAAAAGTGGTGCACGAAGCAATGGTCAAAGTATCGTTATGAAGGGCATTATGGCGGGTGTTAGTGATGAAGAGATTAAGGCTATTTCTACTTATCTATCAGGTTTAGGTGGAGAGAAGAAAGAGGCTGAAAAGAAGTAGTTTTTGTGTGGGCTTGTTGTAATAGCAAACCACTCAGTACTCTCTTAATAGTCAGCATTCTCAATAAATGAGGATGCTTGGCTTATATCATCATTCCATGCTGTTCTTCTACCATTAAGATACTTCTTGATAACACGAACATCATTACCTTTCTTATTTAACAGCCTCAAAAAACGCTCACCTTTTTGCAAAAGCTAGTCATTTTTTATATTGGGATAGCTTCCTAAGTCAGCAAAAGAATCTGAGCACCCTATTCGATAAAATAAAATATTACTTGGCACAAATAAAGCAAACATCATCCAGCCAAAACAAAAAAAGGGTGTAAGAAAAACCTTACACCCTTTAATTAATCATTACTTAGCTAATAACTATTAAACCTTGTAGATCAAACAACAATCTACAAGAAATAACATTAAAGCAAAGGAATAATTAACAATGCAACAATATTGATGATCTTAATCAATGGGTTGATTGCAGGTCCTGCTGTATCTTTGTACGGATCGCCAACAGTGTCGCCTGTTACTGCAGCTTTGTGAGCCTCAGAACCTTTGCCACCATGATGTCCATCTTCAATATATTTCTTCGCATTATCCCATGCACCACCACCTGTAGTCATTGAAATAGCAACAAAGAGACCGGTAACGATAGAACCAATAAGTAATCCACCTAGTGCTTGTGGCCCTAAGAAAATACCAACAAAAACGGGGATTAATATCGGCAATAATGAAGGAATAATCATTTCCTTAATCGCTGCTTTAGTTAACATATCAACCGCTTTAGAATAGTCAGGCTTCTGGGTGTAATCCATAATGCCAGGCATTTCTTTAAACTGACGACGTACTTCAATAACGACCGAGCTTGCCGCACGTCCTACCGCTTCCATTGCCATTGCACCAAAGAGGAAAGGTACCATACCACCGATTAATAGACCGATAATAACCATATGATTGGATAAGTCAAAGCTTGTCTCTACGCCTGTATGCAAATGCAAACCATGAGTAAAGTCAGCAAATAGAACCAAGGCTGCTAATGCCGCAGAACCAATGGCATAACCTTTTGTTACCGCTTTAGTGGTGTTACCTACTGCATCTAATGCATCCGTTGTATTACGCACATCTTCTGGCAAGTCTGCCATTTCTGCAATACCACCTGCATTATCGGTAATTGGACCAAATGCGTCCATTGCAACGATAATACCCGTCATTGAAAGCATGGAAGTCGCCGCGATAGCAATACCGTATAAGCCTGCTAATTCGTGACCTGCCCAGATACCAAAACAGATGACCAATAAAGGTGCTGCTGTTGATTTCATCGAAACACCAAGCCCTGCAATCACGTTAGTACCGTGACCTGTCGTTGAGGCTTCTGCAATATGCTTGACAGGTGCAAATGATGTTGAAGTGTAGTAATCAGTAATCACGACTAATAATGCTGTAACAAGGAGTCCAATAAGCGATGCGCCCCAAAGTGCCATAACACTTGATTGACCGTTATCACCCATCATGATATGGGTAACAGGGTAAAATAGGATGCCTGCAATACCACCTGAAACGATTAAGCCTTTATACAGACCTTTCATTACATTCTTATCTTCACCAACCGATACAAAGTAAGTACCTGCGATAGAAGCAAGAATAGAAACAGCACCTAAAACAAGCGGATAAACTAATGCATTCGCTGAACCACCAAAGGTTATTGCACCAAGCATTAAAGTGGCAACAATTGTTACCGCATAGGTCTCAAATAAATCCGCTGCCATGCCCGCACAATCACCGACATTATCACCAACGTTATCAGCAATAACTGCAGGATTTCGTGGGTCATCCTCTGGAATATTATTTTCCACTTTACCAACAAGATCAGCACCAACGTCTGCGCCTTTAGTGAAGATACCACCGCCTAAACGAGCAAAAATAGAGATTAGAGAGCCACCAAAAGCAAGCCCTACTAAGGGAGCTAGATTGATTGCTGCACCATCAGCGGTGTAAAAATCAATAACCCAAAGGTAAGCTGCAACGCCAAATAAGCCCAGACCAACCACTAACATACCTGTGATTGCTCCGCCTTTAAAGGCTACCTGCATTGCAGGATCTAAACCTTCTCTAGCGGCTTCTGCTGTGCGGGTATTCGCTCGTACTGACACGTACATACCTATAAACCCAGCCAGACCAGAAAATACAGCCCCCAAAAGAAAACCAAAAGCGGTTAAGGTATCGAGAAAGATCCATATCGCAACAAATAAAACGACACCAACGATGGCTATTGCACCATATTGACGCTTAAAATAGGCATTAGCACCTTCCTGAATTGCTGATGCAATTTCTGCCATTTTGTCATTGCCACTAGGGCGAGACAGCACCCATTTTATAGTGTAAATGCTATACGCTAATGCTGCCAGCGAGCAAAGTATAGCGATGATAATTCCTGTAGTCATAAATAATAACCTCCATTTTAAGAACTCAAGTCATTTAAAATAGCAAAAAAATCACTACTCTGACGTTGATAAAGATCAACCTTTGAATAGTTTTCACTACTAAAAATAACGGGTAAAAATTTAGCGAGCCACTAACCTAATGGATTTTTGTAAAATTATCAACAACATAAGATAAAACTAAAATAGAGCCTAATCAAATACTTAAATACAGTACCTTTGCCAAAGTAAAAATATCTCACTTTCAAGTATTTAACTCTATATAAGTCATTGATTTAAATGATCTGAAAAGTGGTTTTATCTTAAATTGTAAGACATTGATAATAGAAAGGTTATTTGAAACTATGCCCTTGTCGATAGAGATAGCCCGCCCATTTATAAAGGAAGCGATTCAAGCGCCAGCGACATAACAACACGCTGTCCACTGTTTGTTCCCATGGACGTAAAGTACGATTAGAAAAATGACAACAGCGACTAATGACCTCTGCTTGCCTAGCATCATGATAAATACGGACGACTAAGTCAGGACGACGAACGGTGATATTTTGCCCATGAAATAAATACGTTAATATAATCGTTGTGGTATGAGCAGTACGCCCTAAAGTAGTTAATGACAAGGGAACGCCATTCTCCAGTATCGATAGCTTATGATCTGGCAGGTCATGAATATTTCCACAAAGCAAGCGTAGGCGTATATAATTGGCCTCGTACATATCCATCAGTTTTGCAAAACTATGGGGTATTGGTTGATAAGTGGTTGCTGACTCTTTAATTAACATACTTAAATTTTAGCACAGCACCTTGCAACCGCCACCCCCTATCTTGACCAACACACAATTATTCTTCTATGAAATATAATTAATCTTTAAAAACAACATCCTATGACTACTAAAATTATTAGCACTTCACCCTTTTCAGATCAAGCACCTGGCACATCAGGCTTAAGAAAGGATGTCAAGACATTCAAATCAGAACATTATTTATGTAACTTCATTCAAAGTCTCTTCAACTGTTTAGATTTATCTAGTGGCAAACAGACCTTAGTTTTAGGAGGTGATGGACGTTATTTTAATCCTGAGGCGATTCAAATTATTCTTAAAATGGCGGCAGCTAATGGTGTTAAGAAAATCCTCCTTGGCAAAAATGGCATTTTATCAACTCCTGCCGCTTCGACTATTATTAGAAAATACCAAACACTTGGCGGCATATTGCTAACAGCAAGTCATAATCCTGGTGGTCCTAATGGTGATTTTGGAGTGAAGTATAATATTAGCAATGGTGGCCCTGCTCCTGAATCATTGACAGATAAAATATTTGCCGAGTCTCAACAGATCAGCCAATATTTTATTGATGATGGTCATGATATTGATATGACTCAATGTAATGTACACACCCTAGCAAACATGAGTATAGAGATTATCGACCCTGTTAAAGATTATGCTGATCAGATGGAGTCGATCTTTAACTTTTCTTGCATTAAAGGCATGATTGGCTCAGGTAGTTTTACCATGGTTTTTGATGCGATGCATGCTGTGACAGGACCTTATGCTACAGAGATATTAGGTCAGCGCCTTGGTTTAGATGCTGCTTCTATTACCAATGCTAAACCTTCGCCGAACTTTGGTGGTGGACATCCTGATCCAAGCCTCACAACGGCTAAAGCTCTCGTGAATACAATGTTTAATGAGAGTCATGCACCTAACTTTGGTGCGGCTTCTGATGGTGATGGTGATCGCCATATGATTCTGGGTGACTATTTCTTTGTCAATCCAAGCGATAGTCTTGCCATTTTGGCAGCCAATGCTCATTGTATTCCCCACTATAAAAAAATAGGGGTTAAAGGTATTGCTCGCTCGATGCCAACCAGTCAAGCTGCTGATCAAGTCGCTAAAAAAATGCAAATTCCAATCTATGAAACACCCACTGGATGGAAGTTTTTTGGTAATTTATTAGATAATGACAAAATTACCTTCTGTGGTGAAGAAAGCTTTGGTGGTGGTGCGAATCATATTCGTGAAAAAGATGGTTTATGGGCGGTATTATTCTGGCTAAACCTCATCGCAGCCAAGCATGATTCAGTAGAGAATATTGTTAGAAAGCATTGGGCTGAATATGGTCGTAATTATTACTCTCGACATGATTATGAGGCGATTACGCTAGAGCAAGGTGAGGAAATCATGGCACACCTACGTCATCGCTTACCATTGCTGACAGGAACACAGCTTGATAATAATCTCACGATTAGTCAAGCGGATGATTTTACTTATATTGATCCAATTGATTCTTCGGTTAGCCAGCATCAAGGTATTCGTATTATCTTTGAAAATCAGTCACGTATTGTTTACCGTCTCTCTGGCACAGGAACTCAGGGGGCAACTCTGCGTATCTATATTGAACGCTATGAGCAAGATTCTAAATTGCATGATCTTGATATTCAAGAAACGTTGAAAGATCTTATTATGCACTCATTGCAAATTGCAGAGGTACAGAAAATGACTGGACGTAGTAAAGCATCTAATATTGTTTAATGTGAAAAATAGATAGCGATAGGAAAGGCTGGATATAAATCAGCCCTTCCTATTCTATTTTAAGAAAATTATTTATCTTTGTTGGCAAAAACTAAAACAAAATTGACTGGGACAGCGGTTGCAATAGAAGGTAACTTAGCCAATGCTTGGAGCATAGCAACACCTTTAACCATACCAAAGTCTTCGGCTTTAATAATGATTGGACTCAAACTTGTTGCCAGTAGCTTATCACCTGTTTTCACTACCATAACGTCTACTTTAATAGGCTTAGATACCCCGTGTAAATCTAAAGTACCTTCAGCACTCAGCTTGCTCATACCCTCTTCTGTAGGAAGTTCTATCGTTGCTGTAATCGTTGCTGTAGCAAATTTATCCGTTTCAAATAAGTGTTTTACCATACGCTCATCACGTACAACTATTTTGCTATCAACACTCGTCAAATCTAATACGACTTTTAACTCACCTTTATCGCTTAAAGTGCCTGACATCTTTTTAATTATATTGACTTCAGCGACAGTGCCTTTCTTTACCGAAACAAAACTGATTGATGAATGACTTTCATCTAATAAGCTATCAGCATAAGCCGTGCTGAGTGCCATTGCTAATACCAGTGTTAATAAAAATGAAGAAAGTTTGTTTCTAGAAAAAATCATGATATTCCTTGGTTTAGTGGGGGATGGAAAAATAATGATAGTATCGTCTTGCTTAAATTTTGTCTAACCCTAACCATAACTGTCACTCAATAGCTCCAGTTATGGATTTGATATTTTTGATACCTATAAATCTAGTTCAGAGTTCCTCTTAATGTCGGACCACCATATCCGCGCTCAATTTCAAAATCAAACTTCCCTCCTGCATTTTGAGGGCCGACTCTAAAGACATAACCATCACCATTAGTATCGACTAATTGTTTTCCTCTTCCCACATTGAATATCGTCTCTTTACCCGATGTCGCAACTAAACTACCATCATCTAGCTTCTTCAAGCCAGATAAATAGATATCACCAGTATGAACACCATTAGGAGAGTCCTTAATGCTTACCCAGAAGTTTGCTGTTGAACCATTAGCACTGTTCCAGTCTTTAAGTTTGACATAGCCATTATGCCCTGGAATTGAACCTGTATGTACTCCTGGTGATAACGCAACAGGTCTAGGAGCAGGTGCTGGGGCTGGGGCTGAAATTGGAACTGGAGCGGGTACATAGTGAGTATATCCGTTACTGTTATTAGCATAGTGCCCATTATTATGGTAGTTAACGTTATTACCGAAGTTACCATTATTACCGTAGTTAACGTTATGACCGAAGTTAACGTTATGACCGTAATTAGCATTATGACCGTAATTGGTATTGTTACTGTAATTAGCATTGTTACTGTAGTTAACGTTATTACCTCTATTACCAGAGAGCTGCTGGATTAATCCTATGAATAATTGCAACATAGTATTTGAATTGGCACCGCCACTCCGTAAATGACTAAACCCTCTGTTATTAGATTGGTTAAAGACATTACTATTATTTACATTTCTATTTCCATGAAAACCATTATGATTTAAATAGTTAGCACGTGGAGGGTTATTTTGAAATAAACCACCATTAATATAATTTAACATATTATTCTCCATAATTAATATTAATAATAGGCTGTTAAATTGTTAAATAAATTGATATGACTTGGGATAGACCGCTAAGCGAAATATTTCCATTAATAGCATTCATCCTAAACATCAAAGGTCAACAACCCATATGATCATATTAAAGTTACCTTTGTAAATCATTGCTATTAAGCTATTCACAAATTTTCTTATATGATCACCTATACAATCGTCTAACTAACTCTATTAATTAACAAATAAAGGGATGAAAGGTTGATATTCTTCTATTAAAAGTTAATCTACACCAGAATCCTTAAGCAGATAAATGACCAATCGCTCTTTTTTCCTCTATGAACCGCATTACAGAAGGCTCTAAAGTTTTGTAGTTTTTGTCTTTTTTAGAAAAATGAGAAGCCACTGCTAAATAACCAAGCCTATCACTTGCCCACAAAGTGCTTTAGGGTAATCAGTCGTTATTGATAACGCTATAATGGTTCGTTAATTTGTTTGTTCCTTTTTCAGCTATCGATACCTGCATTCCTTCACTCTGCCTTTTTCTCCTGTTATTCTTGCTTATTATATGGATTCGACCTTGAATAAATAACACCGTTGGGAGATATGCTATGCACAATCTAAAAGCCGCCATACTAGACGAAGCGACTTTTAATGCCAACGATCTTAATATGCAGCCTTTACTTGACCTAGTAAAACACTGGCACCGTTACCCCTCAACAACATTAGAGCAACGCACAAAACATCTTGAGGGCATCACTATTGCGGTGGCTAATAAAACTGTTTTTGATAAAGCTTTACTGGAGAGTTTGCCCGAGTTAAAAGTTATTCTGCTCACCGCAACAGGCATGGATAATATCGACAAAGATGTTTGTAAACAGCAAGGTATCACCACTTATAATGTTATAGATTACTGTACAGCCTCTGTTTCACAGCATGTTTTCACCCTAATTTTAGCCTTATCAACCAATCTTCTCGCCTATCAAAATATGACAAAAACAGGTGGCTGGTCAGGTCATGCAAACTTTACTAGTCTACAATTTTCGATTCAAGAACTGGAGGGTAAAACACTCGGTTTGATTGGCTATGGTGCATTAGCAAAAGGTGTTGAAAAACTAGCAAAAGCCTTTGGAATGAAAATACTCATTGCACAGCGTACAGGTTCCAAGTTAGCAGATGAAGGACGTTTACTATTAGAGGATTTACTACCACAAGTTGATGTCTTGAGCATTCACTGCCCACTAATCCCTGCAACTAAGCACTTAATTAATGCCAAAACTTTACAACAAATGAAACCTCATGCCTTATTGATTAATACCGCAAGAGGTGCAGTTGTCGATAATGTGGCATTAGCCAATGCTCTACGCCACAACGTTATTGGTGGTGCGGGGATTGATGTATTGGAAATTGAACCACCACCTGCGGATCATCCACTGATTGCGAATGACTTACCTAACTTAATTCTTACACCACATATTGCTTGGGCTTCTGTTGAGGCAAGACAGCGAGTGATTAATAATGTGGTAACTCATTTAAAAAGCTGGCTAAATTCTGATGATAATACATGATTTTATGAAAAATCCTGTATTATCATCAGAATAGCAATTAAAAGCTGGTACCTAAAGTCACCAGCATCATCACCAGCTAAACGTAGCGTGCTTCAACAATTTCATACTCAACCATGCCACTAGGTGCTTTAACCACGGCAATCTCGCCTTCTTCCTTGCCAATAAGCGCTCTAGCAATCGGTGAGGTGACAGCAATACGATTTTTCTTAATATCTGCTTCAATATCACCAACAATTTGATACGTCACCGTCTCTTCTGTCTCAATATTCTCCAGTTCAACTGTTGCACCAAACACCACTCTGCCTTCATTATTAGTGCCTAAACTAAGAACATCAATAACCTGAGCCGTAGAAAGCATGCCTTCTAGCTCTTGAATACGTCCTTCATTAAATCCCTGCTCTTCCCTAGCCGCATGATATTCTGCATTTTCCTTTAAATCACCATGCTCTCTAGCCGTTGCAATATCAGCAACAATCCGTGGACGCACTACTTGTTTTAGATGATTAAGCTCATCTTTTAATTCATCAGCACCAACTGCAGTAATCGGAGCACGAACCATTAGAGAATTCCTTTATGTAGATTTTGAAGACTATACACCGTGTTTTTATTCACATATTTAATCGACTCACAAAGTGCTAAAGCACCTGATATCGTCGTTGAATAAGTTACCTTACCATGTAATGCCTGTGAACGTATCTCTGATGAGTCATTAGTTGACTGTTTTCCTTCTGTTGTATTAACAATCAAGTCAATCGCTTTGTTTTTGATAATATCAACAATATGAGGACGACCTTCACGTACCTTATTCACTAACTTAGAATCAATGCCCGCTTTTTCTAAGACTCGCTTAGTGCCACGTGTTGCTAACAGATCAAAACCCTGCTCTGAAAGCGACCGAGCAACATCAACAATAGCAACACGATCGGCTTCTCGTACACTCAAAAAAGCCGTACCTGAAGTAGGAATATTCACACCTGCCCCATATTGTGCCTTACCAAAGGCTTCACCAAAGGTAGACCCCACTCCCATGACCTCACCTGTTGACTTCATCTCAGGAGATAAAACAGGATCAACACCTTGGAATTTAGCAAAAGGGAATACCGCTTCTTTTACTGAATAATATGTAGGAATGATTTCTTCTAACTCACCCTGCTCTTCTAATGACTTACCCGCCATACAAAGTGCTGCAATCTTTGCTAGTGGGCGACCTGTCGCCTTTGATACAAAGGGAACAGTACGTGAAGCACGAGGATTAACCTCTAAGATATAAATTTCCTCCCCCTTAATCGCGAACTGAGCATTCATTAAACCCACCACTTGTAGAGCCAAGCCAAGCTGGGTCATTTGTTTACGCAATTCATCTTGGAGTTCAGTACTTAATGAATAAGGCGGTAATGAACAAGCAGAGTCACCTGAGTGTACACCTGCTTGCTCGATATGCTGCATAATGCCACCAATTAAGACATCTTTACCATCACAAATGGCATCAATATCCACTTCAATCGCATCATCTAAAAAACGATCTAACAAGACAGGTGAGTCATTCGATACCTTAATAGCACTCTGCATATAGTAGCGTAGATCTTCTTCAGTATGAACAATCTCCATTCCACGCCCACCCAATACATAAGAAGGACGCACCACTAAAGGATAGCCAATTTCTTTTGCCAAGCGTACTGAAGACTCTAAATCACGTGCTGTACGATTTGGTGGTTGTTTTAAGCCTAGCTTCTCAATGAGCTGCTGAAAGCGTTCACGATCTTCCGCTAAATCAATCGCATCAGGAGACGTACCAATAATTGGTGCTCCAGCTGCTTCTAATGCTTCAGCTAGTTTTAAAGGTGTTTGTCCACCGTATTGCACAATAAGACCTTTAGGCTTTTCAATATGTACAATTTCCAATACATCTTCTAGCGTCAATGGCTCAAAGTACAAACGATCTGAGGTATCATAATCCGTTGAAACCGTCTCAGGATTACAATTAATCATAATCGTTTCATAGCCATCATCACGCATTGCAAAAGCCGCATGAACACAGCAATAATCAAACTCAATACCTTGTCCAATGCGATTAGGGCCACCCCCTAAGATAATAATTTTTTCCTTATCCGTAGGCTGTGACTCACATTCCTCATCATAGCTTGAATACAAATAAGCAGTATCTGTTGAAAACTCCGCTGCACAAGTATCAACCCGCTTATAAATAGGTCGAACTCCTAGGCCCTGACGATATTGACGTACCGTTTTTTCACTCGCTTGTAATAGACCCGCAAGTTGACGATCAGAAAAACCTTTGCGTTTAAGCTGACGCATCTGATGTGCATCAACCTCTTTAATAAAACGACCCGACAAATCATTTTCAGTCGTAATTAAATCTTTAATCTGTGCAAGGAACCAAGGATCAATCGAAGTCAGCTCAAATAACTCCTCATTCGACATACCAAAACGCATCGCATCACCAAGATAAAGAATACGTTCACTACCTGCGTCTGTGAGCTGTCGACGTAGCTCTCCTTTACTTGATGGATCTTCTAAATCAACTTTATTCGCTAAGCCATCAATGCCTGTTTCCAAGCCACGTAATGCTTTTTGGAATGACTCTTGAAAAGTCCGTCCAATCGCCATTACCTCGCCTACCGACTTCATTTGTGTTGTTAAACGATCATCAGCTTGAGGGAATTTCTCAAAAGTAAAACGTGGAATTTTTGTTACGACATAATCAATACTTGGCTCAAATGAAGCAGGCATTGCATCACCTGTAATTTCATTACGCAACTCATCTAAGGTATAACCAACCGCTAGCTTTGCGGCAATTCTAGCAATAGGAAAACCTGTCGCTTTTGAAGCCAAAGCAGATGAACGAGAAACACGAGGGTTCATCTCAATAATCACCATCCGCCCATCTTCTGGGTTGATAGAGAACTGAACATTAGAACCACCTGTATCCACACCAATTTTACGCAATACCGCTAAAGAAGCATTACGCATAATTTGATATTCTTTATCCGTCAGCGTTTGTGCAGGTGCAACCGTAATGGAGTCACCCGTATGAATACCCATGGGATCAAGATTTTCAATAGCACAAATAATAATACAATTATCTTTATGATCTCGTACCACTTCCATTTCATACTCTTTCCAGCCTAATAAAGACTCTTCAAGTAAGACTTCGGTTGTAGGAGAAAGGTCAAGACCACGGGCAACAATATCTTCAAATTCATCTTGATTATAAGCAATACCGCCGCCTGATCCCCCCATCGTGAACGACGGACGTATAATCATTGGAAAGCCGATGACTTTTAGTACTTCGCGGGCTTCTTCCATCGTATGTGCAACATCAGAGGGTGCAGAAGCTAAACCAATTTCCTCCATGGCTTTACGAAATTTCAAGCGATCTTCTGCCATATCAATGGCTTTACTTTTCGCGCCAATCATCTCAACATCATACTTTTCTAAAATACCTTCACGTTCAAGGTCTAAAGCACAATTTAATGCCGTTTGCCCACCCATTGTTGGCAAAATCACATCAGGACGCTCTTTCTCAATAATATTGGCAACACAATCCCACTGGATTGGCTCAATATAAATAGCATCCGCCATTTCTGGATCGGTCATGATCGTGGCAGGGTTAGAGTTGACAAGAATGACTCGATAGCCTTCCTCTCGTAGTGCTTTACAGGCTTGTGCACCTGAGTAGTCAAATTCACATGCTTGACCGATAACAATCGGACCCGCACCAATGATTAATACACTTTTTATATCTGAACGTTTAGGCATGAGACTTAGTGTTTTCCTTTCATCATTGAAATAAATTCGTCGAATACAGGCGCAACATCATGTGGGCCGGGACTCGCTTCGGGGTGTCCTTGAAAACCAAAGGCAGGACAATCAGTACGACGCATACCTTGCAAGGTATGATCAAATAAAGAACGATGTGTCGCTTCAATATTGTCAGGTAAAGAGCTTTCATCGACAGTGAAACCATGGTTCTGACTACTAATCATTACCTCTTCACTTGCTAACTCTTGTACTGGATGGTTGGCACCATGATGACCAAATTTCATTTTCACTGTTTGCGCACCACTAGCAAGACCCAGTAACTGATGCCCTAAGCAAATACCAAAAGTAGGTATTTTTTTCTCAGTTAAGTTTTTAATTGCCTCTATCGCATAATCACAAGGCTCTGGATCACCCGGGCCATTGGAGAGGAAAACGCCATCAGGAGACATTGCTAACACATCAGCAGCAGAGGTGGTTGCAGGAACCACCGTCACATGACAACCACGATCAACTAACATGCGAAGAATATTTTTCTTTACACCAAAGTCATAGGCAACAACGTTAAAGTCAGCGCTTTCTTTAGTGATAGTTTTGGACTCTAGTGGGCTGAGTTGCCAAGAGCCTTCTGTCCAATCATAAGGTTCTGCTGTAGTGACTTCTTTGGCTAAATCTAATCCTTTTAGACCCGCGAAAGATTTTGCTTTATCTAGAGCGCGTTCTACCGAAGGATTATCACCACTGATAATACAACCACTCTGAGCGCCTTTTTGGCGCAAGATACGGGTTAAGCGACGTGTATCAATATCTGCAATACCAACAACTCCCCGATCGATCATATATTCAGGCAATGATTGCTCTGAGCGCCAATTACTCAGCACCAAGGGAACATCTTTAACAATTAAACCGCCAGCATGAATAGCATCAGCCTCTTCATCTTCAGCATTAACACCCGTATTACCAATATGAGGGTAAGTTAATGTAATCAATTGTCGTGCATAGGAGGGGTCTGTGAGGATTTCTTGATAACCTGTTAATGCGGTATTAAAGACGACCTCACCCACCGTTTCACCATCACAGCCAATCGACTCACCATGGAAGACACTACCATCTTCTAAAACTAAAAGAGAACGCTTTCTCATATTACCACCTTCCTATTGTTAGTAATAATAACATAGTCAGATACTTACATGAAGTATGGGGATACTTTAACACAATAGATCACCTCTAGATTTTGGGTGTGAAAATTACAACACAGTGTCCATGACAAACGTGACGATTTTAATGGAAAATCACTTGTACTGTCTATAGATGTTTTTTCTAATGGTGTTTTAGTTAATATTCTATATAAGTCACTGAATAGTTAGATTTATTTTTATTAAAGTGGCTTATATATGAGGTTTTAAGCTTAAAATAGAATAATATTTTTAGTAAAAATTTAGCATTTCGTGCATCTCTACGAAAAAAATCATAAGAAAACATTTTTTATGCGTAAGATTTACTAGCCAAAGAGGTTCACACTTTGGCTAAAATATTTCTTTTGTTTACAACCGTCCCAAAATCGATCGCTTAAAAAGAATTTTCCCCAAATGCTTAGCGCCCGCAGGGGTTAAGTGCCAACCATCATAAGAAATTAAATGTATATTATCAGTAAAAATAGTACATTTTGTATGAGAGCCACAAAGTAGCTTGGTTTGGTCAATAAATATCGACCTTCCTGTAATACGTTGACGTAACACTGCATTGATCTTTTGTACTTCGGGATCAACATCATTTTTTATGGCTTTAAGCTCTGGAGTAGACATTCTCATATAACGTCGGGGGGATATTTTGCCAAAACCTTTACTACCCACAACAATCACTTTTTGATTGGGTTTAAGCCTTAAATGTTTAATCGTAAAAGGCAATACTCGTGCGGTATTGAGTTTCCAACGTGCTGAAAAAATAATAATATCTGCTTCTTTAATTTGCTCTTTTGCCTGCATCAAGCTATCCGTTCTTGCCTCATTGGCACACAGAGGACGGTCTTTTTTATCAACAAATTTCCCTCCTTTACCATTTAATACGGGCTGACATTGATAAGGAATATAGCGCATGCTGATTTGGAAATTTTGTAAGTAGTTATTAGACAACATTGAGTTAAGAAAATCACAGCCATGACTATCACCAATGAGTAGTATTTTCTTTTTATGACTCTTTTTATTAAAGGCTTTTCTACGAATAGTGTTGCAACGTGAAAACGTATATTTTCCATTGATTTGCACGCTGGAATCGCGGATTAAATTTCTTTTGAAGGAAGCTGATGGTTTCGCAGGAGAGGCATAAACGCCCGTAATAAAGATAAGACTGATTACACCAGTCGTTAAAAAAATAGTTGAAGGCTTTATTCTCATCATACCTATCTCTCTTTGTACTATTAAAGTAAAATTATACTTCATTTCAAAGATTTAGTGGATTTATTTAAGGTTGATTTTTAATCTAAGCAATAAGGTGTATTATAGATGACCTCACCCTATCCACAAAAAGGTTAACTCAATGTCTAACACGGTTCGTATTGCAACACGTAAAAGTCCATTAGCACTATGGCAAGCCAATGAAGTAGGACGCTTATTACAATTGAATCATCCAGAACTTATCATTGAATTAGTGACTATGACGACTAAGGGTGACAAAATTCTTGATACACCGCTGGCTAAAGTGGGTGGCAAGGGCTTATTTGTTAAGGAACTTGAAATTGGAATACTGGAAGATAAAGCAGATATTGCGGTTCATTCAATGAAAGATGTTCCCGTTAGCTTTCCAGAAGGGCTACACCTAGCAACCTTATTAACACGCGAAGATCCTAGTGATGCCTTTGTTTCTAATAAGTACGCTTCTTTTGATGATTTACCACAAAATGCAACATTAGGGACTTGTAGCCTACGTCGCCAAACGCAATTACGTGAAAAACGACCTGATATAAAAATCGCTGACCTTAGAGGTAGCGTCAATACCCGTTTACAAAAGCTTGATGAGGGGCATTTTGATGCCATTATTCTTGCCAGCGCAGGGCTTAAACGTCTTGGATTTATGGATCGCATTACTCAAGCAATTCCAACAGAACTAAGCCTTCCCGCTGTGGGGCAAGGTGCTATTGGTATTGAGTGTCGAATAGATGATGATCGTATCCATGCACTACTAGCGCCATTAAATGACACTGAAACAACGATTAGGGTCACTGCAGAACGCGCACTCAATCAACGCTTAAATGGGGGTTGCCAAGTCCCCATTGCAGGTTATGCCGAGCTTGATAATGATGTATTACGTCTGCGTGGCATGGTTGGGTTTGCTGATGGTTCAAAAGTCTACCGTAGCGAACGCACAGGCACTGCTGATCAAGCGGAACAACTGGGTGTAGAAGTCGCTGAGGATATTATCGCCCAAGGGGGTGGTGCTGCATTAGCGAGTGTTGGTATTAACTTATAAGTGACTAAGCAAGCTTTACAAGTCTTAGTCACACGCCCGACTCATCAAGCCGATAGTCTTTGTTATCAGCTTGAGGAGATGGGTGTTGTTGTACACCGTTTCCCAACGATTGAGATACAGGGCTGTTCTCCAGAATTACCTCTCTCTCTGGATAAAAACACGATCATCATCTTCACTAGTGTGAATGCTGTCAATTATGGCTTGGAATATTTTACCCACCGCAATATTTCATTAAGCCAGCATAAAATCCTCGCTATTGGTGCTAAAACGACTCAACAACTCATTAAGCATGACCTGTATATTAGCGTTCAAGCGAAAGCACCGTATAACTCAGAAAGCCTATTAAAGCTCCCTATTCTCAACGAGGACATTCAGCAACAGTCTATTTTAATTATTAAAGGTCAAGGTGGGCGAGGTTTTTTAAAGCGCGAACTACTCAATAGAAAAGCGTCTGTCCAAGGCTTATCAGTTTATCAACGTACGCTTCCTAAGATAGAAAAAGCAGTATTAGCCACTCTCTACAAAGCTCCTATTGATATTATTATGTTAACCAGTGTTGAAAGTACTCAAAACCTCATGACCTTGCTAGCTGAACAGCCACCAGCATGGCTAACGCAGGCTCAACTTTTGCTAGGTAGTCCACGTATTGCTGATAAAATTAAAAGCCTTGCACTACCTAATCCTTATTGGACGGCGAGTAATCCTGCTGATAAGGCGATGCTTGCCTGTCTGAATAGAGCGAGTACAATGAAGCACAATACACTTAAATAGTAAAATCATGTCAAATAATAAGTCCAACCGCCTTGCGTTATTTATTGCCTATCTTGCTCTCTTTGTTACAACCATTGGTATCTCTGTGGGTTACAAACACTGGTTACGTACTCATGACAAAGCAAAGGATGCACTCGTCCAAATTACTGAGCTAAAAGCTGAATTAAAACAGCTGAGTGCTAATATAAAAACACCACCACCTAATAAAGAGCTTGCTGAAACAAGTGCAATCATTCATGAGGCTTTGCAACAATTAGCGAACATACAACAGCAAACACATTATTCTGCCCAATCCGTTAGGCAGCAAATTAGTGAGCTAAGTATGCAGCAAAATAAGCTAATGGGAGATCAAGGTGGTAAAGATTTATTCATTCATGCCCTGCATTTATTAGAGTCTGCTGATTGGCAATTAACCTATTTCCATAATAAAAAAGGCGCATTAAGTTTATTGGCACGAGCAGATACTTTATTAATGCAACTGGGTTCAAGCCAGCTCATTAGTATTCGTCAACAACTGAGCCATGATATTGTCACACTGGAACAATATCCTCTGCCAGAATATACAAAAGTAGCAGAGCAAATTAGTCAATTACAACAAAGCATGACACCTTTGGCAAAGTTACACACTGACAATCAAGCAGGTGAGAAAATTGCTCTATTCACCATTGAAGATGATCAGAGTGTAATGGGCACAGTAAAAGCTTACCTCAATGATTCTATTGATATTGTTGAATATGATGAACTCGCCACTCATACGATTAGTCAATCAGATAGGCAACGTATGGATGTCTTATTTGCTTTGCACTTTCAGAACTTAAAACTACAATTATCATTGCGAGATAAGAAGGGTTTTCAGCAACAAGCTTTATTAATCAAAGCACTCATGACTCGCTACTACCCTCAATCAATCGCCCAGCCATGGATGTCCGCTATTGAAGTATTGAGTCAGCTTGATATTACGCCAAAGCCGCCTATGATTTCCTCTTTAGTCGCACTTAAAACACTAGGAAAATAGAATGATTATTAGCCTCATTATTTTTATTGCCGTTGTCCTTATCGCTAGTATTTGGCTGATTAGTTATGTTGCTGATAACTATAGCAGTGTCATTATTGCATCATCAGGAGGGCAGCTTTCTGAGATCAGTGCTATCAAATTTATGGCGGGTATTCTGATTGCCTTTTTTATCTTTTATTTTGGACTGCGATTGATACAGCATTTCATTAAATTGACACGTTATGCCAGTCAGTTTCGCCTCAATAGTAAGTTAACTAAATCACGACAGGGGTTATTTCAAGGTTATTTATCATTGATTGAAGGTAATACAATGAATGCTAAAAATAATCTATTAAAGCATATTGATGTTGCTGAGAACCCTGCGCTACATTATTTAGGAACGGCTCGTGTAGCACACATGATGGAGGATTTTGATGAGCGTGATGTACAATTGAAGCTAGCCAATGAATCCCAGCCTGATGCCCATAAAGCGATTGCAATCTCCCAAGCAGAAATGCAAATTTATGCGAATCAATTAGAACAAGCGCGTGCTGGATTAATTACTCTATTGGAAGAAAAGCCTAAATCACTCTATGCTCAGAAGTTACTATCTAAAGTCTTTTATAAACAAGAAGACTGGGCAAATCTAGCAACATTATTGCCTGAACTGGCAAAGAAAGGGGTGATTAATGAGAGTACTTTCAAGGAGTATGAAGATGCTTCATTAAAAGGTATTTTCCAAATGTATGCTCATGAAGATAGTCTTGATCGACTGTATGCAGCATGGAAGAAGATCCCTGCTAAGACAAGACGACAGCCACAGACTAGCTTAAAGTATTGTGAAGCATTAATCGTTGCGGGAGATACCAGCCGAGCGAGTAAGCTATTGCTAAAGCGCATTAATAGTTCATGGGATGAATCATTGGTTAATCTGTATGGAAAAATAACCCATGACGATTCCAATCAAGCAATAAAACATGCCGAAGTCTGGCTAACTGAGCATGATAACTGCCCTACTTTGCTATTAACTCTTGCCCGACTTTATCGTGGTCAAAAGCTTTGGGGTAAGGCGAGAAATTTCTATTTAAGTAGCCTTAACCAATCACCGAATAAAAATGGCTACTTGGAATTTGCCGAATTATTAGCTGAAACAGGTGAGCACAGTAATGCTGAAACTTGTTACCAAGTGGGGCTAAGTTATTGTGTTTATCATAAAGCTCAGGCGCTAAAATTACAAAGCCGTTTAGAAATAGAACCTAAATTGGATGTAACCCCTAGTCATATTAGTCCTCCAGAAGATTTTGCTGTTGATAATTATTCTGGACAGGGTTAATTTAGTCTATCTTCTACGAAAATGGTCAAACTAAAAAAACAGAAATACGCACCGTTAGTGATGAGGAGTTTCTCTGGTTGTTGGTACAACACGTCCTCCCAAAACGCTTCAGGCGGGTACGACTCTACGGCTTTTTACACCCTTAGCATTATCGGACTGAAGTTTTACCAACCTCTAGTTAGGTTTGTACTTTGATTTAATCAACTCAATTAACTCAGATTTCAGCTTCACTCCAATCTGAAAAATACCTTCCTCAGTTAATAAAACATGACTAGGATTACCTGCATATTCACCAAGCTTGCCATCCTCAACCTTATAGCCACCAATGATATCTTTAGGCTCAACGTCTCCATCTACATCGTTAACACGTTGATCAATAAAATAAACCCAAGTGCCTTCTTCATGTTCTGGTAGTTTTTTCAATACCGCTTCAGAGTGCCGACCTAAACCATCTAACATTTGATGAAAAAGGTGCACAAATTCTGGGTTTCCTTGAAATGAATCAACCACAAGACTCCCTTGATTATCCCTTTTATTATCTAAAAATCGACCAACGACAGCAACATCTAATAAGCCATTTTCATTAATAAAATCCTTAGGTAATAGGCTATATAAATAAATTTCTTCGCCATTTTTATTAGGAACACAAACAAGACCACCCTCGTCTTCTTTCTTTTCTTCAATATTCATAAAAATCCAACAGTTAGGATTGTAAACAAAATCCCACTAGGGGATCACTCATTTAATCTGGGCATACAATACCTATTATTGAACTAAAAAACTGCATTTTTATTAAACTCAGCGCCTAAATTTAATCCCTTCCAGTTGAAGGTCATCATAAATAGGTCTCAGAGGTTTTAACTTCCCTGCTTTTAATGCCTCAAAGATAGCCTCTTTCGATTCCTTTGGTTTAAGGAAACTTGATAATGTCTCTTCAACAACCCACCGACCTTTATCCACAAGGTTAGAGCTATCTTGATAAGCAAGAATATCAATGCGTATATGAATAGCACGATTAAATCTCACAACAACGACTTCTTTCTTGCCATCCCTATCCATGTCCATCATGGTAACAAAGCATTTATTTTTGCTATTGCAATCATAGGCACTATAATTCTTTTTCAGCTTTTCAAAATACGGTGGGGTCTCGTCTAAAAGGGTAAGCATCACCTTTTCTTTATTTTTAACCGCTATTGATGAAGCATTCTGTTTGATTTTCTGATAATGCAGATGATCCTTCCACTCCAGTATTTCTTTAATGGCATTCTTACCATCCTTTCCTAAGCGATATTTTAGGGCAGAAAAATCAAAATCTTCAATGCTAGTGATATTATTTTTTAGTCGATCCAGTTGGTTATTAACACTGAGGCGCACTGGGTCTAACACAGGAGAGATAAGTGCAATCAAAACCACTAAGGAAATTACCGCTAGTATGGGGTTGGTGAGTGTAATACCTTTACGCCAATGACCCCGTTGTTTAAGTAACTGGTAAGCATAACTAATAGTATAAAGGCTTAATACAACTGCAACACTCAAAGCCAAAATACGATTAGGCATTAGACCATATTGGTTGATCCGTAGAATAACTGCAACGACAGACAATAAGGATAAAAACGGCAACAAGATAATCTGTGCCATAAAAATACGATTTTTATCATCCTCTTGAGTGCCATCAACCCAAGTGTTTAAGAACACGATACTCACAGCAACTAATGATAATAAAATGATCGATGTTGAGCTATTAGTAAATAAACTTTGCCACGTGAAAGGCAGGCTTATCGCAAAAAGAATAACGATAACAGCCGTTAGATAGCCCATAACATGAAAGATGGCAAAGAAAACACCACGGATTTTAAAAATAAGGTCTTCATATTGACGGCTAATACCAATCCCTGCACCGATGAGGCTGGCTATAATGACAGGGGTGGTCGTTTTGTTCCAAATAATATCGTCAAGATTAAGCCCAATACTACCAAATAGCTTTGTTCCTAATAAAAGGATGAGTAAAAAACCAATCGTTAATAAGATGGCAAATAAAAAGAAAAAATGATTATTCCAGCCATTTTCAAAGAGGCGATGATAAGGATAGTGAGGCTTTGTGCTTTGTAAGGATTGTGCAAAGGTGATAGCAATAATATTAATCGGTAGTAATGAATAATAAAGTAATACAAGGGAATAACTCTCATGTTCCCGCCAAACACTCCAGCTAATAAGCAAGCCGACAATAATAGTGGCAATACTGAGGTATATCACGCTGAATCGTGTACTTTGCTTTCCCCATAATAAGAAAAAACTAAGTACTATTGAGATGATACCAAAGAGGTACATAAAGAATGTACCATCCTCAATATGCAATGCATAGGACGCAAAAACCCCTGTTGCTGCACCCACCAGAGAAAATAAGATGGTTTTAGACATGAAGCTCTCCATAAAAATTATAGATGAATATGATCAGCATCCATTAATTTAATGGAGTAACCATCAAGGTCTTCAACAAAGCAATCATTGTACTACCGCAACAGAGTGGAGGATTCACATGAGAGGCTTTTTAGTGATTGTAGTGAGGAAAGTATAGCCGCTAATAAACCCAAAAAAGATAAACTGCAACCAGTGCAATCGTAATACCAATAATAAATTGTACAACATTACTCAGTCCTTTTCGTGCTCGTTGATGCGTTGATTTTTGACTCTGAATATTTGGAATATTTGGCGGTATAACTAACCTCTTAGGCATATCCCCAACGAGAGAAAGTGGCAAAACATCGGTTTCATTCAACGTAATATTCTGATATTGGATAATACCTTTTCCTTTAGCACATCCTGTTAATATTTCTATTATTTCACCTCGATCAATCTTCAAACTCAAGTCTTCTATATCAAGATCAATCGCAATAAATAATTGTAACTCAAAGTCTTGTTGATTAAATTGAATCGCTAATCTTGGGCAATGGGATGAGCGTAAATTATGCTTCATTAATTTGATAACAGTACTGCCCTGATCACCTTTGTTTTGCTCCTCAAATATCGCTTTCACTGACTCAAGACTTTGCCATGTCTCTAGCAAGATCCTCTTTAAGCTAATATCTAACAGAGGTGCTAGCTCCTGTAAGAAATTTTTTCTAATATTGTGCCAACGATCATGAGGCAGTGCCGCCTTAACAGCATAGTGTAAGCGATGCATTTCTGCGGTCATATCAAGGCTATATAATGTTGCTTCTGGCAAGTGAGTAAAATTGATATCAAACAGGTCATTTAAAGTAAGATCAGTATCACTCATGACTCACCACTCTTTTCATCTTTTGAAATAATATGCTCACTTTTGATGGGTTCTTTTTCTTTAACCCGATTTTCTTCTAACTGATCAGTTTCTTTCTCAATTTCTTCCTCAGATTCATCAATACTCAGCACCTCAAGCTGTTCAGGAGAATAAAAAGTTATTTGATGTTGTCCAGAAACACTGTGTTGCTGGTAGTAAAAGCCTGTTTCCTGTGCTGCTATAAACTGAGCAAGTTGCTGGCGCTTATAATGATGATAGAAAGGCAAAATAGCTAATAGTAAACCCAGTAGAATCAACACTAAGGGCAACCAACGAGGCCAAATAATAACTAATACAGCATTACTTTCTGCTTTCCCTGAGGGGCTTCGAGAGCGAATAACTGCGTGATAGAAACCACTCTGTTGATAACGATGGCTATAACGAATCTTCTTATCCCATCGATAACTAGCCCCATCACCAGGATCAAACTGTAGCTCAGTATCTGCACCATATTGAGTATTTTGCAACCAGAATACAACAGCCATTTGGTTGAGCTGATGCTGATGAGAAGAGCGAATTTTTAACTCAATCATATTCTTAGAGGGATCAGTATCCTCTGGAGAATCGCCCTCTTCAATCATCACTACAGGTCCTGGCAATTTCCCTGATTTGCTTTTTATTGTCAAAATAGCGCGCGCTACTGCTTCTCTTTGCCGGTCATCTTTAACTAATAGTTGCACAGGATAGCGACCTGGAGATAGCCGTGCGGTATCAATTGTAAATTGATCCTTATTGCTCTTGTGCCCAGTACTTAACGACCAATACAGCCATTGACGGCTTTGTGATGCGGTTTCACTCAAGCTCTGAAACTGTGCTGGCTCGCCTTGCTTTACGGTTAAAACCTGAGGCTCTATCACTGCCTCAGGTTCTTTCCACGCATCAATCACATGAATAATAACGGGTGGAGAGTTCAGTAAAAAACTACCAATTTTAGCCAGTGCTGTTATTTTATAAGTCCCTGTATCTTCAAAACTATGGACACGATGCGTACCACCTTCTCCTATTGAACGTCCATTGATATAAAATTGATAACTCACTTTTTCACCCGCAATATTCGGTGTAAGATCTGCCTCAAGAATAATGGCTTCTTCAACTTCAGGGCGACGGTTAACGACATTCAGTTGTAATACATAGTGACGATATGACTTAGACACAGGCAAATTAAACTCTGCTTTTTCAGCATAAGCAGAGTTCATTGACGGTAGCATAATGAAAAAAGCCAACAAAAATAGACTTATCGGTAGTAATCGAAAAGTATGATAGATAAAAAATTTAGACATGGCTTTTAGTATAGTAAAAATGGAAGCCAATATTGACTAAAAGATGTCAATATCGTTAAGAACAGAATAAAAATAACTAATGTGCGGCATCCCAATGCTCTCCTATGCCGACATCAACAATAAGAGGCACATCAAGTTCAGCAGAGTTTTCCATACAGTGCTTGATTTCCAAACTTAGATCTTTTATATTTTCTCTAGGTAATTCAAAGACTAATTCATCATGAACCTGCATAATCATTCGTGTATCTGTTGCCTTTTCAGCTAATAATGCATCAACATTAACCATTGCCTTTTTAATAATATCAGCAGCTGTGCCCTGCATTGGTGCATTAATCGCGGTACGCTCAGCATATTTACGACGCATCACATTACGATTATTAATATCAGGCAAGTATAAACGGCGACCAAATAAAGTCTCAACAAAACCTTGTTCTTTTGCCTTAGCACGTGTGTTATCCATATAGTCTTTGACACCAGGATAACGATTAAAATAAGACTTCACATAAGCAGCTGCTTCGGTACGTGTCGAGCCTATTTGCTTTGCTAACCCAAAAGCGGTCATTCCATAGATTAAACCAAAATTAATGGCTTTGGCACTGCGACGCTGATTATCTGTCACTTCATCAATATCCACAGAAAAGACTTCTGCAGCCGTGGTTTTATGTACATCTAAACCTTTAGAGAAAGCTTCTAACAAACCTGCATCTTGTGATAAATGTGCCATAATTCGCAATTCTATTTGTGAATAATCTGCCGCCATTATTTGATAGTAAGGCATTGCCACAAACGCTCGACGAATACGTCGCCCTTCACTGGTACGAATAGGGATATTTTGTAAATTAGGTGATGATGATGATAAGCGCCCTGTTGCAGTAACCGCTTGATGATAATTAGTATGTATACGTTGTGTTTTTTTATTGACCAATAGAGGCAATTTATCGGTATACGTTGATTTAAGCTTACTCATACTCCGAAAGCGCAGGATTAAATCAGGCAGTGGATATTCTTTGGCTAACTCACTGAGCACCTCCTCCGAGGTTGATGGCTGCCCTTTTGGAGTTTTTTTCACTATGGGAATTTGTAATTTATCATATAAAATGACTTGTAATTGCTTGGGTGAATTTAAAGTAAATTTTTCTCCGGCAAGCGCATAGCATTCTGTTTCTACTGCTTTCATTTCTGCCGCTAATTCAACCGACTGATCTTGCAATGCACCGCTATTAAGCAAAACACCATGACGCTCTATATTGGATAAAACTGCCATTAAGGGTAATTCTATTGTTTCGTAAAGTGATTTTAAATGCACATCCGCAGAGAGTGCTGACCAGAAATAATGATGTAATCGTAGACTAATATCCGCCTGTTCTGATGCATAGGTCGCCGCTTTTTCTACAGGAATTTGATTAAAGTCCAATTGCTTCCTACCCTTGCCCGCAATATCAGTCAATGCGGTTGCTTTATGATTCAAATAGCGATCACTTAGGCTCTGTATATCATGCTTACTCGCTACCGAGTTAAGCACATAGGATTGCAACATCGTATCCTGTGCAACACCCTGTAAAGCAATATTATAATTCAGTAGAACACTACGGGTATATTTAAGATTATGACCAACTTTATACTGTTGGCTATCTTCTAGAATCGGTTTTAAACGCTGCAAACATTCATCACGATCTAACTGCTTGGGTGCATCCTCATAATCATGTGCCAAAGGCAGATAAGCTGACTTACCTGCTTCAATACAAAAAGATAAACCAACAATTTCAGCATCAATATAATCTTGATGAGTAGTTTCTATGGCAAAGGAGAATAACTCAGCCTCAGTTAAATCTTTTAACCACTGATTCAATACTGTCTGGGTATGGATTATTTCATAATACTTACTGCTAACAACAACAGCAGCCACACTTTCACGTGCCTCAGGTATGTCACCGAGTTGTTGTAAACGACTATTAAAGCCATAACGCTCATAAAGCGCAACAAGAGCCTTAGAGTCTTGCTCTTTTAAACTCAATGCCTCATCACTGCAATCCAATTCAAGATCACAAATAATGGTGACTAACTGATAAGACAAGGGAAGAAAATGCAAAGACTCACGCAAATACTCGCCCACTTTGCCCTTAAATTCATCCGCATTCTCCATGACATTTTCTAAAGTGCCATAGTGAGCCAACCATTTTACCGCTGTTTTAGGGCCAACCTTAGGCACACCTGGAATATTATCTGAAGTATCGCCCATTAATGTCAAATAATCACGAATTTGCTCAGGTGCAACACCATATTTATCCTTAACACCATCAATATCATGAAAAGTTTTTGACATGGTGTTAATCAAGCTAACACGCTCATTGACCAATTGAGCCATATCCTTATCACCCGTTGAGATCACGACCTCACCTTGGTATTGCGTCGACAAACTACCAATCACATCATCCGCTTCAACATTAGGCTCGATTAAAATGGGATAACCTTGAGCTTTTATAATTTCTAACAATGGCTCAATTTGTGAACGTAAATCTTCAGGCATGGGTGGACGTGTGCCTTTATATTCTGGATAGAGATCATTGCGAAAGGTCTTCCCCTTAGCATCAAAGACCACCACCATCAGCTCAGGGTTAAAATCTCGACGCAATTTATCGAGCATATTTAAGACACCGTGGATTGCTCCTGTTGGTTCTCCATGACGATTAACCAAAGGGGGAAGAGCATGAAACGCACGAAACAAATAAGATGAACCATCGACGAGAACTAAGGGTGTAGTAGTATTTTTCTTTGCCATAATCTTGTTGTATGCTCGTAGTTCCAAATAGCTACCTAGTATATGCCATGTCTAAGCCAGTAACATCCCCAAAAATCCCTCTTTTTGAAACACCTTTAACTGCAGAAGTTGAGTCATTACGCCCCCATTACACTGCTGAAAAAAAGATCGAGGTCAAAGCCAAGATAAAGGCACAACTGAAACAACAAGATGCCGTACTTATTGCACATTATTATGTGGATGCCGATATTCAAGAACTTGCTGAGGAAACAGGAGGCTATGTTTCTGATTCATTGGATATGGCGAAGTTTGGTAATGAACATTCTGCACAAACATTATTAGTTGCAGGGGTACGTTTTATGGGTGAGACAGCAAAAATCTTAAACCCAGAAAAACGTATACTCATGCCAACGTTAGAGGCAGAGTGCTCTCTTGACCTCAGTTGTCCTATTGATGATTTTACTGCTTTTTGTAATCAATATCCTGATCATGTGGTTGTCGTCTATTCTAATACCAGTGCCGAAGTGAAGGCTCGTGCAGATTATGTTGTCACCTCAGGTATTGCACTTAAATTAGTGACATGGCTCGGAGAACAAGGTAAAAAAGTACTTTGGGCACCTGATAAGCACCTTGGACATTATATTCAACGCGTCACGGGTGTTGATATGGTGCTATGGAAAGGTTCTTGTATTGTTCATGATGAATTTAAATCTCGTGCATTAGGGCAAATGATTGAAGAGAACCCTGATGCTGCGGTTCTGGCACATCCTGAATCTCCTGAGGAAATATTATTACTGGCTGATGTTGTTGGTTCTACCACGCAAATTATTGAAGCCGCTAAATCACTGCCACAAAAACAACTCATTGTCGCAACCGATAGTGGTATTTTTTATAAAATGCGGCAGTTAGTTCCTGATAAAGAGATTATCGAAGCTCCCACACATGGTGAAGGAGCAACCTGTAAAAGCTGCGCTCACTGTCCTTGGATGGCAATGAATGGGCTGGATAATATTTTAAAAGTGTTACAAACAGGTGAAAATGAAGTCCATGTAGAAGAGCGCATTCGTCTACTCGCATTGCAATCTACTCAGCGTATGTTAGATTTTGCTAAGACCTCATAAAATTTACTAATAAAGACCTTTGCATAAATCCCTATTATTGTGCAAAGGGTTTATCTTGAGGTGCTAAATAAATTCCACAAATAATAATAAGGTTTTAGACCCCCATGAAAAAATTACTCATTATCACCATGACGATACTACTTCTCTCAAGCTGTGCTACCTATAATTCAAAAGTTAATACCAATCTCACCACATCACAAGCTATCGGTGCAATGGGAGTGGGTGTTGTTGGTATGCTTATTGGTGCAAAAGCAGGCAATGCATTGGATGGCTCTGACTCAAACGCATTAGGTGGGGAGATTGGTACACAGCTAGGAGGGATTGCTGGTGCAGCTTTGGGATTTTTAGTATTTTCTCGTTGGGTGGGGCGTTATTCTTCGGTGGAATAAAATAGTATCCTAAGACTTTAAGCGATGCCTTAGATGCCAAGCCCAATAGATCATAATAGTTTACTGAGGATTAAAGAGTGTATAAAGCTATGCTCAAGCAAACTCGAATAAACATTTCTCACCATTGTCTAACCACAATGGGTATTTGAACATTGCTTTGGAAAATAATCGGCTTTGCAAATGATAACGTAACCAGCAATGTAGATGAGTATATCGCTCCTGTGAAAACACAGATTTATTGACTCTGGAAAACTGTCGAATAAAAGGTAGTAGCGCATAATCAAGCAAGCTGAGTGTCGAACCCATTAAGAATTCATACTGTGATAAACGTTGCTCTAATACTTGAATAAAGGGTTCACATTCAAGACGACAATTCTCTTCATCATTACCATGAAAGCGTTTTGCGCGTTTGTATTTTTCTAAGCGGGACTTAAACTCACTATCATTTTTTTCTATAATATTTAGCATCTCTGACAATGCTTTTTCATCATGGCTATACAGTAAATTCTCTGGATCATTACGATGTAGCGCCCATAACATAATGTCTAAACTTTCATCAATGACCTGAATATTGGACTCACTATTGTTATTATTTTCGATAACTAAAACAGGTACAGTGCCTTTAAGAGAAGCAAGCAACATTTCGGTGGGCTTATTTTTCATTGTAATCGCACGAATCTGGACACTTTGCTGTGCCAGTAATAGTGCGAATCTTGCACGCATAGCATAAGGGCAGTTTTGTAAAGAGTAGAGAATGGGTGGTATTGTACCTGAAGGCATGGCATTTTCCGTTAAATTCTGGCTACCTAGAATAGTAAAGCATAAACTATGACGAGGCTCTGTTGATATTAACCTAAAATCTAAAAAGAGAGAAAGCAAGCATTGCTCATCGAATGGATAGATTTTTTCTCAGATCAAATCGACAGTGGTAATTCAATAATGCCATACTGATCATTCAGGATTAAATCAATTAATAGCAACCATAAAAAAACCTCAGCCATCAATGGTTGAGGTTTAATATACCTATAGTTAATATTTTTATCATTAGGTATCTACTATTGAGATAATGTATCTAACCTCAATAGCTTTTCCTTCTGTTGTGACCTTTTTTTATCTTATTTATACCACTTAGTCCTATCGCTGATACAGATAGTTCAGTATCAAATTAAAATAATGACAACATCAAGTCATTAGTTATAAAATACAGCAGTTTATAATTAACTTTCGATTAACATAAATGACTAAATTTCTAAGGTTAAGTACACTCTGAGAGCACAACATCTGCTATTTTTTCAGCAAATTGTTGTGTTTCTGCTCCATTCTGACCTTCAACCATCACCCGAATCAAAGGCTCTGTTCCTGAAGCTCTTAACAATACTCGACCACGACCTAGTAATTGTTGCTCAACCTCTTTAACAGCCGCTTGAATAGCGATTGATTTTTCAAAATCAATCGATTTCTTAATGCTAATATTAATTAGTACCTGAGGATACTTTTTCATCACTTGTTTTAATTCATGCAAAGGTTGCTTAGTTTCTACAACAGCACGTAGCACTTGAAGCGCGGCAATAATCCCATCACCCGTTTCGATGCAGTCTCTAATAATTACATGACCTGAGTTTTCTCCACCAATCATGCCACCACATTCACGTAACTTTTGAATCACATAACGATCCCCTACATCGGCACGCCAAAACTTAAGCCCCAAGTCTGTCATCGCAAGCTCAAGACCTATATTACTCATTTTAGTACCAACAATATCAGCCTTAAGATTTTCATAGTCTAAACGATGCTTCGCAATCACAGCAATCAACTCATCACCATCAACCTTCTCGCCCTTTTTATCGACCATCATTACGCGATCAGCATCACCATCCAGTGCAATACCAAGATCTGCTTTTTCCTTCAACACAATCTGCTGTAAATTACCTAATGAAGTGGCTCCACAATTTGCATTAATATTAGTACCATTAGGTTCGTTATGAATGGCTGTCACCTTAGCCCCTAATTCTTCAAAAACACTGGGAGCAATGTGATAACTCGCTCCATTGGCACAGTCAACGACAAGATGTAGACCTTGTAGACTTAGCTTAGTCGGTAATGCACGCTTACAATATTCAATATAACGACCTGGTGCATCCTCAATTCGTATCGCCTTACCTAAGTGGTCTGAATCAACCGAAGTCGATTGTTCATTGATTAGTGATTCAATTTTATACTCGATTTCATCAGAGAGCTTTCTTCCCTCTGAATCAAAAAACTTAATGCCATTATCATAATAAGGATTATGTGAGGCAGAAATTACAATTCCTGCTGATGCTCTAAAAGTACGTGTAAGATAAGCAATGGCTGGGGTTGGCATAGGACCTAATAGTAAAATATCGACTCCAGCAGAAACTAAACCTGCTTCCAGTGCCGCCTCAAACATATAACCTGAAATACGGGTGTCTTTACCAATAATAACTAATGGCTTTTCTTTCGTCACTAACACCTTACCGACAGCTCTGCCAAGTTTTAATGCAAAATCAGCCGTCATTGGGAAATTGCCTACTTTCCCACGAATTCCATCCGTTCCAAAATATTCTTTTTTCATTAGTTAAGTACACTCTTTACTATTTTTAAGGCATCTGCGGTGATACGCACATCATGAACACGAACAATTTCAGCACCCTTCATTACAGCAACCACAGCAGCAGACGCACTGCCAACAGCTCGCTCTGTTACAGCCACATCGCCAAGTAAGCTACCAATCATTGTTTTACGTGATAGACCTACTAAAATAGGTAGCCCATGCACTTGAAATTGATCGATATTTTTTAGCAAGTCTACATTATTTTGTAGTGTTTTTCCAAAACCAAATCCTGGATCGAGCACTAATCGCCGACGATTGATACCTGCTTTGACACAAGCATCAATACGACGAGTAAAGAAATCACCAACCTCTGTTATTACATCAGTATAGTGAGGCTGTTTTTGCATTGATTTTGGCTGACCCTGCATATGCATTAAACAAATACTCACATCACTATCAATACAGGCTTCTAATGCTCCTGATACTTGTAATGCTCGCACATCATTGATCATATCAACATTGGCATTAATTGCAGCTCGCATCACTTCAGGTTTACTCGTATCCACAGAAATAGCAATATCAAATCGAGACTGAATAGCTTCGACAATAGGAATGACACGGTTTAATTCTTCGTCTACACTCACTTTATCCGCTTGTGGTCGTGTTGATTCACCACCAATATCAATAATATCAGCACCTTCTTCAATCAATGTTGCCACACGCTGTAGTGCTTTTTTATCCTGAGCAAATAAGCCACCATCTGAAAAAGAGTCAGGTGTCACATTAAGAATTGCCATTATTTTTATCATTTCAACCTCCAAAGAACGCGAACGCAATTATCAATAATTTAACTTAGAAATAGCACCCATTATTACCACGCAAACAAAAGCGCGATCAAGTCGCGCTTTTGTTATTCTTTAATTTACAGCAAAGGACTAATGACTATTTGCCGCACCGCCAATAGAATCATCTGACTTATCATCAGCTTTACTACTTTCCTTTTTAGCTTTTGGCTTTGCTGATGAATCATCATCATCATCCCAATCTTCAGGAGGAGGAGGCACATCACCGTCCATTAAAGCCTTGATTTGATGCATATCAATCGTTTCATATTTCATCAAGGCATCGGTCATTTTATGTAAGATATCAATCTTATCATTCAATATATCCGTAGCACGTTGATAGTTACGATCAATTAAATCACGTATTTCTTTATCAATCGTTGCCGCCGTTTCATCCGACATTTGCTTATGCTGTGTCACTGAGCGACCTAAGAAAACTTCACCCTCTTCTTCAGAATAAGCTAAAGGTCCCATCGACTCAGAGAAGCCCCACTTAGTCACCATATTACGAGCAATATCTGTCGCTCTTTCAATATCATTAGAAGCGCCTGTTGTAACATAGTCACTACCCAAAATAATTTCTTCAGCAACACGACCGCCATAAAGGCTAGAGAGCATGCTTTCTAAATGTTGTTTACTTTGGCTATAACGATCTTCTTCTGGCAGAAACATGGTAATACCTAAAGCACGACCACGAGGAATAATGGATACCTTATACACAGGATCATGATCAGGAACGGTTAATCCCACAATGGCATGACCTGCTTCATGGTAAGCCGTATTTCTTTTCTCTTTTTCATTCATCACCATGGATTTACGCTCTGCACCCATCATGATTTTATCTTTTGCTTTCTCAAACTGCTCCATACCCACTGTACGACAATCTGAACGAGCGGCAAATAAAGCGGCCTCATTAACAAGGTTAGCAAGATCTGCACCAGAAAATCCTGGCGTACCTCGTGCTAATAGCTTAGGTTTAACATCATCACCAATGGGCACTTTACGCATATGGACTTTAAGAATTTGCTCACGACCACGAACATCAGGCAATGGTACAACCACTTGACGATCAAAACGACCCGGTCTTAATAACGCTTTATCCAAAACATCAGGACGGTTAGTTGCAGCAATAACAATAACGCCATCATTGCCTTCAAAGCCATCCATCTCAACCAGTAATTGGTTTAAAGTTTGTTCACGCTCATCATGTCCACCACCGACACCCGCACCCCGTTGGCGACCCACAGCATCAATTTCATCAATAAAAATAATACAAGGTGCATGTTTCTTAGCCGTTTCAAACATATCACGAACACGTGATGCACCGACACCAACAAACATTTCCACGAAATCAGAACCTGAAATACTAAAGAACGGTACTTTTGCTTCGCCAGCAATGGCTCTTGCTAATAACGTTTTACCCGTACCTGGCGCACCTACCATCAAGACACCACGTGGTATTTTACCACCGAGCTTTTGGAATTTACTAGGGTCACGAAGAAAATCAACCACTTCAGTAACGTCGTCTTTGGCTTCTTCACAGCCAGCAACATCGTCAAAAGTAATCTTAATTTCATCCTCAGACATCATCTTTGCCCGACTCTTGCCGAAGGACATAGGACCACCTTTACCACCACCACCTTGCATTTGGCGCATGATATAAATCCATAAACCAATAATCAGCAAGAAAGGTGCCCAGCTAATGATTATTTCAAATAATAAAGACCGCTTTTCTGGTGCCTTAGAAGTAATCTCAACATCACCAGCTAATAGATCATTGATCATATTGTTATCATTAGGTGGTGCATAAGTTCTATAGCTTGTACCTTCACTCTTTTTAACCGTGATCGTCTGATTTTGAATTTCAACCGACTTTACTTCTTTATTTTTAACATCACGCATAAACTGGGTATAGTTTACATCTTTGTTCATACCAGGTGGCTGAGCAAACTTTTGGAAAACCAAAAGTAACATCATTGCAATAGCAACCCATATTAAAATATTTTTTGTTAAATCGTTCAAAATTATACCTAAATGTACATGTCTATGAATCCACGAGGGAGTGAAAATTTAATCAGCTTCTCCAATTATAAGTCAGAATTGGAAAAATGCTAAATTCTCAGTCCTAACGGACGTATTTTAGATCGAGCATTTTACACTAAAAGCTCTTGTGCGAGTATATAAACTTCCCGACTACGGGGTCTTGATGCCTTTGGCTTAAGTATCTTCACCTTACAAAACTGCTTACGCACTTCCTTTATGTATTGATCTGATCCCTGCCCTTGAAATAATTTAACAACAAAACCACCCTTATTTTGTAAAACTGTCACTGCCATATCTAAAGCTAACTCACACAAATAGAGTGATTTTGGCTGGTCAACAGATCCTACTCCCGTAATATTGGGTGCCATATCTGAAATTACAAGGTCATATTTTGATTCACCGCTTAAAGCGAGCAATTCATTTAATACACTTTCTTCTCGAAAGTCACCTTGAACGAACTCCACTTTAGCTAAAGGATCAATGGGTAAAATGTCCGTTGCAACGACTCGCCCACTATCACCGACAAGCTGTGCGCAGTATTGACTCCAACCACCCGGTGCAGCACCAAGATCAAGAATTTTCATCGAGGGTTTAATCAGTTTCTGCTTTTGCTGCATTTCAATCAACTTATAAACGGCTCTTGAACGATAACCATCAAGTTGCGACTGTTTGACATAAGTATCATCAAAATGCTCATCTAACCAACGTTTGCTACTTTTACTTCTGGACATAATAATTTAAATCTGTTCTGCTACGGTTCTTTATCAATATGTGTGTGGAATCTTGCAATTATGACACTTTCAAAACAACAAAAGAAAAAACTTAAAGGACTAGCCCAACAAATACAAGTAGTCGTTACGGTTGGTCAGAAAGGGCTTAAAGAAACCATTCACAAAGAAATTGATATCGCACTGGATTATCATCAACTCATTAAAATAAAAATCAACACGGATACCCGTGATGAGCGTAAGGCGATGATTGAACTATTAAGTGGCAAACACCAAGCTTATCTTGCACAAAGTATTGGTCACACTGCGTGTTTCTATCGTCGCAATAAAGATAAAGAAAAAATTATCTAAAAAGAAAGTTGCGATACTGCCTGTATATTCGCGACCCAAACTTTAATGGTATGTTCCGTAATATCAGTAATGATGCTAGGTATTAGCCCTAAAATAATCACTAAGCTTGCAAATACCACCATAATGACTAGCTCTCTTGCTTGCAAATCACTCGACTCACCAACCACTGAGTTATTTGCTTTACCAAGAAAACACTGTCGATAGTGAATAAACAAATAAGCACCACTAAGTATTACACCAACTAATACCACTAAGCCTGCTCCCATATTACTATTCAATACACTCAGAATCATCATCAATTCTGCTGGAAATCCTGAAGTTCCAGGAATTCCAATACTGGCAATCGCAAAGAAAAAGAAGAAAGCTGAGAGTAAAGGCATCGTTTTAGCAACCCCACCCAAACCTAAAATTTCTGTTGATCCCGTACGAGCGTGTAAGAAACCTAGCAAGATAAATAAAGCACCAGAAATAAGAATAAAATTCAATAACTGAAAAACAGCGCCCTGTATACCAAGCTGATCAAAAGATGCCAAGCTGACAATAACCATACCAATATGACTCATACTGGCATAAGCTAAGACACGACGCAGATTAGTCTGCTGAAAGGCCATCAAGGCTCCATACAAAATACCGATCACACCCAAGGTGACAAATAACCATTGAAATTGTAGTGCTGCTTGGGGTGCTAAAGGTATAGTGAAACGTAATAAGCCATAAGCTCCCAGCTTCAAGCCTGTCATAATCACAGCGACAGCAATAGGCCCTTCCATTGCAACCACAGGCAACCAAGTATGAAATGGAAATAAAGGGACTTTAAAAGCAAAACCAATAAATAATAAGAAGAAGATTAATATCTGCGTCTCCTTATCAAAGTCTGCCTTTAGCAAATCAGGGAGAGCAAAGACTAGTTGCCCCATATCACTAGCATTAATAGCCAAGATGACAAAACCAAATAATAATGGAATACCACCGACCATCATTAATAAAATATATTTAAAGGCAGCATAGCGACGATGTGCTCCCTTGCCCCAGAGTGCAATTAAAAAATAGATGGGAATAAGTGTTAACTCCCAAAATAATATAAACATAACGGTGTCTAAGGCAGTAAAAACACCGAACACTGCCAGTAACAATAACAGTAATAAAGAATAATAAACCCGTGGCATTAGGTGAATTTGATTCCATGATGCAACAATCAAAGCCACAAACAATAAAGCAGTCAATGGGAGAAATAAAACCGAGATTCCATCAAGCCCTACCATAAAGTGAATATTGAGGCTAGGTATCCAGCTATATTTTACAATCATCTGAAAATCAGGATTGTAAATATCAAAATTACCGAGTATTACTAAAGTCATCACCAAGGCAAGAACGGCTGAGCTGAGTGCAATCCTGCGAATGACTTCTAATGATCGTACAAGCCATAAGCCAGCAACGCCACACAGCACTAAGCTAAATAAAATACTAATAAAAGGTATTTCTGAAGAAAGCATTATTAACACCTAACCCTTGTTGTATAACGCATAGATATTTTGTAAAGGCATATCAATTAATTTTAACCATGGTTCAGAGTGAAACCCAGCAACCACAATAACTAAGAGTAACAAACCTGCTGTTAAGCGTTCCAGTGGTGTTGTTTCTTGCCAGTAAGCCTCTGAGATAGTCCCTGTTTTAGGTGTAAGAAAAGCGCGTTGAAATGCCCATAATAAGAAACCTGCAGCCACAACATTACCTAAGGCGGCAATGACCGTTATCGGTGCACCAAATTTTTCTATCGCAGCTTCTAAAACAAGGTGTACCGCTTCAAAACCTGGTGTTCCTGGCATACCAACAATTGCCAAGCCAGAAATAAGGAAAGTCACACCAATAATAGGAATGGTTTCAAATAGCCCTCCCAATCGAGACATCAATAAGCTATTGCTACGCCTAAAGACAAAGCCGACCATGAAAACAAGACCCACAATAGCCAAGCCAAAGGTAATAGAAAGCGATACGCTTCCTTGGAATCCAGTATGCCCTAAACTAAACAAACCGATCACCAAAATACTGGTATGAGATATGACGGCAAAGGCTAATAAACGACGTAGGTTGTTTTGCATTAAAGCTAAGATCGCAGAATAGAAAACCCCTGCGACAGCAATGGCAACAATATGATAATGCCACTTATCTATTGCCTCAGGTGTTAAAGTAAAAACAAAACGCAACATGCCGTAAATGCCTACTTTTAAACCTAAGATAATCGCTGGAGCCAAGGCAACATTACCATGGGTGGTAAAAATAGGTAACCAACCATGAAAGGGAAAAATAGGTGTTCTAATGGCTAAGCCATAAAACAATAGGAAGAAAATAATGCTTTGTAAAAAGCTAGGAATCGGTATTTTAACTAAATCCAGTAAGTCAAAGCCCCAGTGTTCACCCGTTACATCAGCATAATTCCAAGCCAAAATCATCACGCCAGCAAGTAATAGCAATAAACCAACAAACATAAAGTTAATATAACGTGAACGTGCTAACTCTTTTTCAGGAGAGCTCGCCCAGTGCAACATAATATAAGCAACCAGTGTTAACTCAATAGCCGATAGCACAATGAACCAAAGTAAGTTCATCGTCAGAAATAAGCCCATTAAAACGGCTTGTATCACTAAAATCGTGGGTAATAAATTATGTAATTCTTGTATTTTTCGCGCAAAAGAATAAATAACCAGCATCAAGAAAATAAAGGCGGTCAATAGAACAAAAATCAAGCTCAAGCCATCGACAGCAACATGATAACCTGGTAGCCAGCTACTCTGCTCTGCATATTGCAAGCTCGATAGTTCAATATTAAAACGCCGATATAAGTCAATAGCAATCACTAGTTCACTAATAACAGCCACAAGACTAATACCATGAAACAACAATGGCTTCTTACGAAAGATCCACACGAAAATCGCTGCAAACAAGGGTAATAACTGCAATACGGCTAAAATAGGCCAGTCTATTTGATGAGTCCAGCTAAGCTCATGCATCGAGAAGACATGTTTAGTTTGCTCAATCATTAGAGAACCACCACAAAGGTCAATGCAACAAGTAATACCAAATAACGTGGCTGGCTCAGTAGCTCCTCAATCGTTAACATATACTTACCAATATGGTTAACCAATGCAATCAAACCATCACCGCCACCTTTTAAGATAAGGTGCTCTTCAAACCATTCAAATGCGGCGGCAACCGTTTCCATTAATCGACCCGATAAGCCACGCCCACGCCCGATTCTATCCACTGAACGTTGAAGCTTTAAACCACTCAGCCCCCCTTGTTCTGAAGGCTGACCAACCAGTGTATTAATGACTTTTTCATCAAAATCACGTAATTCAGATGATAAGCTCTGAGTGGGACGCAATAATAAGCGCTCTGTAAAATGATCAACCCAAAAACGTTGTAATGCGGCAGTGTATAAGAAGTTACTTTTTCTAAGCCAAGCGGGTACAGGTCGAGCAGGTCGACTCACCATATGCATTAATGCGGGAGAACTTAAAAACTGCCAAGTACGCCAAATAGCGTGTATGACTAAATGCCAAGCCGCTAATTCAAAATAGCCTAAGCCACACTCAACTAACATCAGCCCTGATTGTGCCGTTGTTGAAAACATTAGGGAGCTTTTGATATCCGTTTGTACCAAGCCTGACAGCCAACCATATAAAGCAGAAATAACGCCTAAAAGGACTAGCATCCACATTAAAAAGGGGACTTCTACAAATAACAATTCCAAACGAATAATGAGGAAGATACCCGCATGAGTCATGAGTGAACCATAAAAAATAGTACTGGAGGGTGTCGGTCCTTCCAAGGCACGGCTGACCCACGTCACAAAGGGAAATAATGCTGATTTTGCTAATGCAGCCACTAAAAAGGCAATTAATAGCATACCTAAATGCAGATTACTTTGCTTCAAGCTTTCGTTATTTATCTCTTCCCAATTTGCGGTACCGAAATACTGAAAACAGAGAAACAAAGCAAATAAAAATCCTGCATCACCAAAGCGATTAGAAATAAAGGCATAATTTGCCCCTGCTGTTGCCACAGGGCGATCATAGGCGTAGGCAATCAGTAAGTAAGAACTAATTCCTGCCATTTCCCAACCGATAAAAGTAAAAACCACATTGCCTGATAAAACAATCAACAACATACCACTAGCAAATAATTGTAAAACCATAAAGAAGCGCTGAAAACCTACTTCTCGATGCAAATAATTTACAGAAAAACGAATCGCCACCAATAATAATAGCGCAACCAGTGTCCCTATAGACAAGCCTAGCGCATCAAGATAGAGGCTATAATGAATCACGGTATTGCCACTAGCAAGCCATTGAGAGATAACGATATGCCCTGGAGCATGACCTGTCATTAAGGACTGAATATCAATAATCAACAGAATCAACAGAACCAAGCCTATCGATAACTGTGAGAGCAAGCCTGTTAGCTTTTCACTCTGCTCATTACGATTCCAACCAAAGAGATAGGCAATGCCAATATAGAGCACAACCAATAATGGCAGTACTGGAATGAAGGAAATCAAGCTATGCATCAGCATTCTCCCTTGACGTACTATTGTTATCAGTTTTAGTAATCAATACTGGCTTTAATGGCTCCATTTTTCCTACATACCAATCCACTGATTTTTTCACCTCAGACAACTTTGGCAAGCGATAATTTGACCAAGGAGTAAAGCCCTTATCAGGGTTAAAGGCATGAATTTCTCCTGTATCAGGATCCAGTGACGAGACAATAATCCAACCATTACCAATAAGCTCCTGTAGAGCAGGTGCACGCTGATAAATATTGGTTAAGACCTCAACACTTGCCTCAACCATGACTTGTAAACGCATGGCTTCATGTATCTCGATCATTTGCTTAGGCAAGCCTGTACGCAAATCAGAACCTGCACCTTCCATAACACCAAAGAAGCCAGCCACATTATGTGTCACCTTACTACCTGCACCATAGCCATCATTACACACCTTGGAAAAATAATACTCCAAGCTAATTCCCGCACCTACAGGACCTGCGGATAGCAATAAAGCCTCTAACAATGTACCCCGTTCATCATCAACCCGAGCATCATAAGAAATCAGAAAGATACGACGATCAAAAAACACTCCTTGACTCGCTGAGCGTCGACCAATCACAGCACAGGCATTTGTCGCATGACCTAATTCTGGTCGAGCTTGAGAAAAATCTAAAGCACGACCTTGAATATGCTTTAATGCTCGTTGCAGATCAGGCATAACAGGAGCAGAAGCAAACTTACGGCAACGCTCATGTGCGGATAACTCACAAGCCTGTATTAATTCATTTTGTAATTGTTTGAAATCCTTGTCTAAATCACTAGGAATAAGACGAACATCGTACCAATCAATTAACTCACTACACGTATTATGCATCGCCCCCATAAACCAACAGTCATCAGGAATCACGATATCCTGCTCTGCTAATGCGGCTCGCACTGTGGGGTTATTTGCCATTTTGGCAACAATACGTGCATTAGGACCACTGTACTTACCACTACAAGCACCACAACCATAAGCTGAGCGATGAGGGTTATTTTCATTTGTTGAGCCATGCCCCATGATCACCACAAAACGACCAAAGCCACTCGCTAAACCATTCGTTCGTAGAAAAGCACGAATACGTGTTACCTGCTCTTCAATACTATAACCAAAGGCTGGATCTTGAGGAGTCGCATCTTCTTTCGTTTGATCCAGCGTAATTTCAATCTCAGTCTCAACCGAGGTATCCACTTTATTATTAAAACGTTTAAGCCATCTCCCTGTAAAGCGTGGGACAAAAACCTTACCCAGTAAAGTCAACAAAGTCATTGGTGCACTTAAAGCAATTACAATACTTGATGACAATAAATTACGACGTACTTCTTGATTCAAAAGATCGGCTAAATCTGCTCGTAAAGTAACACCTTGATGGTGGCGACTGAGTTTATCTTTATCCTTAGTAATCACCTTTTCATGTATTTCATGAACAGGGTCAATTGTCACTGGTGTTAACTGAATACTCTCATTATCATCTAAGCCCTTCCAGCGATGAGGTACATTAAAATGTGCGGCTGTCCCCAAAGTTTCAATGGCTGGATTTAACGCTTCAAGATGACGACGCACCCCCTCTTCACGGTCATCCATACAGAATAATATTTGTGCGTCAGGTCGATGATAACGATGCTTCCAAGTGCCTCTTGCCGTATTACGACTAATGGCATTAAAAAACTGCTCACGATAATGATGCTCATAGGCCTTCAACCAAAGAAAGCCCATGGTATTTTCATCCAGCATTGCTGAAATATCGAAATAGCTTTGTATCTGTTTTTCACTAAATGCGGCAACTCGCTCTGCATCCAAACCCAGTATCTGCATCGATTGAAATAAGGGCCAAGCATGTTGATGCACGGTATAGTGCTCATGCCCTTGTAGGCGGTCACCCTGTTGCCACGTATAAATCATATCAGCCAACTGTTGCCAATATTGATAGTCATCAGCAAAACTTGCCCCATGATTTGACAAACGATTTGCACGATTCACTAAAAACTCAGGTAGGGAGCCTTGATAGAGCTGGTAACGAACAAATAATTCTGAACGACAACGATGGAAGTAACCATGCAGACTAAATAAGCTTGCTTCTATCTTCCATTGCAAGCGGGTCAAGCGCTGTGCATAAAGACGCTCTAACACTAAACGAACCGCTAAATAATCCATCATATTGACCGGCTGTTCCATGCCCTCATAGTTAGGATTATTATGTAACCATAGGAACATGCCTGACCAACCACCTAGCTCTAGTGCCACACGCTCTAAATACTTTGCCCATTGCTTTTTATCTAAGCCTAAATGATCCAGCTCCCAAATGACCGCATCCAATGAGTTGTCAGGAAGACTTTCTAATTCATCTTTCCAATCAGGCAACTCTGGATCATGACTCACCATATCCTGAGCAGCGCTTGCCTTCCATGAAGCAAAGAAACCTAAATTACGATCATTTTGATGCCAAGATGCGACACCTTGATCTAAGAATGAAGCAATATGACGCAATAAAGCAGGACGATAATCGGTTAATATATCATGCCCTGTCAGCTTCTTAAGTAAGCCACGTAAAGTCAGTGTTTCGCCCAGCTCACCCCATAACTGTTCACGAATATGATCCGATGCTTTGCGAATAGCACCATGTAAAACAAAGGGATCGATTGAACCTTGTGATGGCTCAGTCATTCCTCTAAATAACTGTTCTGCTAGCTCTGGAGTTAACTCTGCCACATCCTCTGGGTGTAACTGATCATGCTCAATGTTAAGCACATCAAGACAAGACCGCCATAAATGACTGATTGCTTCAGATTCATTCTTTGCTGATTGGCACAGCCGCTTACGACTTCTCTCTGAACAGCCATCACGTACCTTAGAAAGTACATTTTTTTCTTCAATAAGCCAGTTGAGCTTACTAGCACTAATCCCCTCTTTACCATAATGCATTGCAGTATAAATAAGATCAGCATGACGAATTTTACAGTCATTCCCTTGATACCAAAGAGTGTCACCTTTGAGTGCATCATCCTCGTCCACCACATGCAAAATATCAGACTGAGTAATACGACCTTCTTCAAAATACTCAACAAACTCTTGCTGAGACATGTAGCCATAATTGCCCGTTGTCTCATAAGCAGCTTTTAGGGCATCAGGAAATAGCATGTGCTGATAACCATGCAGTGTATTGTGATGAACAAAATCCTTAATAGGTGCTTGCCCAGGTAATACATGGTCTAAGTGCTCAATAATATCGAGTAAGTGTTGCCGAATATTTTGGTGATCTCTAGCCGCCATTGAACAACCTCGCTATCAATTGAAGTGCAGGAATTGATTTATCCAGTACTAATGAAGGTATTAGCCCAAATAAGAACAACGCAGTCAACAGCACAACAACTGCCAGCATCTCTGTTGGATGAATATCTTCAACCTTGGACATGGAACTGCGTACAGGACCTGTAAATAAACGCCCCACGGTACGCAAAGAATAAATAGCAGAAATAATAACGCCAAGAGAAACAAAAGCCATCCACCAGCCCCAGCGTTGAAAGCCACCCATTAAGACATGTAACTCAGCAACAAAACCAAAGCTACCCGGCAAACCAACCCCTGCAATAAAGGTTAAGGTCAAGAGGACAGCAAAGCGTGGTGTTACCCTTGTTAAAGAACTGTATTCACGAATATCACGAGTCTTAGTGCGCTCATAGAGTAGACCAATCAACATAAACGTAGCACCTGCAACCAAGCCATGTGCGGTCATTTGTGCAACCGCTCCTGTTAGCCCTGTTATATTGAGTGTTGAAATACCCAACAGAACAATCCCCATATGGCTGACAGAAGAGTAAGCAATCATTTTTTTCAAGTCATATTGCCGCCATGCTAGTAAGCCACCATAGATAATACTAAACAAAGCCAGCGCCATTAATAGCTCCTGCAATTTTAACATCGCTTCAGGCAACATGGGAGCCACTCGCAAAAGACCATAAGCACCCATTTTTAGCAAGATACCTGAAAGTAAAATACTAATTGGGCTAGGAGCTTCCACATGGGCTAGTGGTAACCAACCATGAATGGGGAAAATAGGCATCTTCACCCCAAAGCCAATTAAGAAGCCTAAAAAGATTAAAACTTGTTCCGTTGGCTCTAATAGCTGTGCAGCTGAAGACATCGCACTCATTGAGAAAGAATGCTCAGGGACTTTGTCGAATAGTACGAGCATACTAACGAGCATAAACACCGAGCCACCCATGGTATATAACACAAAGTTTAATGCGGCACTCTGGCGGTTTTTACCCCCCCAGCGATCAATCAGGAAAAACAAGGGAATCAGTGTCATTTCCCAAAAAATATAAAAGAGCGCCCAATCCCGTGCCATAAACACACCAAGGATTGCCGTTTCTAATAATAAAATAAGTAGGTAGTAGCCTTTTTGACCTTCTTTGATACAAGCAGAAGCAATGATGGCAACCCAGCACAGCAAGCTGGTCAATACAATCATTGGCAAAGAAATACCATCAACGCCAACAGCATAAGCTGTCCCTAAGCGTTCACTCCAAACAATGTATTGACTAAATTGATGCAGATTATCAAGTGGATAGAGTAGTAAAAGGCAGGAAACAAAAAAGGTTAAAGTTGAGCTAGCAATAGCAAACTTACGAATCAAACCCGCCTGCCCAGAAGGCATTAAAGCAACGAATAAAGCACTCAAAAAAGGCAATAATAGTAACAACGAAAGAATGTGAGATTCAATAAAACTCATAGCTCATCAACATTAGATGCGCCGCGAAATGCTACGCAGATGGAACAAGGCGCGATAGTATATCGTAATTGGGTAATATTCTCTATGAGATTTTATTTATAAAGATTGCTAGATAAAAAAGTGAATGTTGCTCCTTCAGCTTATTGTTTGTCATAGAA
>JAGLEV010000030.1 GCA_023144895.1 Thiotrichaceae bacterium
ATACACGGCATAGATACCCATAGTAATGATAGATAAGCCGACAACAGCCCATGTAGTAAAACGAGGCAGGGCTTGCTTAATCTGATCATTACCTGAGCCTGTATTTTTAGTAGCTAGGTCAGCATCAGGTGCTGAGTATGGATTTGTATCTGTCATAATAAACCTTTTAATCTAATTAGTAATAGGTAATTATAGAACAATTTTCAAGCAATTAAAGCTAATTCCGAAGAACGTTACCTTTTTATAACAAACCACTGCCTTTTATATCTAAATAATGGTTAATAAGTCCCGCTGATAGGTCAGAAGGCACGACATCCATGCTAAGAACCTTAGCACTACGAATCTTATCAAAAGTTCTTTGTCGATGCTGTAGATATTGATGTGTTGCTGAATTTAGAAGAGCATCATTATAGTCATTAATAGGCTTCTCTAATACCTCATCAATCGCTTCTTCACGCATACTCACTAATAAGACCAAATGGCGTTTACGCAGTAGTTTTAATGCAGGCAAAAGATCATCAGCATCTTCATCACGTAAATTAGTAATCAAAATAATCAGTGCACGTTTTTTATGTCGCACCATTAAATCCGTAGCGACTTGGCTGTAGTCAGGTGATTCTGGGCTAGGTTGCAAGTCATAAACCGTATTGAGAATCTGTTGGATAACCTGTTGACCTTTTCTTGGTGCTATCCAACGAGATGCTCCACTAAATGTTCCCAAACCGACAGCATCCCCTTGTTTTAACGCAACATAGGATAATAAAAGAATAGCATTTAAGGTATGATCAAAATGTGACAAATCATTATCTTTGGCTTGCATTCGGTGACCACAATCTAATAAGAAGATAATTTCTTGATCCCGTTCATCCTGATATTCTCTAGCAATCACTTTACGCATTCTAGAGCTCGCTTTCCAATCGATTTGTCGTAATGAATCCCCTTTACGATACTCTCGCAATTGATGAAAATCTTGTCCTTCACCACGACGACGTTTTTTAATAATCCCCATTTGACTGAGCTTATTATCCGTTGCCATCAAAGCATAATGTGATACGGCAGCAAAATTAGGATAAACATGCACTTCAGAGCGTACAGGTAATCGATGATCACGAATCCAAAAACCTAATAGAGATAAGCTGTGGATCTGTGTACAGGAAAATTCCATTTTTCCACGCTCTACCGCATGAATTTTATAACTGAGATCAGCATACGTTCCCTTGGCTAAGTGAATTGTGACGGGCAGACCCACTGTTTGAATTTCCAATGGATGATGATCAAAAACTTTGAGTTGAGTATGACGATTTGATTCATTGTGAATCCGTAGCTCAACCATACGGTCAACGCCTAGTGGTAATGAGCTAGAGACGGTTCTAACTGCCCGTAATTTGTCACTAGGTCGATAAGTCAACAAACCATCAAGCATCACAACAACAGCAGTAATAGCCGATACGAACAGCCAAATATTCGTGCTCTCAGGCCAAATACTTGCAATAATCGCTAAGGCTACAATAAACCAAAATACAATAAAAAGACGTTTCGCAGGAATGATCATTACTGTCGTGGTGCTTCCATTTTATTAAGAATTCCTTCAATCAAATGGTCAGTGGTATAACCTTCTAACTCCATTTCTGGAGAGAGCGCAACACGATGACGCAAAACAGGTAAAGCCACTTGCTTAATATCATCAGGTGTCACATAGTTATGTGAATTGATTAATGCCATAGCACGTGAAGCACGAATCAGTGAGATGCTACCCCGTGGACCTGCACCAATACTTAGCCCCTGCCATTCACGAGTAGCACGCACAATACGCACCGCATACTTCATCACTTCTCGATCAACATCAATATTTGCCGCTAGCTGTTGTAAGCCAATCACTGTTTCAGCATTAGCTACCGCATTAATTTGTGAAACACTCAATTGCCCACCCACTTTATTATCAGTGACTGAATGAATCATATCCACCTCTTCTTGTTCTGAAGGATAATCGATAAATATCTTCAATAAAAAGCGGTCTAATTGTGCTTCAGGCAAAGGGTAAGTGCCTTCTTGTTCTAAAGGATTTTGCGTTGCTAAGGTCATAAAGGGCAAGGGCGTTTTAAAGGTTTTACCTTCAATAGTGACTTGTTGCTCTTGCATCACTTCGAGTAAAGCTGCCTGTGTTTTTGCAGGTGCACGATTGATCTCATCAGCTAATAACAAGTTAGTAAAAACAGGACCTTTACGAATATTAAACTTTTGACTTTTCATATCGAACATAACATGACCAGTCACATCAGCAGGCATTAAATCAGGTGTAAATTGAATTCTTGAAAACTCACCATCAAAAGTACGAGCCAATGCTTTAACCAAGAGAGTTTTACCTAGACCAGGTACACCTTCAATTAATACATTACCCCCAGCAATTAAGGCAATTAAGGTTTCCTCTACCACCTTTTTTTGCCCAATAACGGCTTTTGATATTTCTTTTTTAATTTGTTCAACTAGCTCGCTAGCTTGTGTCAATTGCATAAATTTTCCTTAGCGCTTAATGTTTTCTTATTGCTTCTAACTGCTGTATCCGTTGTATAAACTCATCTATCGTCAGTGTTTTATTTTCAAATAATAAAGGGCTTAACTCTTTTATTGGTATATCGGTGTATTCACTGGCTAATGCTAACTGCTCATCAACAGTCAACTGCGACCATTCGGGAAATAATTTGCCAATTTTTTGTAGTGCTGCTTGCTGACTACTATTGATGAGTTTGTCTTGTTGATTCTTTTTCCAAAAAAAGTAGCCACTCGCTTGAATATGCTCCAACAAGCGCCGACGATTTAAAGCTTCACTAGGAATCACAGGACCTAAGCGATGTGACAAACTGTACAACCAAAATACTAGGAATAATGATAAGGTTAGAATAATTTGCCATCCATACCCCCAAAGCCATGCTATTAGTGACGGCATTTCATCTGTATTGATTAGCCAAACATTATCAATAGTACGGTGTTTTCTGTGGACTAATTGCCAAAAGAATTCAGCATGATCTTCATCCTCTATCATCCTATTTTCAATAATATCTAAATCAGAGGCAATACTAATCAAGCCTTTACCATATTGTCGGTTAAGAAGATAAGCAGCCTCATCCACCATGATAATTTCATCACTCTTTTTGGTCTTATCTTCTAAAATAGAAAGAGGATCTATTGTCAAAAAATCTAAGCCATAGGTTTTTTCTGAATCTTTAAAGGACACCTTAAAAGTGGGATCAAACTCAACTTTATTTTTAGAGACTTTCTTACCCGCTTTTTTGTCTTTTTTTAACTGTTCATTCTGTTTTTCAAGAAAGTGACTTTTGAAGTTATAGATTTCCTCTGTATTAATACCTAACTTCATTTGTAATAGATCACCCTCTTCCCCAATATCACGCTCAGGAATAACCACTGTAATTAAATGACCACCCCCTTTTACCCAGTCCATTAGCTGATTAATTTGATAGTTCACTAAAGTTGAGCGATAAGTATTAATAAGAATAACCGTTTTTTTGCTGGGTAAATCTCTTAAGTGGTAAATATCAACTTTCTCTGCAGGAATACCCATCTTCTTTAAAAATAAACGACTAGCATAGAGTGAATTAGAGCGAGCCTCCCCTCTAAAACCTATATCAATTTCTTTTGTTTTCGTCTCAACACACTGACTACTATAAAGAAACCCTCCAAACGAAATAAGACCAACAACAAGCACCCCCAGTATTATTCTTATATTCATTTTGTTGATTCCTCCACAATAGAGAAGTCAATATTCCAATGATCAAATAAATATTGTGCTTCAGCATCACTAGGAAAGCGATGCGCATAGGCTGTTTGACGCCAGACATTAGTGAGTTTTTCTAGATACTGTTCTCGTTGTTCTTGGAGTATTTTACGACTTATTTTAAGAATATCTCCTTCTGTATGGCTATCCTCTAAAGGCACATCATCTTTATTCACTAGTTGCATTAGTGCGCCACGATATAAAAGACTGAGTGCTTCACGTTGCTGACCATCCTGCCAAAGCTTTTGTGCTGTTGTAGGAATGTCATCAGGTAAAGAATCGGGACGAATATCCATACCAAATAAAACATCAGGTCTAGCCTTCTGCTCCTTAGTCTGGTGGTCCCCATTAAATAAACCAATCCATTTTTCACGATAAACAATCAAGGTGATAATAGCAACCACTAGTAAAATCCATAGCCCAAAGCGGATAATTACACCAAAAATATCCCCTATCCCACTA
>JAGLEV010000031.1 GCA_023144895.1 Thiotrichaceae bacterium
TATCATCATCCTGATCATCATCTTTATCTTTACTTTTACACTCCTCTTTTCTCTGCCAAGTCTCTGTCACTATCTTATGCTTTAGCGCTTCTGTTTGCATCAAATCAGTAATAACAGACTTAGATTTCTCCACAGGTAATACAACCTTTGCCGCTGACTCTTCTGCCATTGCAGTGGGCAAGCTTAAAGCTAAAATACTTGTTGTTAATATAAAAGCAAAGACAACCGACGCAAGTTTTTTCACTCCTGTTTTCATCGAGCTTAAGCGATCAGCCATATGACGAAAAACCAACTCAATATCCCACGCCTCTAATTGAGTACGACGGTTAATATACAAGCTGAAACTACCTGCTATATAAAAAGGTTCTATAATAATGATTGCAATAACAGCAATAACATAACTCAATACTTCTATTAAGCTACTCATATTACCTTCATTACCAATAAGCTTTTGAAAAAACTCTTGCTGCATTTGATCTGGTAACCAAAGTAAAATAAAGCCAAAAAAAGCCAAAAAAATGATAATTTCAAAATGAATACAAGCAATTGTTAGCCATACCGCTTGACTATGTGCACGACTATGTAATAAATTTTGACGTTTCTTTCTTGTTAAGCCCTTTAAGCCCTCTAACTGCCAAATGGGCAAATTAAAACCTCGTGAAAGAGAAAAACGTCGATAAGTTAAACCACTAAAAAGACCATTATTTCTTATCAGTGAGGGCATTTTTTTCAAACTTTGCCAGATACCGACAGGAAATGAAAAAAGCTCCTGACTAATGATATAAAGTAAAAAGCGATCATAAACTGGCTTAAACCACCAGAGCATCAATGGTGCTACCCACTGTTTGTCCACATCAAAGAAAGAGGCAATAAAAGGGGCAATAAACCAAATCACGGTACCAAAAAATGCCATGACAATGATCCAAGGCGAGTAGATAGTTTTTGCCCAGACTTGTACCATTGCAAAGCCCAAGTCTATCGCTTCCCAAGAACCACGTAATCGAATATCCGCTTTTATTTTACTAAGTTGCATAACGACGTCGCCCCATAAAAATAAAGTAGGCAATGACTAAAATCCATAAACTAATACCAACACTGTACTTTATCATGACTGGCATTGATCCTGCTGATGACCAAAAAGCTTCAATAAAGGCAGCCATAATAGTCATTGTCGCAGTACCATATAATAATTGAACAGCAACCTGCCCATTATCAACTAAGGCTCTTATTCGTGTTTTTCTTCCTGGTGATACCAATGCTTGTGCTAACTTAAAGCCTGCTGCTCCTGCAAAAACCATGGCGATTAATTCAAAAGAGCTATGACCTGCAACAAAACCCCAGAAAGTATCGATATAACCAATATGAGTTAAATGTCCAGCCGCTGCACCAATAAAGACACCATTTAATAATAAAAAGAAGATAGTACCAATACCAAATAATAAGCCACCAGAAAAAATCTGAAAATCAATACCTGTATTATGTTTAATATAAAAACCAAACATATAAACATCCGTATCAGCACCCCGCTCTCGACCTATTTTTCCTTCACTATCGGGAACATACATTGATTCCAAGCTACTCACAGCGCTATCATCCATGATGGTATAAACCATTTCTGGATAATATTGTATGGTGATCAATGTGACCAAGAAAGGGATAAAGAAAAGAGCCGCAGAAAGTGTGACTAGCTTCCATTCTTTACGCACTAATGCTGGAAATGTTTGACCAAAATACTGGGCAACATCACCTAAGAAATAAGTGTGATGGCTATAAAGTACTTGATGCCCACTCAACACCAGTTGATTCAAACGTTCAATTAAAATATAACTATATAAACGAGAACGTGATAATGCTAAATGGTGACAGATTTGGCGATAAACTGATGGCACATCAATATCAGGCTCTTCAAGTGTCTTTTTAAGCCTTTTTGGCGCTTTTTGATACTTTAACCATTCTTCAAACTGAAGCCATAGGGGAGAGTATTTTTCAACAAAAGGAGATTGTTTCATGTTGATCCCTTACCGAGAAGATGGTTGGCAATACCCATAAGATAAGCCACTGGTTTTTTTTCATTTTTCACCAAATCTCCTGTTATTTTTGCGAGCTCTTCTTTACGTTCATCTGATATTTTCTGGCTTCTCTGATGATAGGATATTAAGGCTTGTTGCTCGATGAGAGTAAATTTAAATGGAGGACGAATACTCGCTTCATTTAAATCAACCTCACTAATATCCTTTCCCTCTAAAAGAGAGACTTTTCTTTTTAGCTCCTTTATCTCATTGAGGAATTTATCGTCCTTCTTGCTTATCTTAATATTCACCTGAACCTCAGGCTTATGTAAAACTACCGTTTTAGCAACCAAATCACCTAGGCGTTGGAAACGTCGATTTAATAACATGCTAACCAAACCAAAAATATAAAAGAAAGGTAGAAAATCGACAACTCGTAATAGGTTTCTAATAACAGATGAGGAAAAATTAATAGGTGTTGCATCCTCTTGAGCGACATACAAGCCAAATGATTTTTTACCCGGTGTCTGCCCCTCTTTTCTTACCTCATAATAAACAGGATAAAACCACTCCAGCATAAAAGTAAGAATCAAAGCAAGACCAACACCTGTTTCACCAGCAAAGATAAGCACAATGAAGATAATACTACTCACCATCATACGAATCATCAAATCGATGATGAGTGCCAGAAAACGAGGTGCAGGACCTGCTGGAGATAAATGCAGTGTAATACCCTCGGGAGTATCCACGGTGTAACTTGTATCAAGACGTTGAGACATAATTTTTATTGTTTAAGCAAATCAGGTTTGTAACCAAGCCCAAAGTATACGGGATCAATTAGCCTGCTTCAGCATTTTACGGAGTATTGGTTAGTGATCTTTTCAAAGTCCCTAAGAATATAGCAAGCGGGTATTAATTTTGTGATTATTTTCACTCAATTCAACTATTTTAGACAAAAAAAACCCCTCATCAACAATGAAGGGTTTAAGTGTACTGAAATAATAACTAAATAATTTTATCTATCACGTACAAAACGACGCAATTCAGCAACATGACGACGGCTAACTTCTAGCTGGTCAGTGATTTGATCGATAGTGACACGAACACGACCAATATCAGTCTTAGTCAATCCAGTAATACGGCTCTTACTCACCAATGCATTACGATGAATACGAATAAAGCGATCATTCAAATCACTCTCTAAAGACTTTAATGATTCTTCAATAATCACCTCGCCTTTCTTATGTTTTACTGTGACATATTTTTGATCCGCTTGGAAATAGTACACATCTTCAATTGGAATTAATTCCAAGTTACCACGCATACGTGCGCAGATATGTTTTCTTTTACCGCTGTTCTCTGATGTATTTTCAAGAATTTCAGTTCGTTGTACACGATTCAATGAACGTGCTTGCGCAAGACTTTGTAATAATTGTTCTTGTCTTATTGGTTTCATTAGATACCCCGTTGCTTTAGTAGAAAAGGCCTCAAGTGCATATTCACCGTACGCAGTGGTGAATATAACGGCCGGTGGCGAGTCCATGCCGGAAAGATGTTTTGCCACTTCTAAGCCGTCCATCACTGGCATAGAAATATCGAGCAAAACAAGGTCTGGCTGATGGCGTTCCACCATCATTAGTGCTTCAGCTCCATTTTCAGCTTCTGCACAAATTTTATAATCATCATTTTCGTCGAGAAGTTTTTTAATACGTGCCCTCGCAAATTCTTCATCATCGACGACAAGAATATTAATACTCATACTGACTCCTTAGGTATTCGGAATGCGACACGATATTGATGCCCAGATTTTGTAATTGATAATTTAGCCTTGTCGCCATACGCAATTTTCAATCTATTTTTTAGATTTTCCTGAGCAATGTGATTGCCTTTTGAATGTGTTGATGTCCCATCAGGAGGTATCGGATTACTTACCGATATCTCCAAATAATCACCCGCATCATAGAGGCTTATCCCTAATGTACCGCCATCCTTGCGAGGTTGTATTCCATGATAAATAGCATTTTCAACCAAAGGCTGAAGTAATAGTGGTGGAATCGGCATATCAAAAGGTAATGAATTTCTATCCATATCCCATACCACTGATAAACGTCGCTTACCTAAACGCAAACCTTCAATTCGTAAATAACGTGTCGTAACATCCAGCTCTTCATGGAGTGACACACGATCTCGCTTGTCTAAAGTGGAGCGAAAGATATCGGCTAAATCAAGCAAGGCTTCTTCTGCCTGCTCTACATCAGTCGACATTAGTTGCACAATGGTATTTAAACTATTAAATAAGAAATGTGGGCGCATTCTTGACTGTAAAGCCGTAAATTTTGCCGCTGAATCATTCTGTATATGCTGTTCCCACTGACCATGTACAAAGAGGTAGCGTAAAATCACTCCTGCTATCAATGCCCCTATAAAGGCATTACGCAAAATGAACAATACGTCCCACTCTATTTCCTTGTTAATATAAATATAGCTGGCGACTTGTCCTAACACTGAAGCCAGTAATGTAAATCCAATAACAATGCTAATAATTACTAAGGATGCATTTAATATTGATAGGCGTAATAAAAAACGTGTTAGTAAACAAACGATAACAACCGACATAATCGCTGTCCAGACGACAAATAAGCTCGTCAGCCCTAACTGTATAAAAAAACCTTTCACGCTATCGGTTGATGTCATTAGTGTTAATACAAATGACAACACCGCTGTAATCGCTAAAATATTAAATAGAGAGCGCGCAACGCACAGTTTTGGTAAAAAGTTTAATTTAAAAGAATTATTCATTTATATTATTTTTTTTATTATGGCTGTCTGATCAAGTCAGTCTAGCCTACCCCTAAATCACTACAGTCATATAATGCTGTAATACTACCTCATCTGAACAACTCAGATAACTTCATCATTAGTATTGTTAAGAAAGCTGAACTCAGAAAATAAAAATAAATAAGCAATATCACCTATTCAACCTGATCCCTAAAGCCTCTACAAAGATTCCTTGTTTCAATGAGGAGAACTTTAGCACCCCTTTCCTGAATCAACGGTTAAAATGACAAGACAATCGCCATATTTTTACGAACAGAGCAAAATTTGATCAAAATAAGACTTTTTTTGCTAAAATTTTACTGATATTTACCGCTAACACACTCTAATTTCCCATACAAATTATAAGTTATTAGAAATAATACCCTGCAAGCACATGTTATACAAGCAATTAATAAAATATATTAAAATTAATCACATTAGACTATTGCTATATTAGAGTATTACGATATACTAATCACCATTGAAGCAAGGCTTCTACAACGAATTTAACTTTATCTAGGAGATACACCATGAAATTATTATCAACAGCACTACTTATCAGCACACTAGCACTTTCTACTACTGCTTCAGCAGATTGGTTCGATGGAATGCAAAATGGAACAGGTAATGCAAATGGAGCAGGTAATACTTCAGCTTGGTCTAAAGGCGCTGGAAATGGCGCTGGAAATGGCGCAGCTAAAGCAAATGGTTGGGGAACAGGTAAAGGCGATGCAGACGGCGAAGTAGATTTTGCTATCTCTTTCAAAGGAAAAGGTCGCACTAACATGGATACAGCAATGTCTGCTGATGGCAATGGCGCAATGGCTGGCAACTCAATCGCTGATTGGGCTGGAGCTGGAAATGCAGATGCTAAAGCTGACGCTAAAGCAACAGGCGAAAATGCTTCTAAAGCAGCAGGTGAGTTACCTGGTGCATAATAAGCAAACTGCTTAGTTCAAAAAAGCCTGCACTTCGCAGGCTTTTTTGTGTCTGTTACAATAGTCGCTCATTTACTCGTTAACGTGGAAGAACCAATGAGCAAACCTCGCCTAATCGGCTTTAAAACCTGTCCCTTTGCCCAGCGTAGTGCTTTATTATTGCACGAAAAAGGCATTGATTTTGACCAAGAATATGTCAATCCTGAAGAGCCACCCTTGTGGTTTGTAGAAATATCGCCTAGTGGTAAAGTTCCTGTACTTGATATTGATGGCACGGCTATTTTTGAATCTGCCGTTATTAGTGAGTATATCAATGAAGTTAACCCTCCCTCAATTCATCCAGAAGATGCATTAACTCGTGCCACTAATCGTGTATGGGTGGAATATACCAGTCCTATCTACATGAATATTTTCAAGTGGATTATGGCTGATAATAAAAAAGACTCCACAAGTGCCAAAGAAAGTTTAGAAGATAAACTAGAAGGACTAGAAGATGCTTTAAAAAATACACCCTACTTTAATGGCAATGACTTCTCTATGGTTGATATTGCTGCTGCTCCTATTGCTGTGCGTTTAGCAATAATTAAAGAGCTAAGTGGCGTTGATATTCTTGAAAACCTTCCTAAACTACAAGCATGGTTTGCCACTATTCTTGAACGTGAAGCCGTTACTGCATCTTACCCAGCAGAATTAAAAGATATTCTAGCGATGCGAATGCGAGGTAATCAGAGTTATTTACTAGAGAGCTAAAAGGAATTGTAATAATATAGATAGGCTTCAGTCTGAACAAAATTTGTTGGACTGAAGCCTACTGACAAGCTGTGCTTAATTATTTTTTTGGTACATAAATATCAGTACAACTACCCTCTGCAACTTCTGCTGCAAAGTTAATAGTTTCTGATAACGTTGGATGTGGATGAATCGTTAAGCCTATATCTTCAGCATCTGCGCCCATTTCCAAGGCGAGTACTGCTTCAGCAATTAATTCACCTGCATTCGTTCCCACAATACTAGCACCAATAATTTGACCCGTTTCCTTATCAAATAAGACTTTTGTTAAGCCTTCATTACGACCAATCGATAGTGAGCGCCCACTCGCAGCCCAAGGGAATGCACCTTTAGTATATTCAACACCTTCATCTTTACACTGTTGCTCTGACTTACCCATAGTGGCAATTTCTGGATCAGTATAAGCAACCGATGGAATTGTTCTAGCATCAAAGAAAGCCTTATGCCCTGCAATCACTTCTGCCGCAACTTTCGCTTCATGGGTTGCTTTATGCGCTAACATTGGCTGACCAACCACATCACCAATGGCAAAGATATGATCAACATTCGTGCGCATTTGCTGATCAGCATCAATAAAACCATATTCATTGACTAACACACCCGCTTTATCAGCATCAATTAACAAACCATTAGGAGTACGACCAATGGAAACTAAGACACGGTCAAAAGTATCTTGCTTTGGTGCTTTTTTTCCTTCAAATTCACAAATCAAGCCTTCATCACTTGGAGTTACCGCTGTCACTTTCGTATTGAGGTAAATATTTTCATATTTTTTCTTAATTCGACGCTCTAGTGGACGAATAATATCTTTATCCGTTCCAGGAATAAGACTAGGCGATAGCTCCACAACGGTAATATCAGAACCCAAGGCATCATAAACCGTCGCCATTTCCAAGCCAATAATACCACCGCCAACAATCAACAAACGTTTAGGTACTTCTTCCAACTCTAAAGCATCCGTTGAATCCATCACGCGAGGATCTTCCCAAGGTATAAAGGGTAGCTTAGTCACTCTTGAGCCTGCGGCAATAATACAGTGATCAAAACTAATTTGCTGAGTCTTACCTTCATCATCCTCAACCACAATCGTATGAGCAGAAGTGAATTTGCCATAACCTTGAACAATCGTTACTTTACGCTGTTTGGCTAATTGCTTTAAACCACCCGTTAATTTGCCAATAGTGTCTTCTTTATAGCGACGAATCTTATCAATATCAATCGTTGGCTCACCAAAACTCACACCATGAGCGGCTGCATCTTTCGCCTCATTGATAATTTGTGCTGTATGTAACAAAGCCTTGGAAGGAATACAGCCAACATTTAAGCAAACACCCCCAATATTAGGATAACGTTCAATTAAAATAACCTGTTTACCAAGGTCAGCCGCACGAAAAGCCGCAGTATAACCACCCGGCCCAGAACCTAATACGACCACTTCAGCATGTTGATCACTTTCACCATCGACTGTGCTAGCAACAGGGGCAACTGCTGGTGCCTCAGCTTTTGCCTCTTCTATAGAGGCAGTATCTGCTCCAGTATCACTGGCTTCAAGCATGAGAATAACAGAACCTTCACTCACCTCATCACCCACACCAACAGAAATACTTTTCACCACCCCTGCTGAACTACTAGGGATTTCCATTGAAGCCTTATCCGATTCAACCGTGATCAAAGAGTCCTCTTGCTGAACAACATCTCCTTCCTTTACTAATAATTCAATGACTTCTACGTCCGCAACATCACCAATATCGGGGACTTTAATTTCAATTAAATTGCTCATGGCTTTATTCTTCCCTTATCTCTATCAATACGAATATCAGCTATTGTGAATAATTGCTTGGTTAGATGCAAATACATTCTAAAAGACCCCTTTTTTGGTATTTGCCAACTGACAAAAAATAGGTAGAAAAAATCAATCTTGGTCAACAAGTGAATACATTGACTTATTACATGAGCTAGAAAATAAAGCCAAAGTTTTTAGAATTATATTAATTCAACGCTAAAAACTAGGTAATTCGATGAGGAAAATACTGACATTGCCCTTGGGTTGTCGCAGTATTCAAACTATCCCACACAAACTGCTGTACCTTTTCACAGGCTGTTTGTATATCCTCCCCTAGTCCCAGCCGAGCCGCTAAGGCACTCGCTAAAGTACAACCTGAACCATGGTATTCATAAGGCAAACGATCCCATAGTAAACTTTGCACTAAACCATTGCGGTCATAAAGATGATTAGTCACCATATCAGTATTGGCATGTGTCCCTGTGACTAAGCTATAAGTACAGCCTTGATCAATAAATAGCTGAGATGCAAGAGCAGGGTCAGCCAAACCACTTAGCTTTGTAGACTCTTCTGTATTCGGTGTTACTACCGTTGTTTTAGGTAATAAATCATTAAAAATAGCCTCTGTCAGTGATTGATTGGCAATATTCTTACCACCTCCTGCGGCTAATACAGGATCAACAACAATGGGAATATTCGTATTTTCAGCACAAATAGTCGTAATGACCGCTAATATTTCATGATTGGAAATTAGCCCTATTTTAATCGCAGCAGGTGGCATATCTCTCACTAAGAGAGTGTATTGTTGATAAAGAAGCTCTGCATCTACAGCATAAACAGATTCTACATTACAACTATTTTGTGCCGTTAAACAGCTAATAAGACTGGTTGGATGACAGCCCATCGCTTGGATGCTTTCTATATCCGCTTGAATACCTGCACCACCACTGGGGTCATGACCAGAGATTGTTAATATATTGGGTTTTGTCATCATAAAATCAGATGACCAAAGACTATCGTTGATTTTTGCATAGCAATATTATACCAATAACCTGACTATCAAGTGAGTTATAGCGCAGTCTCTTACTATAATATATATAGTGTATAATACTATTCATTAAAGTGGGTGAAGCACATGGAAAACGTGAACTATAATAAATTACAAAAACTGGGATTAACAACCCTACTCTTTAGCAGCCTATTCATTAATATAGGATGTAGCGGTATTCATCGACTTGATCAATCACAAGTTCCCAAGGTTAGAGTCAGCTCAGGACAAAGCCCGACAATCACATGGACACCCCACAATGCCTACCAGATCAATCTCTATAGAGGTAAAAGAACAAGAAATAGTCGTTTAGGTGAAGTCTGGAGTCTTGCCCAAGAGACTGGCTATAAAAATAAGCTATCCTCACCAGTAACCGTTGATATTACTTTAGAAAAAGGAAAAACCTATACCGTGGTTGTTCAACGTAAAAGTGGTCGCTTTTCTAACACGAGTCAGCGTTATATTGGAGTTAAGACCTTTAAAGTTAAATAAGAATTAGATTGATTTCATCTGCCGAACCCATCACAATGCCCCTGCTTTTTCGTAGAGACTTTTCATAGCACCCTGCTATGCCCGATCAGTGACTTCACTGGACATAAGGTTATAAAGATCTCTGTCTAATTTTATAAGGAGTTATTGAATGAAACTAATTTTATTGGGCGCACCAGGCGCTGGCAAAGGAACTGTTGCTAAATTATTAACTAAGATCGATGGGTCGGTACAAATCTCTACAGGAGATATTCTTCGTGGCGCAGTAGCGGCAGGAACAGAGCTTGGTAAACAAGCAAAAGCAGCAATGAACGCTGGCGACCTTGTTTCTGATGATTTAATCATGGGCATCATGGAAGAACGTTTAAAAGAAGATGATTGTAAAAATGGTTACCTTCTTGACGGCTTCCCACGCACAATCCCTCAGGCTGAAGCTTTAAAAACATTATTAGAAAAAATGGGTGAGAAGCTTGATTTTGCTGTTGAGATTGATGTTCCACGTAGTGTAATTTTAGATCGCCTAACAACACGTCGTACTTGTTCTGGCTGTGGTGAAATTTACAACGTTAAATCTAACCCGCCTAAGGTTGAAGGTGTTTGTAACAAATGTGGTGATCCTGTTGTTCAACGTGATGATGAAACGGAAAAAGCCATTAGTAACCGTTTGAATGTTTATAATGATCAAACAGCCCCATTAGTTGGTTTTTATAAGAACGAAGGTTTATTACTTAGTGTTGAAGCCACCTCTAGCGATGCTGTGATTGAAACAATCCAAGCTAAGTTAGGCTAAGCTTTGCTAATTATCCAGTGTTAGTTTTTTCTAGCACTGGATTGAATTTTCTAACGCTGTTTTACACACTTTTCACAAAATCACCATGATTTCCCTTCTGCAAACGTCGTAATTTAGGCGCTATCACAATCTGACAATAACGTGCTTCAGCATGGTTATTATAATAATTTTGGTGCTCATCTTCTGCTTTATAAAATACTTCAAAAGACTCTAAACTTGTCACAATTTTATCTTCATAATCAGCCTGTAACTCACGAATAACTGCCTCAGCACTTAAACGCTGTACTTCATTATGAGGAAATATAGCACTACGGTATTGTGTGCCACGATCAGCACCTTGTTGATTTATTGTGGTTGGGTTATGTGAACTCAGATGAATACGTAGTAAATCTTCATAAGCAATACTCTCGGGATCAAAGCCTACTTGAATCACTTCTGCATGACCTGTTGTGCCTTTGCATATTGCGGGGTAGCTAGGATTTTCTAACGCTCCTCCTGTATAACCACTTTCGACACTCAGCACACCGTTAATTTGTTGAAATAAAGCTTCTGTACACCAGAAACAACCACCACCAAATGTTGCTAATTCCATTATTATATTATCCTTGGTTTATGAACTAGTGAGCTTCTAATCGCACGCGTCATTATCGATTGATGATGAAATTTTATGAAGCGAAATAGCATTAATACAATAACGCAGACCACTAGGCTCAGGGCCATCAGGAAATACATGACCTAAATGTGCTTTACAGGTATTACAAATAGCTTCAATTCTTACCATGCCCTGTGAACTATCTTTATTATATGCTACTGCATTAGGGATTAGTGGCTGTGTAAAGGAAGGCCAGCCTGTACCAGAATCAAATTTTTCACTGGCATCAAATAAGCGTGTTTCTTCACCCGCAACATGACAACAAGTACAACGATAAATACCGCGTTTAAAGAGGCTACACATTGTGGAGCTAAAGGGACTTTCTGTGCCACTATGACGGGTAATATGAAACTGTTCTGAGCTTAGTAGCGCTCGCCACTCCTCAGAAGTTTTCTCAATAGCTTGCTCAACGGGAGCCACACCTTGCTCCGAAAGGCTTAGTACATCATTCCATTTCAGCATAAACTCATTCTCTCATTTCGCACGATTAAAAGGGATCAATTATGGACGAAGATAAAAATAAAACAATTTTATATTATGTGCATGATCCTATGTGTAGCTGGTGTTGGGGCTTTCATCAGACATGGCAACAGGTTAAATTAAGCCTACCTCCAGAAGTTGAAATACGCAATCTACTGGGTGGCTTAGCCGTCGATAATGATGAACCTATGCCTGAAGAGTTACAACATAGCCTACAAACAATATGGAAAAAGATAGAACAACATATTCCCAATGTACATTTTAATTTTGATTTTTGGACTCAGTGTATGCCACGACGCTCGACTTACCCTGCGTGTCGAGCAGTGATTGCTGCTAGAAATCAGTCAGTACATTATGAGGAAATGATGATTGTTGCAATTCAACAGGCTTATTATCAACAGGCAAAAAATCCTTCCGATACAACCGTATTAATTTCATTAGCTGAAATGCTAGGGATGAATAAAGAGCAATTTTCTCAACAATTAAATCATCCTGATACCCAGCAACAGTTACAAATAGAAATAAATCTTGCTCAAGATAAAGGTATACAGGGCTTTCCTAGCCTTTTGTTGGAGCATAATAATAGAACCATTTTATTGGATATTAATTACAATAAGGCTGATGTAATGATTGCTCAAGTTCTTGAAATAATGAGTTATAATAAGACAATTTATTAATGACCAGAAAACTAGAGACTGAGGCTGAGAATAAGGTTCTATTCCTACACTTGGTCAGTAAAATAAAGACTCATTAATAATTTTCCTTATCATTATCTATAAAAAAATAATAAAAAAAATCTAGGGGATAAAATGTCTAATAATAAAAAACCTCAACGGTGTGGGCTTGAACACCTCAATGATAGCGATACAAATAAACAAAACAATCATATTAATGAGCAATCAATCCCCTTCAATTTCGATAGTACGCCCAAATTATCCATTGTGAGTGTTATTAGCCAAGTTGCAAACAAAATAAAAGCAAGGGAAATACTTGGCAAGAAAAAATTCTTATTAAAACCTCTAGCTGCTGCGATTTTAATGCTGCTATTACAACCTTCATATGCTCAAACTACGATTGAACTTGTAAAAGATATCAGTACTACAGGCATGGAGTGTTATCAACCTGAACCTATTGATCCTCTTG
>JAGLEV010000032.1 GCA_023144895.1 Thiotrichaceae bacterium
CTTCATAACCCGACATACCCACCGTGCTATAACCAGAGTCCACATAAGTGATTTCTCCCGTTATACCACTTGCCAGATCAGAACATAAGAAAGCCGCCACATTACCCACTTCATCAATCGTCACATTACGACGTAGTGGCGCATTGCTAGCCACATGATCTAGCATTTTTCTAAAGTCACCAATGCCTGCCGCCGCTAATGTACGAATAGGGCCAGCAGAAATAGCATTCACACGAATACCTTTTTCAGGACCAAGGTCTGATGCCATAAGACGTACCGCAGATTCTAAGCTCGCCTTTGCCATGCCCATCACATTGTAATTCGGAATAGAGGCGACAGCACCAAGATAGCTAAGGGTAAGAAGTGCGGCATTATCATTAAGATAAGGACGACAGTAGCGGGCTAAAGCAAGAAAGCTATAGGCACTAATATCATGCGCGATCATAGACCCTTCACGAGTGGTATTATCAACAATACTGCCTTTTAATTGTTCTTTAGGGGCAAAAGCCGCCGCATGAATCACGATATCAAAATTATCCCAGTGACCCGTTAGTGCTTCTATTGTATGAGCGATTTCATCATCACTACCTAAGTCACAGGGAATAATAATATTTGAATCTAAGGCGGTTGCAATTTTTTCAACACGACTTTTAAGCTTGTCATTTTGATAGGTGAAAGCAAGTTCAGCACCTTGATCAGACATTGACTTAGCAATACCATATGCAATAGAACGGTTGCTTGCGATACCAACAACGAGTGCGCGTTTTCCAGCTAAAAATCCCATAAATCACCTTTAATATTGAGAAGAGGCGAGCAATAGACATGAAATAAGTTCATGCAGGTTTACAGCACCTCATAAAATAGTTGGCAATATAGTAATCGGAATATCAAAGGATGCCAATAGCTTTATGGTTTATGCGATGCCACTAAGCTTTTTACCAAGGGGAAGCTGTAAGTAAAAGCCCTCTTTTTTAATTTGCTTGAGGACAGTTGCACTATCACTCTGCATCAATTTCTTTTGCTTATCCAGCTCAAATTCAAAGGTAAAATCTAATTCACCCAATAGCTTGACTAAGGTGTCATCCAGTACAGAAAAATCATCTTTCTTTGGGAGAAAGAGGTAAGTCCACTGTTTATTCTGTGAACGATACACATAAATAGTTTGCACAATATTCTCTACTTTTGCTTCGAGGTTTCATTTAAGACTTCAAGTGATTTAATATCTCTTCGTAAAACCTTAACCACTTTTTGTGTATTATTGTAACCAACAATCAGTTCTAGAGTCGATTGACTCACGGCTTTATTTTTACCTTCAATGAGACTGCTATCAATCAGCTTAATACGAATATACTGGTTAACGGTTTGTTCAAGCGCTGTGATTTCTTTTGGATGAAAGTTTATATAATAAAGTGGGCTTTGTGGGAAAGGAATCGTGTTAGTACTGTTATTGCTAGTATTTGTATTTGCTAAAGGTGAGGCATCCGCGCTCTGTTGAGTTGGAGTGGTCATTTTATTGTTGATGAATGAGCTATAATAGTTTTGCCCACCAAAAAACCATGTTACGACTGCCATGATGATTGCAATAATCGATATAAAAAAAGGTTTACGGATTTGATACCAAACAGAGGGTATGATGAGTAAATTAACAACAGGTAGTAATGAAATAAGCCCCGTCACAGGATGATGCTTGAAACTTCGTGTGCTGATGAATAAATAGCATATTAAAAGGACAGCAAGACTTATTAGGGTAATGATAAATAGGCCTAAATTCATTATGAAGTTTCCGTGTGAAAGTGAAGTGATAAGTCCAAAGAACAACAGTAGCGTAAATTGTTATCCTATGGCAAGTGTATGTCGACTGTTAGAGGTATTTAAATGGAGAAAAACAAATGAAACATGTCACGATAATCAATGGTAGCCAAAGATTTCCAGAAAACTCGCAGAGTTATAAGCTAACACAGTATTTTCAAGGCGTATTGTTAGACGGTTATACTCAGCAAGTTCAGCAAATTAATATGACCGATAAGCCTTATCCTTTGTGGGATGAGTCTGTCTGGCAGGGCGATGCTGACTGGCAGGCTTTATTAAAAGAAAATAATGAAATACTGGAGCAAAGTGATGCTTTTATTATTTTAGCTCCTGAATATCATGGTATGGCACCTGCGGCATTAAAGAATTTCTTACTATTACACGGCAAGCAACAGCTAGCACATAAACCCGCATTACTCGTTGGCGTATCATCAGGTGATGGTGGTGCTTATCCTTTGGCTGAAATGCGGATGAATAGTGCTAAGAATAATCGCCTTTGTTATATTCCTGAGCAGTTGATTATTCGTAATGTTGAGTCCGTTCTCAATCCTAATGCCAGTGATAATATTGCCGAAGCAGATACTTATTTTAGAGAACGTATTACCTTTTCTTTGAATATATTAAATCAATATGCCAGTGCTTTAACTTTAGTTAGGGAGAGTGCTGTCACTTTTGATGAGCGTTTTAGTAACGGCATGTAAACCGATGAGCCTATGAGCCAAATTTATGGGCTAACTGAGAAGCTAAACCGCTATCAATATTAGAAAAGATAGCCTGAATATCGTCAGCAGTAAGTTCTGATATCTTTAGACCTTGTTTGCGTAAGGATTTGATCAGCTCACTGGTTTCAGGGTGATTTTCATACAGTTGAGAAACTAAGCGGTACGCTTTTTGGTATTTCTTGTTAGCAATATATTTTTTATTAATAGTAAAGCCCATTGATTGTAGTGCTTTGATTGAGAAGTAAGTGGCTAGCCCTTCTTCTAGCATTGTAGATTTTATTTCTGCATTAGGGCTGAGTACGTGGAAAACCTCATGAGTGAGTTGGAATAAGGCTTCACGCTCACTATGAGAAGTGCTACGGGTGAGTTGAATAATAATATTTTTTGCTTCATAACCACCAGGATACCAAATAGAAGGTCGGTCATCGGTGCTAAATTCAACCCCTAGTAATGTCCAGCGTTTATCTCGTTCCCCATATTCTTTTTCTGCCATGCGTAATATCTTGCCTAAACGTGAGGCTAGTGTCCATGTATAGCCATTAGGTATCGGTTTTGCTAGTATTTGTGTACTACATAATAAGTTTTCTTTTGCAAGAGCAGGGGAGCTTAGCGTTAGGAAAATCATAATGAGTGGAAATAGTCGATAAAGAGAATGTATTTTCATGGTAGAGAATGACCGAATAATGGCTAAAATTCTCTTTACTATAGGTTTTTAGTTGTATTGTTCGCTATACTGAAGCTTATCAATGGTAGTGTCTTTATCACTAAGGGGAGGATAAAGAGCACAACGATTCATTGATGATATTAATGGTTGTTATTGAGGGAGTTGAAGCCCAACCTCTCCATGATGTAGAAACGGTTGGGCTTTAGTCTGGGAGTTGATCTAAAGAGTGATTTCTCGCCGCTAAATTTGATTAATAATTCCATTAAATGTTGCACTAGGACGCATCGCTGCCTCAACACGATGAATATCAGGATAATAATACCCTCCCATATCTATCGCGACACCTTGAGCTAAAACTAACTCCTCAGTAATCTTTTCTTCATTATCAGTCAGCTGTTGAGCAATAGCGGTAAACTGGGTTTGTAGCTCATTATCATCGACTTGTTTAGCTAATGCTTGCGCCCAGTACAAGGCAAGATAGAAGCTACTACCCCGATTATCTTGCTCATTCACTTGACGAGAAGGAGATTTATTACTGCGTAAATATTGGCTCGTTGCTTCATTTAATGTCTCAGCAAGTACTTTAGCTTTGGTGTTATTATTTTGTTCAGCAAGCGCTTCAATCGAAACCGCAAGTGCAAGGTATTCACCTAATGAATCCCAACGTAAATGGTTTTCTTCCGTAAATTGTTGCACATGCTTTGGTGCAGACCCACCCGCACCTGTTTCAAATAATCCACCACCTGCAAGTAATGGCACAATAGAAAGCATTTTTGCGCTAGTGCCCAGTTCAAGAATAGGAAATAAGTCGGTAAGGTAATCACGCAATACATTGCCTGTGACAGAAATCGTATCTTTACCTGCTTTAACGCGGGCAAGTGCATGATGAGTCGCTGCCATTGGAGATAATATTTCAATCTCCAAGCCTGCTGTATCATGATTAGGAAGGTATTGGTTCACTTTGTTAATCAGATTTTTATCATGAGCACGTTCAGGGTCAAGCCAGAAAATAGTCGCATTCTGAGTTGCTCTAGCACGTTTTACCGCTAATTTAACCCAATCTTTAATCGCCTCGTCTTTGGTTTGGCACATTCTCCATATATCACCCGTAGCAACGCTATGTTGCATCAAGACATCACCTGCTTGATTAGTGACAGTAACATCACCGTCTGCAGTCATTTCAAAGGTTTTATCATGTGAGCCATATTCTTCAGCTTTTTTCGCCATCAAACCAACATTAGCAACATTGCCCATCGTCGTAACATCAAAGGCACCATGCTGTTGACAGAACTCAATGGTTGCTTGGTAAATACCTGAATAATTACGATCAGGAATCATTGCTTTAGTATCTTTTAGCTGACCATCAGGCCCCCACATTTGTCCTGATGAGCGAATAGTCGCAGGCATAGAGGCATCAACAATAACATCACTAGGAACATGTAAATTAGTAATGCCATGATCTGAATCGACCATCGCTAGGGCAGGATGATTCTCATAAACTGCCATAATATCCGCGGTAATTTGATCCTGTTCTACTTGAGGTAATGTTTTGATTTTGGCATAGACATCACCTAAACCATTGTTCTGATTCACGCCAATCTTAGCGAAGGTATCAGCATGTTTGGTAAAGACATCAGCATAATAAACAGTGACGGCATGACCAAACATAATGGGGTCAGAAACCTTCATCATCGTGGCTTTTAAGTGCAAAGATAACAAGACATCTTCATTTTTAGCCGCAGTAATGGAATCACGATAAAAAGCACGTAAGGCACTGATGCTCATGGTGCTAGCATCAATAACCTCACCCGCTAATAAAGGCGTTGAAGGTTTTAATACCGTACTTTTTCCCTGTGTATCAGTAAAGGTAATAGTCACATCATCATTCTTTTCTATGACAATGGATTGCTCACTAGAATAAAAATCACCCTCACTCATGCTCGCAACATGTGATTTAGAATGACTTTGCCAAGCTCCCATGCGATGTGGATTATCTTTTGCATATTGCTTAACAGGTGCCGCAACACGACGATCTGAATTACCTTCACGTAGTACAGGGTTTACGGCGCTTCCCAGTACTTTGGCATAGCGTGGAGCACTGGCTTCATTATAATCGGGTAGGGCGAAGCCTTTTTCTTGTAACTCTTTAATGGTTGCTTGTAGCTGTGGAATAGAGGCACTAATGTTAGGTAGTTTGATAATATTGGCTTCAGGCGTTTTGGCTAAATCACCTAGCTCAGCGAGAGCATCATTGACTTGCTGATCAGCATTTAGCTCACTAGAAAAGTTTGCTAAAATACGGGCTGCTAAGGAAATATCTTTCGCTTCAACATCAATATCTGCACAGGCAGTAAAAGCTTTAACAATGGGTAATAAGGAGTAGGTCGCTAATGCAGGTGCTTCGTCGGTTTTGGTGTAAATGATTTTAGCTGTCATGGGGTGTCCTGTTGATTAAAGTTTTCAAGCTGAGCCAGTAGAAATGCGCCATAGTATAGCCTCACTTACTGGCGTATTGCATAGAATTCTTTAACGTATTGATCAAGCTGGTTATTTTCAATAGCCTCACGTAATTCACGCATGAGTTGTTGATAATAATAAAGATTGTGAATGGTGTTAAGGCGCGCACCAAGGATTTCTTTACACTTATCTAAGTGACGTAAATAAGCGCGAGAATAGTTCTGGCAAGTATAACAACCACACTTTTCATCAATGGGACGGGTATCGTGTTGGTGTTTAGCATTACGAATACGCAGTTGACCATAGCGAGTAAATAAATGCCCATTGCGTGCATTGCGAGTGGGGATGACACAATCAAACATATCGACACCACGAATAACTGCTTCAACAATATCTTCTGGCTTGCCCACTCCCATTAAGTAACGAGGTTTGTCTTTAGGTAATAAAGGTAAGGTGGTCTCTAATACTTTCTCACGCTCATCTTTAGGTTCACCGACTGATAACCCACCAATTGCATAGCCATCAAAACCAATATCTTGCAGTGCCTGTGCAGACTCTTTACGTAAATCCTCATACATGCCACCTTGGACTATGCCAAAGAGTGCTGAAGGATTATCACCATGTGCTGTTTTACTTCGTTGCGCCCAGCGTGTTGAGAGTTGCATTGACTGCATTGCTTCGTTATGGGTAGCAGGGTAGGGGGTGCATTCATCAAAGATCATGACAATATCTGAACCCAATTTCCGTTGTACCTGCATCGATGATTCTGGTGTCATCATAATCTTGTCACCATTCACGGGTGAGCGAAAAGCGACCCCTTCTTCTGAAATTTTGCGCATTTCAGCCAGTGAGAAGACCTGAAAGCCACCAGAATCAGTCAGTATCGGTTTATCCCAGTGCATAAAATCATGCAGATCACCATGAGCTTGGATAGTTTCTGTTCCTGGTCGTAACATTAGGTGAAAGGTGTTACCAAGAATGATTTCAGCACCAATACCTTTAATTTCTTCAGGAGTCATGGCTTTAACCGTTCCATAAGTTCCCACGGGCATAAAAGCAGGGGTTTCAATCGTGCCACGAGGAAATTGTAATTGTCCGCGTCGGGCTTGGTTGTCTTGGTGACTGGTGTGAAATGTAAGTACTGACATGAATCAATAGGCTCTAAAAATTTAAAAGACTATTTTGTCATAAATAACTGTGAAAAAGTAATCAAGTTTAGAGATAAAGTTGCGTTATTTTTGTTATAGGGACTTATAACTCACTAGAATTAATGAATATTAGCTAATTATAATACTTTAATCTAACTGTTTGTATTTTCAGTATATTTTGTTGTGTTGCAGATTGACAACATAGGTGATTGATGTCATATTTATACTGTGCAAATGACACTATAATTTTACTTCCAACACTAAGTTAAGCCAGTATTATTGATGTATTTAATATTAATTCAATGTTTTATATCACTATGTCGTTAGATTGATACAGTTTTAACTTAGCAGTAATAAACAATAATTTATTAAAATAAAAGTCCTTAGGAGGATTCTATGAGAACCACAACTCAATTAGCTTTAGCGCTGGCTGTTGCTACAGCACTATTTTCTACAACAGCACTGGCAACGAATGGTATTGCACCTGCGGGGCTAGGGCAAACTCATAAAGCAATGGGTGGAGCGGCTGCAGGTAACCCACAAAATACAACTTCAATGGCAACTAACCCAGCGAGTGCCTCTTTTGTACAAGATGGCTGGGATGCAGGTTTGGAGATATTTCAGCCTAATCGTACAGCGACACATAATG